>JAUNAM010000060.1:1473-9297 GCA_030527615.1 Clostridia bacterium
GAAGCTCCCGACGATATGGGTGAAGCTCCCGACGATATGCAGCAACCCCAAAAGCCTATAAATTAATACTCGGATTTTAAGGGGCTGTCTCACAAAATTTCGTGAGACAGCCCCATTTTTATTTATTCTGTTATTGCGTTAAACCAATCCATAACATCCTCATATTTGCCTAAAACTATTACGCTGTTTTCTTCCATATCGTCTTTTATAACAGGGGATGCCAAAATTTCGCCATTTACCTCAATGCTAAGCTTTGCCTTGCGTTTTTTTGCTGATTTTTCAAAAGTCTTGACGCCCTCGTCGGTAAGACGAAGCTCTAAATATCTGCTTTTTTCTTCATGATATGTAACATATACACTTTCTACATCATCACGCTCGATGCAGGTTTCGCCATTTTTGTCAACTATTTTAAACTCAATATCCTCGGATATTTGCTTTGGCTCGGTTAGCTCTAACAGCATAATTTGGCTTGATGTATCCCCTGCACCACAGGCAGTTAAAGAGAGGGCGAATATTAAACATATTAAAACATATATAAGTCGTTTCACTTTTGTACCATCCTTTAGCTAAACTAAAGGTATAATAACATATTTTTAAGTTATTATCAACATATTTATCAAAACTAAAAGGGGCTGTCTCACGAAGACGCAGAATTCATTTTCTTCGACCCGAAGGCGTACAAAGGTACTCCGAGAGGTCGAAAAAATGGATAAAAAGCAAAAATTTATAATAATTATTCCGCTTTCACATTAAAAAATAAATAAAAATGGGTATTATCAAGATAAATTTTCCGATAATACCCATTTTTGTTTATTTTGCTTTTGGTCGGTGCTTTGTGAGACAGCACCTTAGTCGGCACTCTTATCGGCTGATATTATCTCACCGGTTTCGGCATCGATGTCGTAATCATACTCGGTATTGCCCGAATTAAAATCGACCTCGTAAATCAGTCTGCCGTTATCTCGGTCAAGGTCGATATCAACATCACGTACCTGCGATTCGTCAAGCTCGGCGTGCTCTAACGCCGCCTTTTTCGCATCCTCAGGGGTTATGCCCGCCATAAGGTTCATTGAGTCTTCGTCATCCTTTGCTTTGTCCTCTATATCAGACTCGGCTTTGTCGATGTCGCTTTTGGTGTCACTTATTATTTCGTCACCTGCCGATTCGGTATCGGACACTACCTTTTCGGCAGTGCCGCAACCAACCAACGAGATGGCAAAAATAAGTGTTAATGTTAGTGCAAAAAATTTTTTCATTTTTTATTCCTCCCGTGTTAGTATTGCCGTAATTCTTTTTAAAAATTCATTTGCATATTTTATTTGTTGTATTTTTTTTAATTTTATGCTATTATAAATATAATTATATAAATACAAAGGGAAGTTTAATTTTTATGTCTGAAATTGTAACTAAAAAGAAGGTTTTAAGCTGTATCCAACCAAGCGGTATGCTGACCCTTGGCAATTATTTGGGTGCGCTTAAAAATTGGAAAAATATGCAGGAAGAATTTGACTGCACATACGCGGTAGCCGACCTTCACGCCATAACGGTGCGTCAAGAGCCGGCAAAGCTGCGTGCGCAAATTTATTCTACCTATGCTATTATGTTAGCATTGGGGCTTGACCCCGAAAAAAGCACACTGTTTATTCAGTCTCACGTAGCCGAGCATACCGCACTTTCGTGGTTGCTTTCTTGCAATACACAGTTTGGCGAGATGTCACGTATGACACAGTTTAAGGACAAATCGGCAAAGCACGCCAACAACGTAAATGTGGGTCTTTTCTCATATCCTGTGCTTATGGCGGCAGATATTTTGCTTTATCAACCCGATTTTGTTCCTGTGGGCGCCGACCAAAAGCAGCATCTTGAAATTGCACGTGATATTGCCACACGTTTTAACAATATTTACGGTGATGTGTTTAAAATACCCGAGCCTTATATTGCAAAGGCAGGTGCCAGAGTTATGTCGCTACAGGACCCTGCAAAGAAAATGTCAAAATCGGACGAAAATCAAAATGCATGGGTTGCAATTCTTGACGACCGCGATACAATTATCCGCAAATTTAAGCGTGCTGTAACCGATAGTGAGGCTTGCGTTCGTATGAGCGAGACACAGCCCGGTATATCTAACCTTATCACCATTTACAGCGTGGTTACAGGCAAATCTGTGGCAGAGGTTGAGCGTGAATTTGAAGGCAAAGGCTATGGCGACTTTAAATTAGCTGTTGGTGAGGCGGTTGCCGATGAGCTTGCTCCCATAAAGGCCGAATATGACCGTTTTATCACCGACAAGGCCGAGCTTGAGCGCATATTCCGCGACGGCGATATGCGTGCTGAGCGCATTGCCCGCAAAACATATTTTAAAGCGATGAAAAAGGTCGGCTTTGTGCTATGATTTTTTCTGACCAAAAAATTAAGGCGTCGGTTGAAGGCTTCATAAAAAGCGGCAAAATACCCCACGCTATTCTTATAGAGGGTGAAAACACCGAAAAAACACTGTCACTTGCTTTGCATATATCTACCGCCGCTGTTTGCAGCGGTGAAAATGTCCCCTGCGGCACCTGCCGAGATTGCCATTTGGCAGAGGTGGGCACCCATCCAGATATATCACGTATAGCAGCACTTGACGGCAAAAAAAATCTTTCGGTTAATCAAATACGCGAGCTTCGTGCAGATGCATTTGTTAAGGCACATTCAGCATCACACCGCGTATTTATTATCGAGGATGCCAATCGTATGAACGAGCAGGCGCAAAACGCTCTTTTAAAGGTGCTTGAGGAGCCGCCTAAAAATGTAATTTTTATATTGCTGACTCCTTCAAAAACTATTCTGCTTGACACCATTATTTCACGTTGTGTGCTACTTTCGGTGCCTAACACGGGTGACATCGACGCCCCGCATCAAGATACGGCAAACCGTTTTATAGATTTGCTGTTTACGGGCAGTGAATACGAAATGCTAAAGCTGCTGACACCGTTTGAAAAAAACCGCCACGAGGCAGAACTGTTTTTTAGCACTCTTGGTGTTTGTGCGGCAAAAAAAATTGCCGACGGCCACAGCCACGCCCGCGTGCTTGACCAACTTTTTGACGATACAAAATATTATTTAGACCTGCTGACAACTAACATAAATATGCCGCTGCTTTTAAGTCTTGCGGTTAGCCGTTCAAAGGGTCTTTTAGATAAATAGAGGTAAATATATGACAGAAGTTATATCAGTTAAATTTAAGGATAGCGGTAAAGGCTATTTCTTTTCGCCTGACGGCAAAAAATATCGTGAAGGCAACAATGTTATTGTTGAAACAGCAAACGGTTTGGCATTTGGCACCGTTGCCAATGCAAACCACGAGGTCCAAGACGACCGTGTGGTGGCACCGCTGAAAAAGGCTTTGCGCATTGCAAACGAAAAGGATATTCAGCGCCTTAAGGATAATATTGTCAAGCAGAACGACGCCCTTAAAATTTGTGAGCAAAAAATTGCCGCCCACAAGCTTGATATGAAGCTTGTAAGCGCCGAATACACCTTTGACGGCGGCAAAATCACCTTTTTCTTTACATCTGACGGTCGCGTTGATTTTCGCGAGCTTGTAAAGGACCTTGCAAACCATTTTCATGCACGTATAGAGCTAAGGCAAATAGGTGTGCGTGACGAGGCGAGAATGCTTGGCGGCATTGGTATTTGCGGTCAACCATATTGCTGTAAACGCTTTTTAGATGACTTTTTGCCGGTATCCATCAAGATGGCAAAGGAACAGGGCCTTTCACTCAACCCGACCAAAATTTCGGGTAGTTGCGGACGTCTTATGTGCTGTCTTAATTATGAACAAAACTCTTATGAATACCTAAACTCTATCACCCCACACGTAGGTGCCACCGTTAAAACCGAGCAGGGTGTGGGCACCGTAACCGATGTTAACCTTATAACCGGTAACCTCACAGTTAAACCAAAAAATGACGAGGGTGTACCCTATAAAACCAACCGCAAGTATGTTAAAATATTAGGTGGAAAAGGACCAAAAAAACCGGAAAATAAGGAGTAATAAATTACCTCTTGCAATTTTAGTCGAATATTGTTAAAATATATTTAATAAGTTATCGAGTGGAGGTGTACTGAATGGCTTATAAGATTACTGATGCTTGCATCAGCTGTGGCGCTTGTGCAGGCGGTTGTCCTGTAGATGCTATCGCTGAGGGTGCAGACAAATACGAAATCAATGCAGACACCTGTATTGATTGCGGTGCATGTGCTGCAGGTTGCCCTGTTGAAGCTATTGTTGAGGGCTAATCAAATTTACTTAAATAACAAAACTCGCTTGAACATTCAAGCGAGTTTTTGTTATTTAAGAGAGTAGAGAGCAGAGAGTTTAGAGTTGAGATAATTAGTACCTGCGGTTCATATTTAAATTGTCGGCAAAGCCGACACCTTATCTTAACTCTCAACTCTTAAATCTAAACTCTATATAAATATTTCCACAATAAATACTATGGCACAGGCTATGGTTGCCACTATGGGCAGACTGCCTCCGCCGTATGCCACAATCATTGCCACCGCAAATGCCGCTGCAGCCGACCACACACTTTCGGTAGCGGTTAGTATTGCCGGAAAGGTCATAACAGCCAGTGTTACAAACGGCACATAGTAAAGAAATGACCTAAAAAAGCGGTTGGTTATTTTCTTTCTTATGAGCGCCAGCGGCAGCATTCTTATAAGATATGTGACAAGTGCCATAATAAGTATGTAAATGTATGTATTATTCATTTTGCTCGCCCTCCTCTTTTACAGGAAAGAAATAGGCGGCAGCACCTGCGATAACTATTGTTAAAATAATCACCCTAAAGCCGTCGGATATCTCCTTTAAAACGGGTGTTACCGCAAAGGCGAGACTTGAAAGCATAGAAATACCCACTATGCCAAGCAAGGTTTTGTTAGCCCTTGTAGGCGGCACAATTATCGCAATAAACATACCGTAAAGCGCAACGCCCAACGCACTTAAAATGCTTGCCGGCAATATATCGCCCGAAAGGGCACCAAGTGCTGTGCCCGATACCCAGCCGGGTATAGCCGCTGCCATAATTCCGTAGCAATATGCGGGTGGTACATTTTCGTGAGGGTATGCCGATGCCACACCAAAATTTTCATCTGTAACACCAAAGGCAATTATATATCGGTGAAAAGCCTTCATTTTTGGGTCAAAGCGTTGGGTAAGCGATGACGACATAAGGCAATACCGCAAATTTATAACCAATTGTGTCAGAGCCATCTCAATATAGCTTGACGATGCCGCAATAACGCCAAGTGCCGCAAATTGACCGGCAGAGGTTAGGTTTGTTGCCGAAATAAGTATGGCTTGCCATGACGAAAGTCCGCTTTCTCTTGCGGATATGCCAAAGGTAAAGGCTACCGCCAGATATCCTAAAAATATTGGTATACCATTTTTAAATCCGCTTTTAAACAACTTAAAATTACTCATTAAAATCCTTCTCGTTGACTTTATAATTTAAAATAAGTATAATATTATACAGCAAAAATATATCCGTATTTTTGACTCTGTGACATTGATACAAAATCGGTGTCACCCACTATAATGTGGTCTATAAGCTGAACACCTATTTTTGAAAGTGTGCTTGCCGTCTCGACTGTTAGCTTTATGTCACTATCGCTTGGCAGCGCCAATCCGTCGGGGTGATTGTGGCAAAGCACCGCCGCTGTAGCCCCCGCGTCAAGCGTTATCTTTGCAAGCTCGCGAAGTGACAACCCAACCGACGATAAATCACCCTCGGCAAAAAATTTAAAGCTCAGCATTTTGCCCTTAGCATCAAGGCACATAACGCCGATTTTTTCTTGCCTTTGCCCTATATAATGTCTGAAGATATACTCACCGATTTGGTCTATGTTGGTAAAGGTAGGCTTTTGCTCTGCTTTGTCATACAGGTACCGACGCGAAATCGGCATTATCATTTTAAGCAGCAAAGCCGCACGCTCACTCATACCGCGAAAGGCAGCAAGCTCCTCAAGCGGTGCATCAAGCACACCGGCTACGCTGCCGTATTTTGCTATCATTTCGTGTGCTATGGGGTTGGTGTCAATACGGGACACACAGTAACACAGCAGCAACTCTAAAATTTTATGGGGCGGCGTGTTATGGTCAAAGCCGTGCTGCAAAAAATCTTGTCTTAGACGGTCACGGTGACCTGAATGTATATTATTTTCCATTAAATCTACCCCCCTTAAAGGAATTGTTTATGAAAAGCTTTACTATTACAAAAAACGATGCTTCACTTCGCCTTGATAAGTTTATTGTTAAGGTGTGCCCCACCCTGCCACAAGGGCTTATGTACAAATACATTCGCACCAAGCGCATAAAGGTAAATGGCAAACGTGCCGAAATATCTACCCGACTTGCAGTTGGCGATTTGGTAGAAGCGTATATAAACGACGAATTTTTTGTGGAAATTGCTCCTAAATATGACTTTTTAAGCTCGCCCGTGCGACTTAATATTGTGTATGAGGACGAAAACATACTGCTGGTTGATAAAGAACAAGGACTAATTGTGCACCCCGATAAAAACGAATATCGTGACACGCTTATCGGGCGTATTCAGCACTATTTATACAACAAGGGTGAATATGACCCAAAGAAAGAGCAAAGCTTTAAGCCCGCGCTTGCCAACCGTATTGACCGCAACACCGGCGGTATTGTAATAGCGGCAAAAAACGCAGAGGCGCTGCGCATACTTTGTGACAAAATCAAAAGCCGTGAAATCGACAAGCGATACCTCGCGGTAATTCACGGTGTACCAAAGCAAAAATCACAAACGCTTGAGGGGTATCTTGAAAAAAATCAAGATAAAAACAAGGTATATTTAAGCGGCAAAAAGAACGACCGAAACCTGACAATCAAGACAAAATACAAGGTAATTGCAAGCCAAAATAATCTATCGCTTATTGAGGTTGAGCTGATTACCGGTCGTACCCATCAAATTCGTGCGCACATGGCATCTATCGGTCACGCACTTCTGGGCGACGGCAAATACGGCAAGCTTGCTGCCGATAAAAAAATGGGCTTTGACAAGCAGGCGCTCTACTCATATAAATTGACATTTGATTTTAACACAGACGGCGGCATTTTGCAATACTTAAACGGCAAAACCTTTACGGTAAAAAAGGTATGGTTTGCCGACCAGTTGTTTGGATATAAGTTGAAATAAAAGTTTAACGGCATCGCCCTAAAAGGGCGACGCCGTTTGATTTTGGCTTGTGAGTGCAATTTAGATACCATAAAACTTATTTATTTTTATCACAATATAATATGTTAAAATCACATTCATCAATTAGAATGGCGATTGCTTTTTTCATTTATTATTCTCCTTTGCTGTATTTATCGAAGAAATCAACATTCTTTTAACTTCAATACATTTTTCTAATATTTCTTTATTGTCGTAATATTTGCTTTCAATTAAAAGTTCAAGCCAATATTCACTTTCGCTGCATTCTTTAAGTGCAATTTGCAGTTTAGCAATAAAGTCGGCTCTGCCGTGAGCATAAAAAGCCTCTCTAATATTTGCACCTATACTTGTGCCGCTGCGAATAAGTTGGTTTGTAAGTACACTTTCTTTTTTAGTTTGTTTTATGTTATTACAAACTTTAATTATATCTAAAGCAAATTTTTTTGATTTTACAATTAACGGACTATCTGCCATAATATCACAACCTTTCTTAAAAATATTATAACTTGATTATAACAAAAAAGCAAGGCGAAAGCCTTGCAGAAAATGGAACTGTCAAGAAAATTGGACAAATTAAGTTAATAAAAATAAAGTAACCTGA
>JAUNAM010000061.1 GCA_030527615.1 Clostridia bacterium
CATAGATAGAGTCTGTAATCTCGATACCTGCTTTAGCAATTGGTGAGCCGATAGGACCCATTGAATAAGGGATAACATACATTGTTTTACCCTTGTAGCTGCCGCGAGCGATATCGTAAAGCTTTTTATACATTTCAGCGGGATCACACCAGTTGTTGGTAGGACCTGCCTCTTCCTTTGTAGTGGTGCAGATAAATGTTCTGTCCTCTACACGTGCAACGTCGTTGGGGTTGGTGCGATGCAAATAGCAACCGGGAAGCTTTTCTTGGTTAAGCTGATGTAGCTCACCAATAGAACAAGCCTCTGCACGAAGTGCCTCGATTTGCTCTTGACTACCGTCAATCCAAACAACTTGGTCAGGTGTAAGAAGCTCTTGCATCTCATCTAGCCATTTAAGAATTGTTTTGTTAGTGGTCATTTGTTATTCTCCTTAAAATTATAATCAATTTTTGCCGTATATATTATAATGGTATTATCTGTAAAAATCAACCCAAATATTTAATTTTTTAAAAATTATTTCCAATACTTGACACATATTAAAAATTCGTGTAAAATTGCAATATTATTTCATTTTAGAAAGCGGTATTTATTAATGAAAACATTACCTTTTAACAAATCAAATGTTGAAGAATGGTCACAAAGTTATCCTACACCGTTTTATGTGTATGATGAGGCAGGTATTGCCAAATGTGTAACCGATTTATATAAAGCTTTTTCTTGGAACAAGGGCTTTAAAGAATACTTTGCCGTAAAGGCAACTCCTACCCCTGCTATTTTAAGGCTTTTAAATTCGCTCGGTTGCGGCACCGACTGTGCCTCAATACCCGAGATTGTATTATCACAAAAAAGCGGTATAACCGGTAAAAATATTATATTCACTTCAAACGAAACAACGGTAGATGAGTATAAGGCAGCAATTAATGCCGGTGCAATAATTAATTTCGACGATATAACCCACATTGAATTTTTTGAAAAAATAGCTCCCCTGCCCGACACGGTGTGCTGTCGTTATAACCCCGGTCAATTCAATATCACAAATGATATTATGGGTCATCTTTATGACACAAAATTTGGTATGACACACGAACAAATTCTTGAAGCCTTTGCTATTTTAAAATCAAAAGGTGTAAAACACTTTGGCATACACTCAATGCTTGCAAGCTGTTCTTTGGTTGAAGAATATTACCCCCGTCTTGCCAAAAAGTTATTTAAGTTTGCCCTGGAAATCAAAGAAAAGCTTGATATTAATGTAGAATTCATTGACCTTTCGGGCGGTATAGGTATTCCTTATAAGTTAAGCGAAGAGCCGGTTGACATTTTTGCAATTGGTGAAGGCGTGCGCATGGTATATGAAGACATCATTACCCCATCAGGTCTTGAAATCGCTCTATTTACCGAAATGGGCAGATATATTACCGGTCCTTACGGATATCTTGTTACAAAAGCACTTCACTATAAACACATTTATAAAGAATACATAGGTGTAGATGCCAGCTGCTGCGACCTTATGCGCCCTGCAATGTACGGTGCATATCACCATATAACTGTTTTAGGTAAAGAAAACGAAAAAGCAATCGGTAAATTTGATGTTGTTGGCTCTCTCTGTGAAAACAACGATAAATTTGCCGTAGAACGTGAACTGCCACGTGTTGAAATCGGTGATTATCTTGCCATACACGATGCCGGCGCACATGGACATTCAATGGGATATAACTATAACGGCAAGCTTCGTTGTGCCGAGCTTATGCTTAAAGCGGACGGCAGCATTCAGCAAATACGTCGCGCACAATCTATGAATGACTATTTTTCAACATTGGACATCGACCCCGAATTTAAATAATTAATATAAAAGTATAGCAGATAATTATTTCTTCTTGTAAAAATGATAATTATCTGCTATAATTGTCGATAATAGTAAAAGCAAAGGATGATGAATATGTCTGTTGGTTTTAGAAAAAGTCTTTTTGGTTTTAATTGTGACGATGTTATTGAATATGTTGAACAATCACATAAAAAGTTTTCTGAAAAAGAAAATGAATTAAACCAAAAAATTGAGGCGCTTGACAATACCATTGCAAATATTAATTCTCAGCTTGAAGATGTAAAAAATGCAAAATCTGCTGTCGAAGTGCAACTTAAAGAATACACAGATAAATATGACGAAATCGAACGTTTGTCGCAAAATATCGGCAGACTATATCTTGTTGCACAAGCCAATGCAAAATCCATTATGCAAAATTCTACAGACAATAAAGATATTGCCAATAAAGAAGTAGAGCGTAATCTTGGTTCTATTGACGATGCTCACGAAGCACTTGATGCACTTAAAGCAGAAATTATGCAGACATCGGCCGACTTTGTTAAAAAGGTTGATACACTTGTATCCTCTCTTTCTAACGCTCGCGAACAAATTAACACTAAAAACGCCGATAATCGTGAGCTTACAGAGCAATTTGAAAGTCTATTAGCAGATATTAACAAATGAGTGAATATTTTTTAAAAACCGATGATTTAAAAGCTTTTGTGCCAAAGCTTAAAGTTGGTGATAAGGTTTATTTAAGCGGTATTGTTTACACCTCGCGTGATGCAGCACACAAACGTATATTTGAACTCATTAAAGATAATAAGGCTTTACCTTATAAAATTGACGGTTCTGTAATTTATTACGCAGGACCAACACCAACCCCAAACGGAATGGCTATTGGCAGTTGTGGACCCACAACATCATCACGAATGGATAAATTTGCACCAAAGCTTTATGATATGGGGCTTGCGGCCTCTATCGGTAAAGGCGAACGTAATCAAGATGTAATTGATGCCATTATACGAAACAAATCGGTTTATTTATGCGCTATCGGCGGTGCCGGTGCATTAGCATCAAAAAGCATCATTTCAAGCCGTGTTATTGCTTTTGATGATTTGGGGTGCGAATCGGTTAAGGAACTAATATTTAATGATTTTCCGCTAATTGTGGGTATAGATTGCAACGGCGAAAATATTTTTAATAGATAACATAAAAGCAAGATGGAGTTTCATCTTGCTTTTTAATTTACAATTGTTACATTATTGAATTTAATTTGCAAATCAATCGATTTTACCTTTAATTCTATCGGCAGACCTGAAGGTGAAAAAATAAACGAATACTTTAAATTATTAATTTTTCCATCGATAGTACAATTATCATTGGTGTTGTTAGCTTCTTTATTAATAACATCTGAAAAAATATTATATAAAACTGTTGCGACATTGTCTAATGGCGCACTTGTTGTGCCAAATTCTTTTTCAATAGCCTTAAATTTACCGTTTAAGCCGTTTTTATTTACAGACAAAGTAAAACCTTTAATAATTGCGGGCTTTAATATTTTCAAATTTAAGGCATCATTAATTGTGTTACCCTCACAGACAAAATTTTCACCGTTGTAACATATTTTTGCCGTGAACGATATGTTGGTTACAGTGGTATTAAAATTTTTCAAACCATTACATCCGACAAGCAAAAAAACAATTAAAAATATACATATAATCTTTTTGAACAACAAATCACCTTAATCAGAAAACGTTTTCAGTCCTTCAATAATATCGCTGGGCAACATCGCGCGTGTTTGCATATTTTGTGATAAATGATCCGCAATTGCTCCGTGTAAATAAACAGAATTTAAAACTGCAGTAAGCGGGTCGTAACCCTGTGCCAACCGCGAAACAATCATTCCGGCTAATACATCACCACTTCCGCCGGTTGCCAAACCGTCATTGCCGGTGGTATTAAAGAAAATTTTTCCATTGGGCGATGCAACTATTGTGTTATGACCTTTAAGAACTAATATACAATTGTTTTCTACTGCAAACGATTTTGCAAATTTGATACGATTTTTTTCAATTTCGTCAACCGTTGTATTACAAAGCCTTGCCATTTCTGCCGGATGCGGAGTCAAAATTATTGAAGCACTGATTTTTCTAATAATATCTATGTTACCAACCAATGCATTTATGCCATCTGCATCAATAACGGTTGGTATTTTAGTTTTAGAAAGTATAGATTTTACCACGTTAACAGCATCATTACTTCTGCCGAGTCCACACCCAACCAATAAGGCGGTGCTGTTTGCCATTGCAGATAAAATATGTCGTTCCGAAATTTCGGGTGCTCCACTAAAATGTGTATTTACCGGCAGCGTAACAGCTTCGGGCACGCAAGAGGTAAAGGCAGCATAGTTTTTATCACAAACAAACGCTTTAACTATACCGACACCGCTTCGCAAAGCGGCTTTAGCTGCTAAAATTTGTGCACCACACATACCATAGCTTCCGCAACATAATAAAGCTGTTCCGAAAGTTCCTTTATGTGAATTGATTTTTCTTGATATTTTCTGCGGTTTTTCTATAGTAAGATAAGCATAATTTTCTATATTTAAACCAATATCTAAAACTATTGTTTTACCGCAATAATCGTTTGTTTGCGGTAAAAGCTGGCACAGTTTATATGCCGAAAATGTTAGTGTAAAATCTGCTTTAAAGGCGATTTTTGCTTCACCGCCATCACAAAACACACCGCTAGGTATATCAATGGCGATTTTTGTACAATTATACGAATTAAGCTTTTTAATAATAAGCGATAAATCTTTAGATAATAATCGATTTAAACCAATGCCAAAAAGAGCATCAATAATTATGTCAAAATTACCATCAAGTTCATCTATAATTTTTATATCAGAGACGGTAGAAACAAAATTAGTTGCGGTATCGGTTTTCGGCATACCCATAGGTAAAAACAAACAAACATCGGCACCATATTTTTTTAGGTTAGATGCAATTACCAAACCGTCACCACCGTTATTACCACTACCGCATACTACACATATTTTTTTGTTTAATACATTAAATCTTTTAATAATTTCATATGCAGCGGTATCCCCTGCTTTTTTCATCAATTCCACATACGAAAAAATGCCGTTTTCCACGGCATTATCCTCGGCGAATTTTATTTGCTTGGCGGTTAAAACCTTCATAATATCACCCTATTGTAAATTATCACCAATATGCTTTGGTAAAAACTTTTTCATAGCACTGCGCATTCTATCATTTGGTGCAATAATAATCGATTGTTTCGCTTTGCCCTCAGGCTGTATAACTATAACTACAGCGTCTTCATCACTTTCGTTACAAGCAAAAAACGCCCCTTTAATCAAGTCTTCGGGTAAACCCTTATTATATTTTTCTACACGTATTACAGAAATCAAATCAAACGAAAAAATACGTTTGCGCGAACTTTTTGCGACAATTTTATCAATATCGAAACTTGAGTTGGTAATAATATATTCATATTCTACATTCAACATTGAATATAATTTAAACGCGCCAAATCCTACCGCTAAAACAACAATGGGCAAAACAGAACGTAAAAACAAAATGCCTATTAAGATTAAAATAATAGCCAATAACGAAATTAAAAAATATCCAAGATATGTTTTTGCAGTGTTTTTAATTTTTATAATTTGCTCAAAAAAAGTATCCATATTAAATATACCTCCAAATACTGTACTTGCATTACAATTTATTTTAGTATATAATTAACTAAATTGCAAGTGCGGTTTTCAATATAAACGAATTAAGGTGAAAAAATGAAAATTAAAAAAGGTTTTTATTTAAAAACAGAAAACGGTCAAAATGTAATTGTTTGCGATAAAGCAATCAACAGAGAATTTAATTCAACAATTTTTTTGACAGAAACTTTGGTCTTTTTATGGAATTTATTACAAAACCAATCCGTTACCAAAGAAGAAATGTTACATGCACTACTTAACGAGTTTGATATATCTACAGTACTTGCACTCAACGACATTGATATTTTTATAAAAACACTTAACGAAAACGGAATTTTGGAACAATGAAAAAAAACACTAAAGCAAACAGGTGGATATACAACAGAATTAAACAATTTTTACCACAGTTAACTATCATATCGTTGTTAAACGTAATAACGGCTATCTCCTATGTTTTTTTAGCAAAAGCTTCACAAAAAATTATAGATATTGCCGGCGGTAATATTAATGGAAAAATATTGAACTCTGCCATAATTTTGTTTTCTTTGATTTTCATAGAAATTATATTAAATGCAGTAGTATCAATTATAATAACCGATGTATCTGCCAAAACAAACATTTCAATTCGCAACTATATGTTTACTGCACTTATGCGAAAAAAATATGTAGATATTGCAGAATATCACTCGGGTGATTTGCTTAACCGTTTTTCGTCAGATATTGATGTAATTATAAACGGCAGTATCAATCTTATACCGTCAGTAATTTCAATGATTACCAAAATTATTGCAGGTATTATCGCTCTTTGTACCGAAAACTATATATTTGCATTTGCGGTTGTGGCTATAGGCTTTATTTTTCCGCTTTTAGGAAGATTGCTAAGTAAAAAATATAAAGAAATACATAAAAAGGTTCAAGAAACAGAGGGAAAAATCCGTTCGTTTTTACAAGAGTGCTTTGCAAATATTGTTGTAATTAAAACCTTTTCGGGCGAAAAACCCTTCTTTTTAAAATTGAATGAATTTATGACCAAAAACCGTAAACTACGTGTTAAAAAAAGTGTTTTTGGCGAGATAATATCTACCTTGCTTTTTGCACTGTTTTCTTTTGGATATTACGGTGTTTTGGTATGGGGTGCTACTTTAATCAAAAAAGATATCATTACCTTTGGAACTCTTATTTATTTTTTACAGCTTATATCTATGCTTCGTGCACCACTACAAAACATATCCGGCATAATGCCACGCTATTATGCAACACTTGCTTCAGCCGAAAGGCTTATCGAGTTAGAAAATCTTAACAACGAAATCAAAACCGAAAAACTGCCTGAAAGTGTTAAAAACTTTAAAACAATTAATGCAAATGATTTAAGCTTTGCATACACTAATGAAATTATACTCAAAAACAATAATTTTAAAATTAAACGAAATAGCATAACCGCAGTTATAGGTAGATCCGGTAGCGGTAAAAGCACGTTATTTAAATTATTATTGGGGCTATATTCCCCAACTACCGGAAATATAAGATTTGACGATACCGAAATTAACGAATCAACCCGTAAGATGTTTTCTTATGTACCCCAAGGTAATATGATACTATCGGGCACAATACGCGAAAACATTTCGCTTTGTGACGAAAATATTACCGAAGAAGAAATTATCAATGCAGCAAAATCTGCGGTTATATACGATTTTATAAAAACGCTCCCAAATGGATTTGATACCGTTTTGTCTGAACACGGTCAAGGTTTATCAGAAGGTCAAATTCAACGTATTGCAATTGCACGCGCTTTGTTGTTTGATTCCCCTATTATTTTGCTTGACGAAGCAACAAGTGCTTTAGATGAAAAAACAGAGGCAGAATTACTTAAAAATATCAGAAACTTTAATGATAAAACAATTATTTTTATTACCCATCGTGGTACTTCACTTGATATTTGTGACAATATTTTAGAATTAAAAGACGGCACTTTTACAAACAAAAACATTTAAAAAAGAACTCTATCATATTTTTTGATAGAGCTCTTTTTCTTTATAAATATTTTCTTAAATCAACCGCTAATTCGGCTTCAAGATTAATGAGTTTTTTTGTTATATCCTTTGATATTTCGTCAGCAGCGGCGTATTGATTTAAATACTTATTTAACGATTTTACACCCATATTACAACCATCTGTAATTAAATCAGCAATCGTATTGTCGGAATATTCCATTTGCATTTTTACTTCGGTTTTCATTTTTGCCATTTTTTCAGCAAAAAAGTTAGGGTCTTTACCTTCATCGTGATACTTGCCAAGCAATTTTTGTAACTCTTTGTCTAATTCGTCGTGCTTATCCTTACAGGTGTGTAATAGTTTAAAAAGTTCTTTGTTTTCTACTCTATCCATAACGTCATTTAGTGATTTAACACCCATTTTTATGCCGGCATCACATTCACGCAATAATTTTATTGTATCTTGTTCTATCATATAAACACATCCTTCTTTTAAAGTATGTGCACTAAATCAATAAAAATACATAAATATCACTTTTGCCGTTTTTGTTGGCAACATTTTCACTTATAGGTGCTATATCGTCAAGCTTTAAATTTTTTAACGGTGTAGAATACTTACCCGTAGGTGCTATGTCATTATCACTTACCGGAAATTGCTTGTTGACATTTTTGGTATCTTGTGATAAACTACTTTTCGCAAGGTTGACTATGCGTGATGGCTCGGAAGGTTGTATTCCTATGGCATTAGCATTTGGTCAGCCTTGTTTTTATTTATAACATCACTTCCTTAAAATTATAATAACATATAATTTAAGATTTTCAATGATGTATCGCCTACGGCGAAATGATGTAGATTGCCAAAGCAATCAATGATGTTACTCACTTCGTTCGTAATGATGCATTTATTGTTGCACTTCAGTTTACAGGTACTATTCGAACAGTTTTGAGTTTTCTTGCAATCATAATTTTGGTTGTAGCGTATCATTTTATTGATGCCAACCGATGACTTCATGCCAAACAAAAAGTGTTGGATAACAACATGGTTTCTTTTAAATACAATAGTTTGCACACACCTGCACCTATTTGAAACCGTATCCAAATTGTCGTAGTAATCCAAATAATCACGGTAGTTTTGATACGAAACTACCGTGATTTTCTTTTTGCCGAAACCCCTTGAAATCAAGGAGTTTTACGCTTTATGTTCATTTCTTGAAATTTCATCGTGCAGTAAAAGTCGCTATTAGTGTGGAATTTTACTGCATTTTTAATTTATTATCTCACAATGAAACTTTAATTTTTCTACGATGAAACTTTTATCAGTAATTAGTTTCATTGTGATGGAAATAGTTTCAGCGTGAAATTCATGCAGATAAAATGCTAAAATATTGCATTGTTTTTCTTTTTGTGATAAAATGCTGTTTTCGGTAAAATGGAACTAGTGCAAAAGGTCCCCAAAATGTGAGCACCCC
>JAUNAM010000062.1 GCA_030527615.1 Clostridia bacterium
GGTTCGCTGGGCTCGGTAGGCTCAGTCGGCTCACTGGGAGTCAGCTTGGCTATAGTTTGTCCCGGTTGAAGCAGCTTGCCGCAATCGGCACAATACAAATCGCCTGTGTAGCCATCGCTTGCTTCGGTGGCATCTTTTGCACCCTTTGTTATTGTATTTACATGGGTACAAACATCTGATTCAACGTTGCTTGTATTAGATTCGGTTTGGTTGGTTGTCGGGTTTTGAGTGGCGTTGTTTTGTGTTGTTCCGCCGCCCGAGGGTCTTCTGCCCGAGTCGCCCTTTGCCATTTTGGCATACCAGTCGTTCTTTTCGATGGGGTTTTGTTCAATAAATTCTTCCATTGTTACGTCGTCATAGATAACCGCATTTACCAGCTTTGCAGCATAGTCAAGGTCGTAATATACCACCGAGCCATAACGCGACGAACCGCTAAAGGGCATATTAAACTCTATTTGAGGCAGTCTGTATTGCTCAAACGAAGGCGAGTGTAGCAATACGTTTACAGCAAGCCCCAATATATCGGTATACGAAAGCGAGGTTTCGCTACAAGGAATAAGTGCCTTTGCAAGGGTTACGTACCTTGCCTTGTTCATAGCAATAGCCTTGTTAAACAGCCCCTGCATAACGTGACGCTGACGGTCGGTACGGCCATAGTCATCACGAGTACCCCACACGCTGGTGCAGTTTCTTACACGGGCGTACGCCACCGCCTGAACACCGTTTAAGGTTTGTTCACCTGCCGATTTAATATAATAATCCTTTGCGTTAAGACCCATTTCGTTGCAAATCTCATCCATACAGTTGTTAAGATTTGGGTGGCCGTAGCCCTTCCACTTTAATTCATCTTCGGTAATTGTGGCAGGTATTCCGCCTACGGCATCAATAATATCCGCCATACCAAAGAAGTTTACGGTGGCATACTCTGAAATGTCTAAATCAAAAATTTGGTTTAATGTTTTGATGGCGTGTTCAGGACCTTTTGAATAAGCCGAATTTATTTTGCCAAAATAATCCTTGCCGTTATATTCCATCGGCACAAAGGTATCACGCATAATTGAAAAGATTTTAACCTTTTTGGTTTTGGTGTTAAGGCTTAAAATCATAATACTGTCGGTGTTGCCGGTAAATACCGTTTCGTCACGTGAGTCAACGCCAAAAAGCGCAACATTTATAACACCCTTTTGCTTTACACCTGAAAATCCCAGCTCGTCGGGGTCGGTTGTTATTGCATTATAGTTATATCTAAAGCAAATAAAGAAGCAACCGAGCAATAACGCTATAACCAAAAAGATGCTTGTAACACTGATAAGCGCCGCCTTTTTGCCCTTGGTTAGCTGTTTCCACCAAGCCTTAAAGCCGCTTTTTTCTTTCTTTTTATAGCGATTGCCTGAACGCGGTCGATCTAAATCTCGAGACGAATCGGATACAATATCCACAAACTCGGAACGTTCTCTTTCCTGCATGGCGGCAATTATTTGCTCATATTTGTCGTCAAAATTGATGTTTTTGTTATCTCTTTCTTTCATACTGCACCACCAAATTTTTATTAAATCAACATTTGTTTGTAAATGTCACTTTTTTTAATGCCTGTAGTCACGGCAGCCTCTTTTGCGGCATTTGAAGCCGACATCCCCTCGTCCGACAGTCTTTTAGCAAGACGAACTGCATCATCAAGGGTGTAAACCTTGGTTTGCTCGCTTGCGCCTTCTATTATTAAAACATACTCGCCTCGAGGCTCGTTTGTTTTATAAAAATCTATAGCCTTACTAAGGCTTGTCCGCATCACCGTTTCGTGAATTTTGGTTATTTCGCGCACTATGGCGATATTTCGGTCGCCAAAAGCATCAAGCATATCATTTAAAGTCCTGATTAGCTTATGCGGAGCTTCATAAAAAATCATTGTGCGGCGTTCGCTTTTGACCTCGTTTAAATGCTTTATTCGCTGCGGCTTGTTTACCGATAAAAAGCCTTCAAAACAAAATCTGCCGCTATTCATACCCGATAGTGCCAGCGCCGTAGCAAATGCTGTAGGACCGGGTACCGATTCAACCGGTATTCCGTTTTGATGCGCCTCGCGGATTAAATCTTCACCGGGGTCAGATATTGCGGGCATACCCGCATCGGTAACAATAGCGCAGCTTTCACCCGCTAAAATGCGCTCTAACACCACGTTGCCACGTTCTTTTTTATTATGTTCAAAATATGCAACCATTGGCTTATGTATATTAAAGTGATTAAGCAGCTTTACCGTGACACGCGTGTCTTCTGCCGCTATAAAATCAACCTCGCCCAAAACACGTATAGCGCGCGGTGAAAAATCCTCTAAATTGCCTATGGGCGTACCCACAACATAAAGTTTTCCTGACATTATAAATACGCTTCCTTATACTTACCGTAAATTTTTACCATTTCGGGTGAAAAATTACCGTTTTCATCCTCTACATAAAGATTTGGCTCTATTGTAAGACCCGTGTTGCCACAGCGTCTGCCCTCTACTAATACAAGCCACGGGGCAGTGTTCGGCCTTTTGCATACAAGCCGCAGTCGCTTGGGCTCTATTTTATACCTGCTCATAGTACACATAAGCTCTGAAAGTCGCTCGGGGCGTTGACACATACAAAGTCTGCCGCCTGTCTGCAACAGCCGAGCCGACACAGCGATAATATCCTTTAGCGTACATTCGGTTTCGTGACGTGCTGTGCGGTCTACGCTATCGGGATTGGTAATACCCGCACCTGCTGCCTTATAGGGCGGATTGCAGGTGACAAGTGTATGACCGCCAAATGGCACCTTATCCTTTAAATCCTTTAAATCGCTGCAAATGGCAGTAAAATTATCAAAATTGTTTTCTTGCGCCGAAAGCGATGCTAAATCTATTGCCTCGCTCGAAATATCCACACCGTATGCAGTTTGACATTTTTTATCGCGAAGCATTAAAAACGCAATTATGCCGCAGCCGGTGCCTAAATCGACAAGCTTATCCTTAGCTTTTGCATTTGCAAAATTTGAAAGCAACACCGCATCGGTGCCAAAGGTGTGATGACGGCTTACATTTATAAAAACGCCGTCACCCAAAGGCTCTTTTTTAAAATTTATGCTCTGGTCCATTTTACGCCTTGAGGGGTATCTTCAAGTATTATACCCATATCCTTTAGCTTGTCGCGAATTTGGTCAGCGGTGGCAAAATCACGATTTTTACGTGCTTCGGTACGCTTTGCAATTAAATCCTCTATTTCGCTGTCAAGTGCTTCGGTTTTACGGTTGTAAACAAGACCCAAAACGCCTGTAAGCTCATCAAACATATCGGCACAAGCGGTAAGTGTTACCTTGCCGGCACCGCCCGCTATAGCGGTATTAATATCACGGACAAGCGTAAAGATTGCAGCCAATGCATCGGCGGTGTTTAGGTCGTCATCCATAGCGGTGATAAAATCAGCCTTTGCCTTCTCGACAAATTCGGGCACCTCGCCGCCATCTGTAGCATTTTCAAGTGCGAAATCTATATTGTTTCGGCAGGTGTAAAGGCGCTCAAGCGCATTTTTGCCCTGCTCGATAATATCAACCGAATAGTTAATGGGTCCGCGATATTGTGAAGAAATCATTAAGTAACGAATAGGCTCATAACCGTATTTTTCAGCAACATCACGCACGGTAAAGAAATTACCCAAAGATTTTGACATCTTATGATTATCAACGTTAATAAAGCCGTTGTGCATCCAATAATGAGCAAAGCTGCAGCCGTTGGCACATTCACTTTGTGCAATTTCGTTTTCGTGGTGGGGGAAGATCAGGTCAAGACCGCCACAGTGAATATCGATGGTTTTGCCAAGATATTTTTCTGCCATGGCAGAGCATTCAATATGCCAACCCGGTCTGCCGTCACCCCAAGGAGAACTCCAAAACGGCTCGCCCGGTTTTGCGCCCTTCCAAAGGCAAAAGTCCATTGGGTCCTCTTTTATATCGTCGGTGGCAATACGTGCACCCGCCTCTAAATCCTCTAACGGTTGGTGCGAAAGCTTGCCGTATTCACTGAATTTTTTAGAACGGAAATAAACATCTCCGCCGGCAGTATAAGCGTAACCCTTTTCAACAAGCTCGCCTATAATTCGCTGAATTTCGTCAATGTTTTCGGTGGCACGCGGATGAACGGTGGCTTCGCGTACATTAAGTCCTTTTGCGTCTACCCAAAACTCTTTTATAAAGCGCTCGGCAACCTCGGGTACGGTAATACCCTCTTCGTTTGCCTTTTTTATAAGCTTATCATCAATATCGGTAAAGTTTTGAACAAAGTTAACCTTATAGCCACGCCATTCAAGGTAACGTCGCAAAACGTCAAACACACAAAGAGGACGTGCGTTGCCAATGTGAATATAGTTATAAACGGTAGGGCCGCAGGCGTAAATATTAACCTCGCCCTCGTTTATTGTAACAAGCTCATCCTTGTTACGTGTCAACGTATTGAAAATTTTCATAAAATAGGTTACTCCTTTATTTTATCTTCTAAAGACTTGAGTTTTTTCTTTAAAGCATCAAGCTCTTGCTGTACAGGGTCGGAAATATGGATTTGGTCAAGCGGTGCACGCTCTACCTTTTTGCCGTTTTGGCGTACCACACGTGCAGGAACACCCACAACGGTAGAATTTGGCGGAACATCCTTTAGCACCACAGCGCCTGCCGCTACACGTGAATTTTCACCTATTGTGATAGGTCCTAACACCTTTGAGCCGGCACTTATCATAACGCCGTTACACACAGTTGGGTGGCGTTTGCCCACGTCTTTACCTGTGCCGCCGAGTGTTACGCCCTGATAAATTAATACATCGTCACCGATTTCTGCCGTTTCACCGATTACTATGCCCGTGCCATGGTCAATAACAAGTCTGCGACCTATTGTAGCACCGGGGTGAATTTCGATACCTGTTTTTTTAGCGGCACGCTGCGAAATATACCGTGCGCGAAAGCTGTGCCCTTTAAGATAATGCTTGTGTGCCCTGCGGTGCATTCTAACGGCTTTAAGACCGGGATACAACAGCAAAATCTCTAATGTGGATTTTGCCGCAGGGTCACGGTCTTTTATAGCCTTAATATCTTCTTTTAGTAAATCAAACATTATACCAACTCCAACGACTTGCTAAAAAGTATTATTTTGACGAATTGATATATTCCTTACATTCGTTTAGATAGATTAGTCCTGAAATTACACAAAGCACTGCCGAAATCCAGAACAGTATCATTATTATTATATCACAAACAGCAGCTATTTGTGTGAACTTAAAATCAACAATTAAGGTGTAACAAAACAGTGCCGCTACCAAGCCTACCATTTGGCTGACGGTTTTAAGCTTGCCCCAAATATTTGCTGCCACCACAAGACCTGACTTTGCAGTAACAAGGCGAAGTGATGACACCATAAACTCACGGAACAGCACAATGAAAACTATGGTTGTCATTGCCCAGCCGTAGCTGCCGCCCTTTGCTGAATACAAGAACATAAAGCCCAAATATGCCGCAGTTGTAAGCATTTTATCGGCAAGTGGATCTAAAAACTTGCCAAAGTCGGTAACAAGGTTGTATTTTCGTGCCATTTTGCCGTCTATCATATCGGTAAGCGAAGCCGCCGCAAAAAGCACCAACGATACCAAATAATGATACGGAAACTCTATAAGCATAGTAGCCATAAATATAGGGGTTGCAATCATACGTGCAAGTGTTAATTTGTTTGGTGTGTTCATAGTTGTTCTCCTAACAAGTCATATTCTATTACGTCATTTATTTGTACTGTGACAAAGTCACCTATCACCAGAGGCTCGTGTGCCATAAAAAACACCTTGCCGTCAATTTCGGGTGCATCTGCCTCACTTCTGCCAAAATAACATTTTATATAATCGTCATAGCCTTCTATCAGCACCTTTTGCACGGTGCCGATTTTTTGTTGGTTTTTTTCGGTTGCAATACCGAGCTGTGTTTCCATTATATGCTCGGCACGGTCAAATTTAACTTGACTGTCAATCTGGTCGGGGTACTCTGCCGCTATTGTGCCCTCCTCCGCCGAATAGGGGAAGCAACCAAGGCGGTCAAAGCGTGCCGCCGTTACAAACTCATCAAGCTGCGAAAACTGCTCATCTGTTTCGCCGGGGAAGCCTGTAATAAGGGTTGTGCGAAGGGTAATGTCCGGCACCTTTGACCTGATTTTTTCCACAAGTGCCATAAGTGTTTCGGCATTACCTCGGCGATTCATTCGCTTTAGTATATCACCGTTTATATGTTGAATCGGAATATCTAAATATTTGCAGAGCTTTTCTTCACTTGCTATTAAATCAAGCAACTCGTCACTTATGCGCTCGGGATAGGTGTAAAGTGTACGCACCCACTCGATACCGTCTATTTTGCAAAGCTCACGCAGCAGCTCTGTAAGGCGAGGCTCGCCGTAAATATCGCTGCCGTAGGCTGTAGTGTCTTGTGCCACGACTATAAGCTCGCGCACACCGCCTGCCGCCAATTCTTTAGCCTCTTTTATGCAGTCCTCAATTTTTCGACTGCGCATACGACCTCGAATTTTAGGTATGGCACAATATGTGCAACAATTGTCGCAGCCGTCAGCCACCTTTAAATAAGCGGTATAGGGCATACCGCCTAAAATACGCTTGCCGTCGAGATTAAGGTCGCACTTATCGCCATAGCTGTTGTGTGCCCTGCCCTCGATTGCCGACCTTACAATTTCGGCAATGTTGCCGTTAGAGCCTAACCCCACACAAACATCAGCCTCGGGTATTTCGGCGGTAACGTCGTCTTGGTAGCGCTCGGCAAGGCAGCCGGTTACAATAACCGCCTTACAGCAGCCGTCGGTTTTGTATTGTGCCGCTTCTATTATATTTTCAATAGCCTCACTTTTGGCGTCCTCTATAAAGCCACAGGTGTTAATAATGATTGCGTCGGCTTCTGCCTCGGGCACACCAATCTCGTAACCTGCCTGCTTTAATGAGTAAAGCATCATTTCAGCATCAACCTGATTTTTTGGGCAACCAAGCGATACCATACTAACCTTGTACATCAATATTCCTCATAATTTTCAATTTCTTGTGTATATTTTTTTATTTGTTCGCGCACAGCACCGTAGGAGAATCCCTTTCGTATGAGTGCGGCGTACACCTTTTGTATGCTGTCTTTATCTGTCAGCCGTGTTTTATATTTCTTTTGTATTATTGTTTCAATCTGTGCCGCTTCGTCAAAGTTTGTATCCTCTAAAACCGATTTTATAATATCGGTGGGGATACCCTTTTGCATTAATTTTGCAAAGGTTTCACGTTTTGAAACATTCTGCTCGGCATAACGTTCGGCAAGGCGGGCGCAAAGACGCACATCGTCAATTAGACCCAGTTCTTTAAGCCTTGCCGTTGCCCTTGCCGCCGCGGCGGCAGATATGCCGCCGGCGACAATTTTTTCATAAAGCTTTTTTTTACTATAGTCGGCACGGTCTAAAAACCACATACCTCGACTTTTGGCTCGAATATAATCTGATTCTTTAAGATGAGCAATAAGCTCGCTATCGCTTATTTCGTCATCTTCGTGTAAGCATATTCCGTTAAAATAATCTAAGTCAAAGTTATAAAACCTATCATTATCAAAAGTTACCTTAACGGTGTGCTTTTTATCCCTTTTAATTTCGACAATTTTCATTAATCGTCTACCGCTATATCAATGTTTACCTTTTTGTGTTTGATTTCAGGTTTTGGCTCTGCCTCAATCGGCATAATAACGGGGCCGTCATCTTCCTCTTGTTGTGGCTTGCCGCTCATTATTTCGGCATAGCGAGCACGTACCTTTTCTTCAATTTCTGCCGCTAACTCCTTGTTATCCTCAAACAGCTGCTTTACATTGTCACGGCCTTGACCGATACGGGTGTCACCGTAATAGAACCATGCGCCTGCACGCTTTAGTATTTCAAGGTTTAAGCCCATATCAACCAATTCGCCCACCTTTGAAATGCCCTTGCCGTAAATAACGTCAAATTCTGCCTCACGGAATGGTGGCGCTACCTTGTTTTTAACAACCTTTGCACGGGTACGCGAGCCTACCATTTCGCCGCCTACCTTGAGGGTTTCAATCTTGCGAACGTCGATACGTACACTTGAATAGAACTTAAGCGCACGACCACCGGTGGTGGTTTCGGGGTTGCCGTACATAACACCGATTTTTTCACGCAACTGGTTAATAAAGATTGCACTGCAGTTTGATTTTGAAAGCGCACCTGTTAGCTTGCGAAGTGCCTGTGACATAAGTCGAGCGAGTTGTCCTACGTGGCTGTCGCCCATTTCACCCTCGATTTCGGCACGGGTTACAAGTGCCGCTACCGAGTCGATAACGACGATATCAATAGCGCCCGAACGAACAAGTGCCTCGGTAATTTCAAGCGCTTGCTCACCGCTATCCGGTTGAGATACCAAAAGCGAGTCAATATCAACACCCAAGGCTGCAGCATATATAGGGTCAAGTGCGTGCTCAACGTCGATAAATGCAGCAGTGCCGCCTGCCTTTTGTGCTTCGGCAACACAGTGAAGTGCCAGTGTTGTTTTACCCGAAGATTCTGGGCCGTAGATTTCTACAATTCTGCCACGCGGAATACCGCCTATACCTAATGCCATATCAAGCGCCATTGAGCCGGTTTTAATGTGCTCAACATTCATTGCAGCATTTTCACCAAGCAGCATTACAGCACCCTTGCCGTACTGCTTTTCTATTTGAGCCATTGCGGTTTGCAACGCCTTTTCTCTGCCCTCGCTTGATTTGTCTGTGCCTACTGTTTTAGTCATTTTTTCTTTTGCCATTTTTTATACCTCCAAATTTCTTTGGTTAGCTTAAATGACAGAGTGAAGTTAGAGTAAATATATGTCTAACAATCAAAAAGTCA
>JAUNAM010000103.1 GCA_030527615.1 Clostridia bacterium
ATTGGATTGCTTTTCCCGAATGGTATGTTATGGATATGGGTGCTTATGAAAATTACAATCCCGAAACCGAGAACAAATTATCAAGCACCACAAAGCAGGACTATGTAAATTATGCAGTTAAGGCTATAAACACAGCAACAAAAGATACAGATATTGACAAAGCTGTTTTAGGACTTGTTGCAATAAGCAAAAACCCCGAACTGCTTTATTCTGTAAATAGCAATACACCTGTTTCTGCAATAGAAAAATTAAATGGTGTTACAAAATCTACAAGTGTATGGGCGGCTCCTTACACATTGGCAGTATATAATCAAGGTGACTATAAGGCTGATACATACGAAACAGAGCTTGTAAATGCTTTGATTTCAAATCAATTAGAAGACGGCAGTTGGAACGAATACAGCACAGTTATAGACACAACAGCAAATGCAATATGCGGTTTATCATTTTATAATGACAAACCCGAAATAAATGATGCCATTGAAAAAGCACTAAACTTCCTATCGACACAGCAGAATGACACAGGCGATTTTGGTGGAAATTCAAACTCAACAGCAATGGTTGTTATCGGTCTATGTGCAGCAGGGGTAGATTTAGAAAATGATGCTCGTTTCATTAAAAACGGAAACAATATCATAGACGGACTTTTATCATTTGCACTTGCAGATAATAGCGGTTTTGGATATAAAAACAACACAAACAAAGACAGCTATGCAACCGAACAATCTTTCCGTGCTTTGATTGCTGTTATGCAAACACTCAAAACAGGCAAAGCATATAACATTTATGATTTCAGCAGTAATGAACTAACATCTGCAAGAGAAACAGGAAGCACATCATCTTCCTCACCCTCGATACCTTCCGAGCCGAGTGATGATAATATAACTGTTACAATAACCATAAAAGCAGATACAGGCTATTGGCTTAATAATTACAAAGTAAAAATACCAAGTGATGATGCAACAGTTTATGACGCATTTGTAAAGGCTTGTGATGCAAATTCAATTACATATAAAGGTGCTGCAAGCGGATATGTTTCATCTATGACAAAGGGAAATATTACACTTGCTGAATTTGACAAGGGTAAAAATTCGGGTTGGTTATACAAAGTAAATGGTGAATTGCCAATCGTAGGACTTACCGATTACGAAATATCAGACGGAGATAAAATCGTTTGGTATTATACAGAGGATTGGACTAAAGATCCAAGTGCTAAAAATTACAGTAGTGGTGGCACAGTTACAAAATATACAGTAACCTTTGATACAAATGGCGGCAGTGAAGTAAAATCTGATACAGTAAGTAAAAACGATACTCTTGACGAGCCAAGTGAGCCAACAAAAGAAGGTTTTGTTTTTGAAGGTTGGTACACAGATAAGGAACTAACCAAAGAATACGATTTTAACAATAAGGTAACGAATAATTTTACACTATATGCAAAATGGAATGTTACCAAAATTGAGGAAACACCTAACGAGCCTGTTGGATGGGAAAACCCATTTGCAGATGTAAGCGATAATGATTGGTATTATGATGATGTAAAAAGAGCTGTGGAAATAGGTTTGTTCAATGGTATATCCGAAAATTCATTTGCACCTAATGCGGGTATGACAAGAGGTATGCTTGTAACTGTTCTCTATCGTTATGACGGCGAAAAAGGCTTTAACAATAAACAAGAATTTAC
>JAUNAM010000104.1 GCA_030527615.1 Clostridia bacterium
CTTCTGCCAAATCGGTACCTACAACCGATTCACCCTTTTGCAGTTCTTTATATAGGTGCATCAACGTGTCCGAACCAATTTTGCTAAATGCGTAATACGGTTTTAAACTGTTAAATAAATACTTGCTCGAAAACTTTTCCACTCGGTTGCGCTCGGCTTTAATGCCTTTTTTGGCCATACCGTTTATTTCGTTCAATGTCAGTTCTGATAATTCTTGCACCGTTGCAGATTTATTGGACTTAAACAGTTCGTTAGAGGTTTTTATTGTGTGCAGCACCGCACGGTATGCATCACCAAGCTCGCGCAGTTGCAAAACACTCATATCACCTACAACCATACCGGCATATTCGCTGACACCGTTATCTAAACCGGCAATCGCTTTTATTCTGCCGGCAACAAAATCGTTATACGCACCTGCTATATGCGGCTGGTCTGATTTTTGCAAAGCGGTGTATGCCTTAAGCAGCTCATCCACCGCATCGGTAATCTTTGTATTGTTAACCATTGCCCTTTCACGAACAAATACATTCTTAAGTTCTTTATCAAGCTTTTTAAGTTGAAAAATTATTGACTTCATTTTTCTAATATTATATTCAATTTTTTTACTTCTTTCCATATTGTGCACCAATTTTGTAAGGTCATCAATATCATTTTGACACATCTCAAGTTCTTTCAATAACGCAGAATATCTGATGAGTGCCGCTTTTTCTTTGACTGTTACTGCAAACTGTTCCATCATAAAGAAATTTACAATGTCACGGTTAGATATTTCCTTGTTAAACAGCACCGTTCCAAGCTTCAGCGCCGAGTTTGCCACATCCTGCATTGCAATTTTTACATTCTTTTCTTTACTGCCGTGATTAAGCAAACTGTTAATTTCGGCTATGGTCTTACGCAGGCGGTTCTTTTCCTCAGTTTTGTTTCTGCTCTCAACCGCCGCTTTGCGCGACTGACGGTACCGTTCGGCAACGTCCCTAACCTTTTTCTGCTCACGTGTGCGGTACTCCTCACGCAGGCGACCCACACGCTCACGTTGTTCATACTTCAGGTCATTAATTTTTTCATCTCTTGCACGTCGAATATTTTCAACCGCTTTTCTGTGATTAGATTTTAAAATATTAATTTCCTTCTGTTTGCGGTCGGCAAAGGTGTGCAGCGTTGACACATTCCAATACTCGTCATATATTTTTTCAAACAATGACTGCTTAAAAAAGTCATCTTGCCAAAAATCATAATCGTTAATATTTTCGTTTTGCAAATTATCAACAATTTCCATAAGCTTAATCGGCTGGTCAGTTGAGGTTATGTCGACATCAAACAACTCAGGGTACATATCCGATAATTCTTGCCAAGCAATATCAAGCGGCAATCCGTTTTCACTTATGGTAAACCTGCCAAGGTTTTTCTTACGGTAATTATTAAATTTACCGTCAAAACCAAATGCCGCTTCAGCCTTTTGTGAATCACTAAAGCTTAACTTATACGATTTTATTTCTTTTAACACCTCATTGGCATACTCGCTGCGTTCTGCAGTTTGTACGGCATTCTTTTGCAGCCAATCAACAATCGGTGCCGACATCTCACGTATGCTGTCGTATGATACATCATCACCTGCAGCAATATGTTTATACAAATCATTTACCAATGCCACAAGCTCTGTGCGGTTACCC
>JAUNAM010000105.1 GCA_030527615.1 Clostridia bacterium
CTTTTTATTGACATAAAAGCGTTTTTTTGGTAGAATATATGTGTTTAAGGAGTGATATAAATGATACTTGCCATTGATGTAGGAAATACCAATATTGTGCTTGGCGGTTTTTTGGATAATGAGCTTTTGTTTGTTTCGCGCATCGCCACAGACGTTATTAAAACAGAAGATGAATACGCAACAAAAATAAAAAGTATTTTAACCCTTCATAACGTGGATAAAAAATCACTCAAAGGAGCAATTATATCATCTGTTGTACCGCCGCTTAACTCTATAATAAAAAGAGCGATAAAAATAGTTTACGACGTTGATGCAATTATGGTAGGCCCTGGAATAAAAACGGGTATTAACATCAAGTGTGACGATCCGTCTACGGTGGGCGCAGACCTTATTTGTGCGTGCGTTGCGGCACACCATCTGTATGGAAGTCCTTCCTTAATAATAGATATGGGAACGGCAACCAAGATTATGTATATTGATAAAACGGGTGCTTTTTCGGGAGCATCAATTATTCCTGGTGTAAATATAGGATTGAAAGCTTTGTCTATGGGAACTGCACAGCTTCCGCAAATCAGTCTTATTGCTCCAAAATCAGTTATCGGGAAGAATACGGTTGACTGTATGCGCTCGGGCGTAGTGTACGGAAACGCCGCAATGATTGACGGTATGATAAAACGCTATTTTGACGAAATCGGCGAAGAATTTCAGGTGTACGCAACGGGCGGTTTGTCTAAAACGATAGTGGAGCATTGCACCCACAATATTAGCCTGGATGAAAATTTGGTTTTAAAAGGCTTAAATATTTTGTACAGTAAAAATATCAAATAATTTTTGTGTGTTAAAAAAACAAAATATATATGCGTTGTATCACGATTTTAGTGAACGACAGCAAGGAGGAATTTATATGCAAAACACAAAAAAAATCTCAACTCAAACGGTAGTTCTTGGCGCAGTGTTGACGGCACTTGTAATTATTCTTCAGTACCTTGGAGCGTTTATCAAGTTTGGTCCGTTTTCGATTTCGCTGGTGTTGATTCCTATTGTAATAGGTGCGGCAACCTGTGGTAAGTACATTGCTGCGTGGCTTGGACTTGTATTTGGCTTTGCGGTTTTAATGTCGGGTGATGCAGGTGCGTTTTTAGCTGTAAATCCGTTGGGAACTGTTGTAACCGTTTTGCTGAAGGGAACGCTTTGCGGATTGGCTTCAGGCGCTATATACGGCTTGCTTTCGGGCAAAAACAGCTACCTTGCGGTTGCGGTTTCTGCCGTTCTTTGCCCTATTGTCAACACGGGAGTGTTTCTGATTGGCTGCCAACTGTTTTTTATGCCGACGATTGTTGGCTGGGCGCTATCAGAAGGCTTTGGCGCAAATGCGTGGCAGTATATCATAGTCGGTATGGTAGGCATTAATTTTTTGGTTGAGCTTGCAATTAACATTATTTTGTGCCCGATTATAGTAAGGCTTTTAAATGTAAGGCAAAAACAAATGTAAATATGAACTTAAGCTGTGGCTTTTGCCACAGCTTTTTATAAAATTATAAAAATACTACTTGAAATTTTTATATGACTATGCGATAATGTAAATATATTTTAAAAATATAAATATAT
>JAUNAM010000063.1 GCA_030527615.1 Clostridia bacterium
GGTATTCGTTTATATATTGCACCACTAATTTTTCTATATCCGCAGGGTTAACCTCCGTTTGTGTATTATATATTTCTTCGGTAGGCGGTGATTCGATTTGCTCAATCGCCGAGGATGTGTTTTGTGTAGGCTTTGGTGTTTCCGTAACCGTAGTTTCAGTTTTCGGTGGTGAGGTAGGCAGTTTGCTCTCTGCCGAGCTTATCGACTCAGATTCGGCAGTTTTTTCTTTTTCTGTAGTGGTTGTCGAGGCTGCCGATGATGTTTCTGACGGTTGGCTCTCGGTAGGTGGTTTTTCTTCCTCTGTCTTTTTATTTTCGCTTGCAGTTTTTACTGTATTCATCGTAGTAGTAACCTCATCTTTTTTATCGCAACCGCAGATAAGTAGCAGTAGCCCACAGCAGAGGATAATAAATATTTTTCTCATATATCTTCTACCGCCGTCAGTCCCTGTGTTACCTCGACCATTATTCTTGTTGCCAAGGTGAATCCTACTGTAAAGGCTTCTCTTTCGCAGATGGACATTAGCTCGTTGTAACTGTCACGATATTTATCTAACATTTCTTTCTGCTGCTCGGTTAGGGTTGCCCTTAACTTTTCCTCGTTGTTCACCATAAGCTGAACGGCGTTCTGCTCTTTGCTTTCCTTTTTTACAGGTCTTTCCCAAGGTTTCACATTTCCGTAGTATAAATCTTCAAATATTGTCATTTTAATTCCCCCTTACATAAAAAGAGAGCGACTCCACATCAGTTTTTCCGATGTAAAGTCGCTCTGTTTTAATTTTATTCTGTTTTTGTAGCATATCACTACCTCCTTTGCAACACAAACATATATCACAAAGGTTGTCATAAGTCCAGATAAAATTAAAAAATATTTGTTCCCATACTAAATAAATCTATTATTAAAACAATTAGTGAAATTATTATGTATAATACTTTACCGCCTTTAACTCCAAAATATATTCCAACACTTGAGCATATAGCCATAATAATTCCAACTATAAAATATGGGGAGGATAAATAGTTTTCAATAATCTTTTCACCAAAAATAGGAAAGAGCATTAAAAGAAATTGTAGTACCGATGACCATAAATTTTTCAATGCTGCGAATCCGCCAAAAACAATTACTATTAAAGATATACAAAGTATCCCTTTTAAATTTTTATCCAAATATATCGCTCACTTTTAATAATATGCTAATTCTTAACTTTTTTAAACACAAAAATGTATTCGTGTTTAAATAGATAAAAATCACTTGCTAACGCTCTATAACGCCAAATTGCTTTTTGATTTGACTTACCTTTGGTATCCTCAAAATTCTTAACCAATATCGCTTTAAGTTTAAATCCGCGAGATAAAAATAAATTCATACAATGAAATCCAAGTGGAACTATTTCACTATTAGCATATTTGTCACCTATAACACAAGCACAATATCTGTTCTTTTCTAAATATTGAGCCGTATTATCGATGACTTCACCAAATGATTTATTGAATTCTTCAAGGGAAGCACAATTAGATAAATCTTTATCATTATCGCTGAATTTTATGATATCCCAATAAGGTGGATGATAAATAACAAACTGCACTTTATCAATTCCAAAATGGTTGAGTTTTTCACCGATATTGACAGTCCGGCTATCGCCTATAACTATTGTGCCATTAAAGTTATCGGTTTTTTCTTGTGCGACCAATTCGTGAGCTGCTTTTGCGACATCTTCCTGAAGTTCTATCCCTATTGCATTTCTGCCAAGCCGTTGAGCTTCAATTAAAGATGTTCCACCACCGGCGAATGGATCTAAAATCCAATCACCTTTTTTAGTATATCTTCTGAATAATTGATTTGGAATTTGCGGAACAAAATTGCCGTGATATGAAGCGTTATGAACACCTGATTTATCTCGCTTATCAAAAATCCATAGTGAATCAGTGAGAATATCATCATATTCTTTCCAATTGTTCATATCCAAATCGTTGTACTTTGCCATAATTATTTTCCTTTAATTGTTTTATTCAATTCCTTACGCCATTTGGAAGGATTATGCCAAAAGCATCCTACACAGCCTATTGAAGCATCATAATCCTCTGTACCTTCATACCAAAATTCAATTTCCTTATATCCTTTTCCACGCTTATTAGTTTTTACACATTCTTCGCAAATACGTGATTTCAGCAAATTATTTGGTCTTGATAAAAGCATAAACTTTTCTTTAATTTGTTCATCAGTTAAATTTGAATTATCTTCCTCATTTTTTGTCCATCTAACTTGAGGAGTTCTGTGATCTATTTCCAATTGACCAGCAGCCTCAGTTCTCATTGAATATTCATCAACACAGTAAAATAATTCTTTAGCTCTCTTTGCGATATGAGCAGGTATTCCTGTTCTTGCTTTTAAATTTTCGGTAACTATTTCAGTTGATTTCAATTTTCTATGAACAGTTTTTATGCCACAGTTTTCACAATAAATGTTTTTATACCAATTTCCGCTTTCATCTTGGTCGAGCTGTATACCTTTTTCTTGACGCCAAACCTGCCAAGTTTTTGCTTGACCGCTTAATAATTCACACTTAGAGCAATGCCACTTTAAATCTGACATAGTTTCAAAATCTTTATACTGTGTGCTGCCTTCTTTAAAAGGATTCATAAATTATCCCACCTTATTATTGATGAGATAATTATAACATAAAAAAGATGGCTTCACAATAGGAAGTCATCTTTTTATCAAACAATGTAGATATTCGACGGTTTTGTCACTTTTATGGTTTCTGTTTTCATCAGTATCAGCTTTAAATCTGCGATAATCTGTCGAGAACATTTCGTATTCACCATATTGTTCCATAACTTTTCGTATGGTTTCGAATGGCATTAAGCCTTCGTTGTTATAGCTCAAGAATATGTATTCAAAATTGGCATTTCGGATAACTTCATCAAAAGCATCTACAACCGTTCTCGGTGAACAGAAATCGCTTTTTTGCTTTGAATAATCTCGAAGTCCCGTTTTACCTTTTAGTTCGGGAGAGTCATATCTCGCAATGGTTTCGAGAACATGGTAATTGGCACAATATTGTCTTGCATTGTAGGGTGGATCAAGGTATAAGATGTCGCCACCGATTGTTTTTATAAGATCAGATATGTTTTCATTATAAGCCTTACTTGCCTTATCACCGTCTATTATTGGAAGCAGCTCTAATTGAAATTCCTTTTCTGCAGACTTCTTGATATGTTTCAAGAAAGCACCATACACAGAAGCGGTATTAGCATATTTGTCAATTGAATTTATAAGACTTGCTAATAAGTAATAGTATTGTGCTTCGTCAATTTCACCGCAGTTTTTAAGCCTTTCAAGCTCGATTCGGATTGAATCACATTTCATACCATTTGCATCGGTGAAATAATTTCTGCCACTACCCGAACCTGCACAGTAGCTTTTATAGATAAAGCCTTCTGTACCTTTAAGCGTATTCAAATGATCTAATATTTTCGTTTCAAGAGGAGGTACATTTTCGATCAAGTGCTTATTTAGGACATAACTGTAATATTGAATATCATTTGACAACACTCGATAACCTTTTTCCTTAAAGGTTTTACCAACTACACCTGTTCCTGCGAATAAGTCAGCAAATACTTTGTTTTGGGAATTATTACCCGCAACCGTATGTATTGTTCCAGTTAAGAAATCCATTAGTGAATATTTGGAACCTATATAATTCATGTTCTCACCTCACTTTACGCTTATGATTATATCACATTTGATTTAATATATCCAGCCTAAATTAAATTTCTTTCTAATAATTTTAAAATGCCATTAATATTAAATCTAAACTTTAAACAATTTCGGTGATTATGTGCCTGAAACTCTCCTATGCTAATTCCACAATATTTTAACACATTAGACTCATTCCAGGTTTGTAGATTCCTTGTGAATGAAATTTTATTAATATCCCAAAATGGATTTGTTGGCAGATTTTTTAAAATTATACAGTTAGGTTTATACGACAAACTACGATCACCATCTAAAATATTATAAAAATGAATATAGTGATCACATTCAAATATATGCTTCCAATATTCTGATAGCATTTCACAAATATTGTTAAAAGAAAACTCCTTAAATAAAAAGGCTCTATTTTCATGGGTATCATGCCAATGTCTACTTGCTAATTCTTTATAAACATCATATCCAAATCGATTATACAAAAAATCAAAGTAGGTTTCGCTTGTGGGTTGTCCTATGATTTGTGGTGCAACTTTGCCCAAAGCTTTTTGATTTGTTTTTACAGATAATGTTTCGCCGTATTCTAAAATAAAATCTATCGGGCTTTGGTTTTCAGCTATGTGTTCAATAGGTTTTGGAATTTCATACTCATAAAAAACTCTGCAAACTAAATCCATTAAAGATTTCTTTGCTGCCTCATCACCTCTTATTCTATATGTAGGTGATACACTGATGTCAAACACATCTGCTATTGCTAATTCAGCAGAGATACCAATTGTTTCGTTATTCATAATTTCTACACTCCTCTCAATCCTAATAAAATTCTAACATATTCAAACAATCTTCGCAACATGTTGTTTTGAATTTCAAAGAGTAAAAGCAACAGTATAAAATCCATTTTTTAATACTGTTGCTTTTTTAATTTTTATAATATTGTGCAACTATGCTGATATTTTAAAAAGCCTTATTTTATGCGGTTTGTGGACGGTTTAAGCCACTTCCCAGATAAACCGTTCGATATTGTTACATCTGTTTGTACGGTTGATTTAGAAATACCAAACACCTTGGCGGTGGCGCGCACGGTGTTGCCGGTTTCTATTATATGCTGTGCTAAAAGTATTGCTCTATCATCCGAAAATTCTCTCATACCATCAACTCCTAAAAAGGCTTAGTTAATTGTATGAAATAAATTTTTAATATATTCTTTAAGAAAAAATAAGGAGCTGTCTCACGAAGACGCAGAATTCATTTTCTTCGACCCGAAGGCGTACAAAGGTACTCCGAGAGGTCGAAAAAATGGATAAAAAGCAAAAATTTATAATAATTATTCCGCTTTCACATTAAAAAATAAATAAAAATGGGTATTATCAAGATAAATTTCCCGATAATACCCATTATGTTTTTATTTTGCTTTTGGTCTGTGCTTTGTGAGACAGCCCCTTTAAGCTTTAAAACAAATTATTTGCAATAAACTTTCTTTACACCAAAACCGAAAGCTACAACAGCAAGCATAATAATTGTTGCATAAAGAACTGTCATATCACCGGTTTGAGGTGCAACTGCTGAATTGTCGGCAGTGCTGTTTGTTAGCGGATTGGTAATAACGCCCTTATAGTTACCGCAAATGATAACATCGGTGTTCACCTTAACAGTAAGCTCTTTAGCGGTTAGGCTACCACTTACTATTTCATAGTCGGTGCCCTCTACAGCGGTTGTAGTTGTAATCTTGGTAGCAAGATTACGTGCTGCATTAAGTGTGATAACGCCTGATTTAACGGGAGCAGAAACACCATCAGCAACCTCTGTTGCCTTGTAGATGCTCCAGCTGTCAAACTTACCGTATTTAGCCTCGTCAGCCTTAACAGATATAACAGCGCCCTTATCAACAGTATACTTGATGTCTACCTTTTCGGTAGGAGCAACACTGTCAGCTTTTCTGATTGTTACCGTAACCTTTGAACCTGCGGTAGGGCTTTCAGCAGCAAACGCTGTAACCGAACAGCAGCAAATAAGTACGACACTTAATACTAATGCAATAATTTTTTTCATATTAAAAACCTCCAAAATATTCAACTGGCAATTATACGTTTGTCATTATAACCTATTTTTTTGAAAAAGTAAAGTCTTTTTTTAAATTTTTTTATTTTTTCTTGATAGTAAATATATTTTGTGGTAAACTCTACTTAATTATTAAATATTTATAGATAAATCTTTAAGGAGATTACACCGTGATTTTAAAGGATGAAATTAACCGACGTCGCACATTTGCCATAATTTCGCACCCCGATGCCGGTAAAACAACACTTACAGAAAAGCTGCTGCTCTACGGGGGCGCCATACAAACAGCCGGCTCGGTTAAGGGCAAGGCAACCGCCAAGCACGCCGTGTCCGACTGGATGGAGCTTGAAAAGCAAAGAGGTATTTCCATCACCTCTTCGGTTATGCAGTTTGAATATGACGGATATTGCATTAATATTCTTGATACCCCCGGTCACCAAGACTTTTCCGAAGACACCTACCGCACACTTATGGCGGCAGACAGTGTTGTAATGGTAATCGACGCCGCCAAGGGTATTGAGCCGCAAACACGTAAGCTTTTTAAGGTAACAGCTATGCGCCATATACCTATTTTTACCTTTATCAACAAGCTTGACCGTGAGGCACGCGACCCGTTTGAGCTGCTTGACCAGCTTGAAAAAGAATTCGGCATTGGCACCTACCCCGTTAACTGGCCTATCGGCTGCGGTGCCGACTTTAAGGGTGTGTTTGACCGTGACAAACGTCAAATTTTAACCTTTAACGAATTTCACCGTGGTCAAGACCGCCTTTCTGCCATAGAGTGCGACATAACCGATACCAAAAAGCTTGACGAGCTTATTGGTGAATACTCGCGCCGTGATTTGGTTGACCAAATTGAATTACTTGACGGTGCCAGCTTTGATTTTGACATTGATAAGGTGCAAAACGGCACCCTCACCCCCGTGTTCTTTGGCTCGGCACTTACAAACTTTGGTGTAGAGCCGTTTCTTGAAAACTTTTTAAAAATGACCACCTCTCCCCTTGCACGCAATACCAAGCAGGGCGAGGTTACCCCCGACAGCGAAAGCTTTTCGGCGTTTGTGTTTAAAATTCAAGCCAATATGAACAAGGCACATCGCGACCGTATGACCTTTATGCGTATATGCTCGGGTAAATTTGAACGTGATAAAGAATATCACCACATACAGGGCAAAAAGAATTTACGCCTTTCACAGCCGCAACAGCTTATGGCAGACAGCCGTCAAATTGTAAACGAGGCGTATGCCGGCGATATTATCGGTGTATTTGACCCCGGTATATTTTCAATTGGCGACACGGTGTGTGATATCAAACATAAGGTTGAATTTGAGGGCATACCCACCTTCGCGCCGGAGCATTTTGCCGTTATTGAGCATAAGGACAGCCTAAAGCGCAAGCAGTTTGTAAAGGGTGTCGAGCAGATAGCACAAGAGGGTGCTATACAGATATTCCACGAGCCTAACACCGGTATGGAGCGTGTTATAGTGGGTGTTGTGGGCGTGCTGCAGTTTGAAGTGCTTGAGCACCGCCTTAAAAACGAATATAACGTTGAGGTTATTCGCAGCAATATGCCCTATCAGTTTATCCGTTGGATTGGCAACGACGATATTGACGTGGCACGGCTAAACCTTACCTCTGACACCAAGTGGGTGCAGGATTTTAAGGGCAATAACCTGCTTATATTTACAAGCGAATGGAACATTAACTGGGCGCTCGAAAAAAACGAGGGTCTAATTCTTGAAGACTTTAGTAAAAATTAGGTGACATTTATGAATATAGCAGTAATCACCGGCGCATCATCGGGCTTGGGCGTCGAATATGCAAAAGCGGTTTACAACAACCGTGTTGACCTTGATGAAATTTGGGTTATAGCCCGCCGCGAGGATAGGCTAATTGCCCTGCAAAACGAGCTTGGCAGCAGCGTTGTGCCGGTTGCATTTGATATTACCGACAGCGACGCCATTGAAAATTACACAACACTTTTAAAAGAAAAACAGGCAAATGTTAAGCTGCTTATCAACAACGCCGGCTTTGGCAAATTAGGCAGATTTGATGAGCTTTCACTCGCCGAAAACACCGCCATGGTGCGACTTAATTGTGAGGCGCTTACCGCTATGACGGCGGCAACACTACCCTTTATAAGTGAGGGCAGCGAAATAATAAACACCTGCTCTATCGCCTCTTTTGCACCCAATACGCGTATGGCAACCTACTCATCAACCAAGGCTTATGTTATGAGTCTGTCACGCGCATTACGAATAGAACTAAAGCCGCGTAAAATCAATGTGCTGGCGGTCTGCCCCGGACCTATGGACACCGAGTTTTTATCGATTGCTAATATACCCAAGGGTGCAAGCCGCACCTTTGACACACTGCCACGTGACAAGGCAGATGTTGTAGCGCACAAATCGCTAAAGGCATCAAAAAAGGGCAAAGCGGTTTATGCCTGCCATCCGTTTTATAAATTTTACCGCGTGATTGCAAAAATATTGCCAAAATCTATTGTGATGAAAATGGCAGGAGCGTAGTAGAGTTGAGAGTTAAGAGTTAAGATATAATTGAACCTGTATAATAAAAATGGACACTTGAAGTTAATAAAAAAATATGGTACA
>JAUNAM010000106.1 GCA_030527615.1 Clostridia bacterium
TTCAGCGAATATGATATGTAAGCGATAACTTTTATCCACATAATTTACATTATGTTGCAGGCAAAATTTTTTTACCCGTCAGCCTAACGGTAGTTAGACCACAATATATGCCATAAAAAAAGGAGTGTAATACTATGGCTGCTAATCTTAATGTTGATACAAAACAACAAATATTAGAGGGAACTTTTGCCTATCTCGTTAGATGTGGACTTGAAAATTTTAGCATTAGAGATTTAGTAAAGCAAATTTCTATTACAGAGGGCACAATTTATTATTGGTACAAAAACAAAGACGAGCTTATTTGTATGGCGGCGGAATATGGTTTAAGGCGTATATCCGACAGAATTTTCAGAAACTTTTACAGAGACTGCCCCGATATAGAAAAGTTTTTTAATACTTGCCTGATATATATTGACGAGGTGAAAAAGGATTTGCGTTTTATCTATCAAGTGGCTTCAAGCCCTGTGTATGGTGAAATACTGCATAATTCAAATTCACGCTTCCGCAGTACATATAACGAGTATGCAAAAAAACTCACCGAACTATCAAACGGTGATTATAACGAAATCCGTCCTATCATTTATTCCTTTGCTTCAACAATCGTTGATTATGCAATATGGCAGGACAGTGAGGAAACACAAATTCAGCTTGATTATTATTGTAAGAAGCTGAAAATAGCTATGAACATAAAGGAGGACACTATTACCGATTAAATATATCAAAGCACAGAAACATCAATATTTTTAGGAGGAAACAAAAGTATGAAATTTAACGGATTGAAAAAAGGCATATCAGCTTTACTTGCTGTATGCGTAATGGCAACATCAGCAGGAGTTGTTTTTGCAAATGAAACGCCCGGTAACATTACATTAACAATTAAAGATGTAACCGAGAGCGACACAACAACAGCTACAGCGAAAGGTCAGGCAAAATTTGAGGTTAGTATGCAGGGTGCAAGCGGTAACGCAAAAGCTGTACAGGTAGCCTTGAACTATGAGGGTGATGACAGTATTACATATAAGTCCACCAATTATATGATTGGCGATAATGACCCGGATAATGGTGCGGTACAGATTGATTCCCCAAAATCAAACAAAGGACTTTGGATAAGTGTTGTTGATGTAAAGGATGGTATTGGCATTTCAAATAATCAAACTTTGTTTATTGTAACCTTTGAGGGAGACGAGGACAAAGACATTTCATTAAAATGTATTGATTTTGAAAATACCTATGTTGAGATAGACGGCAATAAAATTTATCCTGATACACAAGCAACAGCAAGCGCAAAGACAAGTACAAAAGGCGTAGACACAATCACCGGTAAAGTTGTACTGACAATGGATAAGGTTACTGATTTTTCAGTATCGGACGGTGCATACAGCGGAATTACCCTTAAAATAACAAGCGAAACAACAGGTAATACTATTTCGGTTGTTCTCTCAAAATCTCACAAGACAGGTAGCGGAAACACCCCTGTTTATGAATTTAACAACAAGCTGATTGATGATACATACACAGTTGAGCTATCGGGCATAGGTTATGTTACATATAAGAAAACAGGCGTAACATTTGATGAAACCCTCAATATCACTAATT
>JAUNAM010000064.1:0-4651 GCA_030527615.1 Clostridia bacterium
GTGACGAGAGACAGCGGATTGCCACGCCTGCGGTGTGCTGTGACGAGAGACAGCGGATTGCCACGCAATGACCTTGATAATTATATCAAATTTTTATAATACAAATTCCTTGTATAATCACCGTTTATTGCGGTGCCGCTATTGTAGTTATCTATTACACATTGGCAATCGGCGGTGCTTTCGTCGGTGAAATAAAGCAGCAGATAATCGACCGGCGGTATTTCGGGCAGGCGGTCTGCCATATAAACGGGCAGGCTGTTTAGCACCTCGCTGTACCCCTCACGGCACATTACCTTAAAGCTTATACCCTTGCGGTCGGTGAGCGCACTTTTGCCGCCGCAGTCCTTACAACTTTTGCCGTTTTTTATAGGGCAATTGCGGGTAAGCATTAGCGGTAGCTTGCCATAGGCAAATATACCAACCGGCATTGGTGTACTGATGTGGTTTAGCTCTTTTAGCGAAAATTCGGCTGACAGCATTGCCGCCGCCACACCCATTTGTTTTAGTGTGTTTAGCGTTTGGCTATTGTGAACATTAAGCCCCATAGCACCAAATATTTTAAAGCCTAAATCTTTTGCAAGCTCTATAAGCGCCAGATTGCCGCAAAATACCCACTCTATCCCCTGCTGTTTAAGTGCTTTAAGCCGCTTTACAACCCGTGCTTCGTCGGTTATATAACGTGGTGTCTCGGCTATAAGCGTAATACCTAAATCGGTTGGAAACTCACACTCATAGGGCAATATTATCGCCTTTATACCGCTTATGTTTTGCGGTATTTGGCGGGCAAGAGCAAAACGGGCAACAAGTGACTTTGCACCCTTTAAATTGCCGCTAATATCAATTTGCGGCAGGGCGTGCTGCTGTGGTGCAAACGCTGCACGGCAGTTATCTAATTTGTCTACCGCATCACGGCGAAGTGCATTAAGCGACGAGACGGCTACAAAAAGGTCGCTGTCAAGCTGTATATCAATATTATCGCAATAATAGGGTGTGCCGCCAAGCTTTGTAAGGCTGTCACACACGGTGTCAGCCTGCAACGCCCGTGTTTTTGCCGCTTGGGGTGTGTCACCCACAGCGGTGGCGGTGTGTGTGCCGTCGGTTACGGTAAGCGTCATTGGTTTGCCGTTTAAAACGGTGACGGTCATATTTATGGGTGTGCTTTGTCGCTCGGCACGGTAAAGTGAGTGTAAATAAGCGTAGGTGTCACCCGCCGCTATAACATCGTCTTTGGTGCGGGTGCCAAACATATTAACGCCCAAATCACCTTTATAATAGCCATCGGTAAAGCCCGAACGCGAAAACACCTTTTGCAGTGTATCAAAAAGCTGTGGCTCGACAACACCGCTATCTACAGCCTGACGGCAAGCGGCGGTGGCGGCGGCTACATATTCGGGGCGTTTCATTCTGCCCTCTATTTTAAAAGAGGTAACACCCATCTGCTTTAGCTCACTTATATATTCATAAAGGCAAAGGTCTTTAAGGCTTAAATCATAGCCTGTGCCGCCCTCTGCCGCAAAGGGAAGTCGGCAAGGCCCCGCACAAAGCCCACGGTTGCCGCTGCGAGCACCCAACACCGACGACATTAGGCATTGACCCGACACCGATATACACAGCGCACCGTGAACAAAGGCTTCGACCTCGATATCAAGCTCACGTGCCTTTTGGCAAAAGTGCTCAAGCTCGGTTTTGCTCATCTCACGTGATACAACAACGCGTGTAAAACCCATTTTTTTAAGCAGCGGTAATGCCGACGGCGAATGCACCGTCATTTGAGTAGAGGCGTGAATACTAATATCGGGGATATGTTGTTTTATAAGTGATGCCAAGCCTAAATCACAAACTATAACGGCGTCAATACCGCTGTTATAAGCGTCAAGCGCTACGGCTAATGCCGCATCAAGCTCGGACTGCTTAATCATTATATTAAGGGCGAGATAAACCTTGACACCGCGAATGTGACAATAGCGCACGGTATCGGCTATATTATCAAAATTGTCGGCATTTCGGCGGGCGGAAAACCGGCGTGCGCCAATATATACGGCATCTGCCCCCGCACGCACGGCGGCGATAAGTGACTCGGTGCCGCCGGCAGGTGATAAAACCTCGTAATACACGGTATCTCCCCTTTCGTTAACGGTCTATTATATATAATACACGAAAATAAAAATAAATTAAAGTCTTTTTGCAAAAAGTTTTTTAAATTTACAAAATTAGACTTTATTTTTGGGTAAAAGGTGATATAATTAAATAAAATAAAAATTTGAGGTGTTTTGATATGAAAAAGTTTTTAAACGAATTTAAAACCTTTGCCCTTCGCGGAAACGTGATAGATTTGGCTGTCGGCATTATCATAGGCGGTGCATTTCAAGCAATAGTTAAATCACTTGTTGACGATGTAGTTATGCCCGTAATAAGCCTTGCAACCAAGGGTGTAAATTTTGCTGATTGGTTTATAGCACTTGACGGCAAAAACTACCCCACACTTGAAATTGCCAAGGCATCGGGTGCGGCAACATTAAGCTACGGCAACTTTATCAGTGCAGTTTTAAACTTTATTATAATGGCGTTTGTAATATTTGTTATGATAAAGCTTATAAACACTGTTGCTGAAAAAGCCAAAAAGAAAACCGATGATGTTGAGGCATCACCCACAACCAAGGTTTGCCCCTATTGCAAAACCGAAATCGCCATTGACGCTACACGCTGTGCGCATTGTACATCGGAATTGAAAGATTAATATAAAAACAAAAAAAGAGAGAACATTATGAAAAGTCGTAATGTTCTCTCTTTTACTAATTTAAAATATATATTGCCAAATTAAGATAACCCGCAAAGGTTAACCATATTAAATAGGGTATTTGCAACAATCCCGCCGGTTTTGAAATGGCATAAAACTTTATTATCATAATAAGTGTACATACCCAAAGCGCCAAAAGCACTATAAACGCCAATAAAAAGTTTTTTGATATAAAAAATATCGGCGACCAAATAAAATTAAGAGCTAATTGCACACCCCAAAATATTATGGCACTTTTTTTATCTTGATATTGTGTGTCAGAGTTCCAAACAAGGTAAAGCGATACACCCATAAGAAAATAAAGAATGCTCCAAACCACGGGAAACAACCAACCGGGCGGCGAAAGCGGCGGATTGTTTATTGTAGAATAAATATTTTGCGCATCACGGGTAATAAACGCCGAAAGTCCACCCACCGCCAGCGGTATTGCTAAGCTGATAATCAGCTTTTTTAAATCAAATTTAATTATCATAGTTAACACCCCATAATATTTTATGCGGGTGTTAATTGTTTTATAAATGTTTTTACTTTATTTCGGGCAGACCGGCAACACTTGTTAGCATTGAAATCAGCCCCGCAAGTGCCGATGCCGACAACACAACACGCCAATCAACCGCCGATATGAGCACCGAGCTGCCAATGGTAGCAATTGCGGTTTGAGCGGTTGTTTTTGCCGCACGAATACCGGCAGCCTTTATCCATTTAACCAATTTTGTTTTATTCATAGCTTTCTCCTCTTTATTTTAATTCGCCCTTTGAATTTGTATAACACAAATGACCGTCGTTTGCCAAATAATAAAGCTTGCCGCCGATTGTTTTAAGACCCGTAACCATACGACAGCTTTTATCAAAGTAATACCATTTGCCCTTTACTTTAGCCCAAGCGCTTTGCACGGCATATCCGTTTTTATCAAAACAGTACCAAGCATCAAGCTTGAGCCACTCGTTTTTTGGATAGGTACCGTCGGCATTTTGATAACGCCAACCCTTGTTGTCTTGCTTCCAACCGGGTGTTACTTTCTTTTTAAGCCCTAAAAATTCAATCAGGCCTTCGGCAACCGCACGAGCATAACCGTCTTGACCGTTCTCGCTTGTTATAACCGGATGGTCTATTTTGCTATCCATAAAGCCACCCTCAACAAGCACGGCGGGGATTCTATTTTGATTGATTACCCACCAATTTTCTGCCTTTATTCCTCGACCTTTTAAGCCTGTATATTTTGGCAAATTTTTATAAATGCACTCTGCAAGCCTTGAGTCTGCTGCGGTAGGATTTTTATCGGTAAAAACCTCAACACCGGTTGCATTATTCCATTTGTTATTAAAGGCATTGTGGTGAATTGATACAAACACATCAGCACCCGCATTTATATATCTTTGTACTCGGCTTGCCAAAGTTTCATCAACATTACCTTCATTGTTATCGGTATGAATTATCTCACAGTCATAATCCTTTAGCAACTGCACAACCTTATCTCGGACTTTATCGTTTAAAGTCCATTCCTTTATGCCGTCGGGCGTTTGTTTTCCGGCGGTGTTTAGTCCGTGACCTGCATCTAAAGCTATTTTAATCATATATTTATATCTCCTTATGTATTAACCTGCCAAGAGCTTACCTCTTCATAAATTTTATCTATAAAAGAATTGCCCTTTAGCGCCTTGTATGCTTCATAAAGCATTATAAAATTTTCATATTCGTATTGTCTGATTTGTTGAATGTCTTTGTTGTGATAATAAATTTTAAGCATTTCGCTACGAAGCTGACATTTGGTGCCATTTGCAATTTTACGAACACACACAATAACCGGTATTATTACACCGATAAGAACACTAATCTCACCTATAAGAGCAACC
>JAUNAM010000064.1:4661-8288 GCA_030527615.1 Clostridia bacterium
GTTAAGTCCATATCATCACCACCTTATAGCTTTATCTTCCATACAGTTAAGCTTCCGGTTTTATTATGAACAAACATTTTGCCATAATTAACTCTTGTATTGGATTTATCACCTGTGTTTGAAGCATCGTAATAAAATTGCTTTGTTGCCATCTGCGGTACATTTAGTGTTTTACCGGTTACACCCATAAGCAAGGCTGTTCTGTCATTATAATCATATACCGTAAGATTACCTTGACTATCTGCTTTTAATTGCAATGGCTCGCCTATATCTTTAGGTACCAATACGGCTCCCGCTTGGAAAGTGGGTGTCGTTTCGCTGCTGCAATCTATGGCACTCATCATAGTACCGCTTGCATTTTGCACCTTTAACTCTAAATTATTACTGCCGCTGTTATGTATGAATATATAAAGTGTCGAAGCCTCTAATTCGATGTTTGTTTCCTCATAATAGCTTTCTGTGGTTATTGCACCCTTAAAAAGAATATTCATCAAAGCTTCTGCTACAGCTTTGCCACTTTGTGCATTTTCGCTTCTGGCATCATACGATTGGTCTACTGCACCACCTTCAGCTACACCCAGTAATGTTCTCGCTGCAGCTTTTTCATCCTCGTTCCAAGTTGTATTTCTACAATCGGTAAGTGCTTTTTGAACCGCATAATCAATTGTATACGGTGTGATAGGTCTATACTGTGTACTTTTTTCTGCAATATCACCATTGTCGGCAGGTTTAATTCGTAAATATCCCTCTTGCCAACCACTTGGGATTGTTTCTATGCCTAATCCCCAACCATCATCCGGTCGGGTTTTTATCACACCTGCCGTTACAGTATTTGTATCAGAATTATAAATCGGGTAATCGGTTGCTCCTGCCGCATCTATAAGCTTTCGTGCTGATGTTTTTTCCTCATTAGTCCAAGTTTCTTTATTTGTAGTCAATCCTTTAAGTATTGCATAATCCAATTCGCCGGAGGTGATTGGTCTGATATATTTATTTTCTTTATTTGCAATATCACCTCTACCCGCCGGCGTGATTTTTAGACAATTTTTATAATTACCTTCTTTAACAAGTCCTATACCTAATCCATACCAATCGTCAGGTTCCACCTTAACCACGCCGGCGGTATCACCATTAGCTATATCTGTTTTTTTAACATAATTTTCAAACTCGGCACCTTTAAGTGCTTCAAATACAGCCCTACCGCTTTGTGCCCGCTCACTTTGCGGATCATAATCTTGGTCAATTGCATTTTTATAAGGCAAATCATTCCAAGCGGTTTTGCCGTCACCTACTTTTAAAAAATTGATTTCGTAAGCATCGCTAACAAAACCAATTTCACCATTTAAAAGTATCGGATTTTCTGCCTGCCATTCGGCTGCCGTTTTTGATTTATAAACAAATCGTGCATTTGCTTGTATTCTTTTTTTCATATAATCACCTATCCTATTCTCTTAAAACAATACGCTGTCAAAAACGGTGGCATATTGTTGTGTGCCATACTGCTGCCTTTTTTGTCGGTACCCCATGTTAAACTTGCCCAATGACCAGGCGAGTATGCGTTACCTTCTACCTTTATACAAGATGTTCCTGTGCCTTTTGAAGATGGAACAACAAAATTTACACCCGTGCCTTGATAGCTAGGATTAAACAAATGACCGTGTTTTGGCATTTCGTCTGTTGTCAGCATATGCATAGCTTCACCGCCGGTAATGTTAGCTACATATTCATCGCCGGATGCAAACAAAAACACATCCTTAATAGGTTGCCAGCTGCCACCAAACAGCTCCGTTGGATTGGTAGACTCGCTTGACCAGTAATATGAACCAATAGGGTACGCCTCCAATAAAATTTCGTCTCTCATTTTCTCATATATAGCGTCATATACTTTTTGGTTTATATCAGAATTTAATTCTTTAACACTGTCTTTAATAGCATTCATTTCCCGAGTTACACTACCGTTTGAAACCGCGTTTTTGCTTTCTGAGTCTAGTATGTCCTCCACAACAAAATTAACATCAATTTGAGTGTCTGAATTGCTGTCAAAAACCCATTCTCCTTGTTCAAGCATTGATTTGATATCTGTAATCTCATTATGCATATCGCTTACATCAGCGTTAAGTTTTTCCATCTTTTTAACATAATCTGCAGTTTGTAAATTTAGAGTTGTTAAGCTTTGGTAAACCGAATCATCTATATCCGATTCCGGCAGGTCATCAAGTGCAAGTGATATTTCGGTGCTAAACTCGGTTGTAGTTACATTGTTATTAGTCATGGTGATAACCAAATCAACCTTGAGTTTTCCGCCAAATTTGGTTACCCAATAGCTAAGGCAAAAGGGTTTTAATATTATGCTTTCAAGAGAATAAACCTCACTTAAATGTTCATTGCCTTCACCATCGTACACATCAAAACGATAATGCAGGCTGCCGTCGGTTAGATTTTCCAATAGTTTGTTATATAACTCGTCATCCAAAACAAACTGTATTTGCGTTTTATTGTGATCGTATTGTACACCCGCCCTTCTCTCATAATTTGGTTTTACACCGTCAAGTGTGACGGTGTAATTTAATGTTTTTATTGCCATTTAAATTTTCCTCCTAAAGCGACACCGCCAATGCAATCGCATTGGCGGTGTTAAAATACTTATTTAATTTTATCATAATAAAGTTAACTTATAATATCTAAATAATTATTGTTTAGATAAAAGTTTTATAATTCAGCCTTACAAATTGTTTTTTAATAAACTCGTTAATTCTCGATAATTATTAACCTGTTGATTTTACATAATTTCTTTGTTAAAAAATTTTTAATCCTGTAATGTTGTCGTAAAAATGATCTTCATCATCTTCTTTGACTAATTCTAAATCTGCACCAATAGGGCAGTTAAATATTTTTATTATCGCAGGTTCAATTCTTACAACGTCTTCCCAACGCATTAGCTGAAAACTATCGGATTTGCTTAGATATTCCTCGGTATCAATATCCGATAGAAAAACCCAACCATTATCAACTGCATGTTTTGGTTCCTCCCTGATACACCACTTTAATTTTCCTTTTCCCGTGACAATATTTTTTGATACAACGCAACCACCACGGTCTTTTTGATTCTCGAACATAACAATATCTCCTTCATATTATATTTTCTGCTTTATGAGAACGGTTGGTTGAAGGTAATTCAGGTCTATAATTTTTAAACAGTGAAACAAGACAATAAATTATTGACCTTTTAATTTTTTGGTTTCCTCAACCCACTCCGTAAAAACATCATGCGGTATTTTATCTTCATCAAAGCTAAATACAGGCTCATATTGGCATTCGGAATCCATTCTATGTTGATTACAATCGTAATAAATCTTTATTTCTGTCGGCATTGGTCTGTTATATTCTTTACATATACTAACCAAACTTTTAAGCAAATCAAGCATCTCTCCTGAACGTGATAACAAACCCTTTGTATCGTCATTCTGCTCTGCCATCACATATATATCGCGAGAATCAAAAACTTTATTGTCTTTTTCATAAAAAAAACCTACACCCATATGACTGCCTTCACATGCACCGTAAACATAAATTTTGTCCGCATCGTCATATATGCTGTCATAAGCCTCTTGCAACATACCTATTTGT
>JAUNAM010000107.1 GCA_030527615.1 Clostridia bacterium
TACCAAGCGGCAATTTTAAAAAATCTGCCAATTCTTCACGTAATGTACTGCTGTTTTTGCCACCCGAAAGACCAAGTGCAAACAAATCGGATTTTTTAATTAATTTATCTCGCTTAACATTTGCTTCGGTAACTCCGCTGCGTTTTAGTGCATCAATTATTACAACTTCACTTAAACCCTCAACACCTAACAAGCCTTCTTTAGACGGCTTGTTTTTTCGCTTTTCTTTGCCCGAAAGTTGTGGAACATAAACATTTATAATGGTGCCATCGGGGCAAATTTGTTTTAAATGCGACCTTATTAAACTGCCGGCAGAATCCGAATCGGTCATAACAATAATACCGTTTTTTTGTGCTATAAGCCTTATAAAATCTCGCTTTTGTTTATCCTTAAAAATACGAAAACCGTTAGTGGTAATTATCGTTGCATTAATAAAGTTTGCAAGTTTAATTTTGTCGTATTTACCCTCAACAACAATAGCTTGTTTAAGCGTTATCAACGGTTTCACCCTTTTCGATAATATATATTAATTTTACTGTAAGCTGTTCTAATATTGTTCTGGGATCAGCACCAAAACTTTTAAGTGATTTATCGGTATCCGCAATGGTTTTTAAAGCCAATCGAATTTTTTTAGAATCAAACCTTCTTAAGGACTGTGTTGCGCGGTCGATTAAGAACAATTTATTCTTCGGATATTTAAAATCGGATGCTATATCCGATTTTTTTACACCCGATATATTGGCGGTGTATGCACGGTATATATCAACCAAAGATGATGCTGTAACGCTTAAAATCGCCATTGGCTCTATACGCATAAAAAACATATCGTCAAGCATAGATAATGCATTAGATACTCTGCAAGCAAGCAATTCTTTAACATATTCATAAACAGATGCATCAACCGATTTTATCGAAACTAAATCAACGACCGACTTATCAATAATACCATTATCCCCAACATAAGCACATAACTTTTCAAGTTCATTTTTTAAGGTAGATAAATCATTGCCTACAACCTCAATTAAATGCCTAACGGCAATTTCATCAAATTTGCATCCACGTTTTTTAGCACCGTCAGATAACATTTTAACAAGTGAAGTAATACTGCGATGGTTAATTTCAGCACAGCTACCCCCTGCTTTGTTAACAGCATCAATTAGTTTCTTTTCTTTGGCGCCTCTTTTGGCATCAAATTCTACTGTGTCAAAACAAATAATCAAGGTGCAGCTATCGCTACCGCTTGAAATCAACTGAATAAGTCTATCAAAATCACTTTTGCCGGAGTGCTCAAAATCAAAATCAGAAAGAACAACACTTTTTCTTTCTGCCATCATAGGAAACATAATAACAGCATCAAAAACATCCTGCAAATAAATGTCGCCCTCAAATTTTTGCAGATTAAAAAACGTGTCTGAGTAAGAAGCTTTTTTTGCCAATGTATCCTTATAATGATTTTTTAAAAAAGAATCGTCACCGTAAATTAAGTATACATGAGCAAAATTTTTAGATGATATATCTTTTTTTAAATCTGTTTCATATATTATTGGCATTGATTTCACTTCTCTTCTTTT
>JAUNAM010000008.1 GCA_030527615.1 Clostridia bacterium
AGCTCCTTTGCGACAACCATATTGAGTCGCCAAAGGAGCTTTTGTCATTTCAAGAAGATTTATCTGCAAAAATCACTTCATTGGAGCAGGAACGGTATGCCCTGCGGCTGAAACTGCGGCGTGTAAAAACACCGGAGGAAGATGCCGACCTGAAGGAGCAGGTGAAGGAGATAACCAAACAGATTACTCCCTTGCGAAAAGAATTGAAAGTTGCTCTGCGCATTGAGGAGCATATTCCCAAAATTCACGAGCTTCTTGAGCAAGAACGCAATATCGAACTGAAACACAACGGTTTAACTATTAAGAAAGAACGAGGTTATGAACGATGAAAAACACAAAAATGAATATATCCATTGAGAAATTACACGCATTTGAAAATCACCCCTACAAGGTGCAGGACAACGAGGAAATGGAACGCCTTACCGAGAGTATTAAACAGAATGGAATTGTTTCTCCCATCATAGTCCGACCATTAGAAAACACCACAGATGAATATGAGATCATATCCGGTCACAGACGGGTTATGGCAAGCAGAAAGGCAGGGATTACGGAAGTCCCTGCCTTAGTTGTTTCCCTTGACCGTGATGCGGCGGCAATCGTGCTTGTGGACAGCAACCTGCACCGAGAGCATATTTTGCCCTCTGAAAAAGCATTTGCTTACAAGATGAAACTTGAAGCAATGAAGCATCAAGGATGGCGTAGTGATCTAACTTCGCCACAAGTTGTGGCAAAGTCCCGTACAACTGAAATGGTTGGAGCAGAAAGCGGTGACAGTCACGAACAAGTACGGCGCTATATCCGTCTTACCAACCTTATACCCGAAATTTTGCAATATGTGGATGAAGGACGTATTTCCTTTACTCCCGCCGTTGAACTTTCCTATCTCAATGAGCAGGAGCAGTACGACCTTTTAGAGCAGATGGAGCTAAACGATTGCACCCCGTCACTCTCTCAGGCTTGCCGCTTTAAGAAGATGAGTCAAGAGCAAGGATTGACTCCCGAAGTGATTGCCGCTGTTATGAGCGAGGAAAAAGCCAATCAGCGAGAAATGTTCAAAGTTCCGATGGAGCGTATTCGCAAATATGTCCCTAACGCCAATGCAAAGCAGGCTGAGGATTTTGTTTTGAAGGCTTGTGAGCATTACCGCAAATTCTTAATCCGTCAGCGCAACCGTGATGAAAGGTAAGGTGAATAAAATGAAGAAAATTGATGTTATTGATAACAAAAAATCGGTGTATGTAATACCACCCGAACCCATAGATGAAAACGAACCTGTTTGCCTTGTTGATTATATGATACCTCGCAGTAACGAGCGTGTATTTGATTACAGCAAGGTGCGCCGCTTTGGTGAAGATACCTTCACTATGAAGATCGGCGGCACGACCTACGAGGTGTCCACTTACTTTAACCCCAACGGCAGGCAGTGCGTTATGGAACAGTTTAAGCAACTTATTCTGTCAGAGCATCTAATCTGACAGTTCACACAATCGAAAAAGATAATCGGGTGTGGTAAAGTATAGTTGGCTTTGCCGCACCCGGTTGTCGGAAAGGAGAAAACAGATATGACAACCGCAAACAATACTATGGTGCAAAACGATATAAATTTAGACGAGGAACTCATTACTGCTCTTTATTGCCGCTTATCCGTAGAAGATATTAGAGATGAGAACGGCAAGAAGAAAAGTAAAGAGGACGAGTCGAACAGCATTAGCAATCAAAAGCAGATTTTACTTGACTACTGCGCCAAGCACGGATACAAAAACACGATGTTTTTCGTGGATGACGGAATTTCCGGCACGAGCTTTGACCGCAACGATTTCAACCGTATGCAGAAGATGGTTGAGGAAGGCAAGATTTGCAGAATTATTGTAAAAGACCTTTCACGTTTCGGACGTGAACAAGTGGAAGCAGGCAGACTTACCCAAATCGTATATCCGTCGCTGGGTGTTACTTTTATTTCTATCCAAGAGAATGTAAACAGTACCACTGGCGAGGGTATGGAAATGCTTCCGTTTTATAATATATTCAACGAATGGTACGCAGCGCAGACCTCTAAAAAGATCCGTGCCGTATGGCAATCTAAAGCCGATCACGGAGAACGAATTTCTGCCACTGTTCCGTTTGGATATATGAAATCGCCCGACAATTCTAAGCAATGGATTATTGATGAGCCTGCGGCGGAAATTGTAAGAAAAATCTTTGACCTGTGTTTAGCGGGTAAAGGTCCGTCGCAAATCGCTCGGTTGCTTGAAGCAGAAAAGATACTCGTTCCTTCTGCCTACTATGAATCCGTTGACAGAAAGACAAGGAACACGCCGCCTGCAAATCCGTATGCGTGGTGTTCAAGTGCCGTGGTTGGCATTTTGGAAAACCGTCAATATACGGGGTGTGCAGTAAATTTCAAAAGTACCACCGTCAGCTATAAGGTTCACAAGATAATTCACAACGCCGTCGAGGATTATCAGATTATTCCAAATATGCAGGAGCCGATCATTAGTGAAGATATTTGGTTAAGGGTACAGGAACTACGAAAAAATCGTCGCCGTCCTACGGCAACGGGAAGAACAAGCCTTTTTTCGGGATTGGTCTTCTGCCCTGACTGTGGTGCAAAACTGCATTTTGCAGCGGCTAAAAGCATTACCCGCAATCAAGAGCATTTCCGCTGTTCCAATTACAAGTCCGGCAGAGGAACTTGCACTATCCACTATATCCGTGATGTTGTGCTTGAAAAAATCGTGCTTGAAGCAATTAGTGATTTAGCCGATTTTGTCAAATGCCACGAGCCGGTATTTCTGTATATGCTCGCAAAGAAAAATAATACGATGCGTCAGCAGGAATTTAAGCGATTGGAACGGTTTGTAGAAAATGGTACTCGTCGCATTGCTGAATTAGACAAGCTGTTTGAAACTGCTTTTGAAAGAAATGTACTTGGCAAATTAGAAGATGACCGTTATGAACGTATGGTACTCAGTTATGAAAAAGAGCAAAAGGAACTGATTGCCGAAGTTGCAGAAAGTCAGCGGATTTTGGAGAAAGCTGAACAACAGGTAGTTGACCTACGACTTTTGCTCCGTACTTTACGGGAAATGACCGATGTTAAGGAACTGACGCCTACGCTTGTCAATTCGCTGATAGAGCGTATTGAGGTTCACAACAACGATAAATCCAGCGGTCATTGCTATGTAAAGGTGGATATTTATTTTACCGCAGCAGGAATGATAGATATTCCAACCGAAGAAGAAATCCTCGCTATGATGGCGGAAATACGGGAAAACCCGCAGGAGTTCCGCTTTGTGGCATAAAGAGAAAACGGTGCAACCCCTATTTCGGGGTTACACCGTATCCTACATAAATTACTTCCTTACGAAGCCGTGCCATTATTGAACTGCTCTCCTTTTTGCTTAAAGCATAGGAACGGTTATAATACAAACAACATTGAGTATAAGTGTTGTTACAATAATCAATAAAACCGAAATATTATAGCCCTTAAATTGCCGAAGCTTTACAATTCCGGGGTTAAAGACCGTAAGCATAACCGGCGCAAGTAACGGTATTAGATATCGTGGGTTGCAGCCATTAATAGTTTCGTAACCTACCGGTGTAAAGGATAAATACATTGCTGTTGCGATAAGGCAAACGGTACCTCCCATAATCAAAATAGACAGTATTTTTATAAAGTGCACACCTTTAAAACGGTTTTGAGCGGTTTTATCTGTTGCCGCACAAAACAACAACACTGTCAAAAACACAAAGGTACCTTTTCCTTGTCCAAGATATGAGAAAAATGTGACGTATTTGTGTGCCTTAAGCGGTGAAAAGAAATCAAGCAACAACTTAAGCAAAGATTTTGCATAGCTTAACGGATTGTTCAAAATAAACTGTAGTTGCTCACCGGGATTTACGGCACCGCCACGCGGATCGCCTGAGCCGCCCAAGGATGCTGTAGAACGCATTGCAAAGGATAAAAACAAAATGGTAAAAAATATGGTAACAATTAAATAATAGGTAATCTTTTGCTTTTTGGATTTGTAATTTTTAATTAAGAATATTGGCAGCAAGAAAAGCCCCAGATAGACCTGTTTTGGAATTGCCGCCAACAAAAACGATCCGCACATTATAATTGCATCACGTGTGCGCATTATTCTGTCGGGTTGTTCAAGCTCGTTTATAAAATATACCGTGCCAAGCATTGCAAATCCGGTTACCCAAGGGTCATAAGAAAAATTACAGGCAAGCAGTATGCTTGTTGGGAAAAGTGCAATTACCGACAGTATCATTTTACCGTTTTTAAGCTTTTTAATTGAACAGTAACAAAGCACGGCATAAAGCAATAGCATCGGCATTTGACCGAAAATAAATTTTGTTCTAAAATCAGCGCCAAAAAGTCTTGCTACTGCTATGAAAACGCCTGCAGGAATATGCGGTATACTGAAATTTACATCATTAACGCGGGTAATATGTTGATCTAATGCATTCATACTGTCAACAGTTTCAAGCGAGGCGCTTATCGAATTAGAATCTTCAAGGAAAAATTTTTTGGTCATTTTAACATTATAATCGGCTTCGCTGAGTAACGCTTCACCCACAAACGAGTTGTTTACCGCCCAATAATAGTGTGAGTCTTCGTCTGAGCTGTTGTGGCTAAACGGTTCGGTAAAAATAATAAACATACCCACCGCAACAATTATAAAGGCTACCGCCCTTTCAGGATTTAATGCAATTGTCTTTCGTTCAAAAACAAAGATAAATACAGCAGTTAAGACCAATGCGAATATGCCAAAGCTTGCCATACTGAATTTTTGTCCTGCAGAATCGGGACCGATTATAAGCCGTAAAATAAATTCAAGCACCGCTGCAATTGAAACAACCGTTAAAACACCTAAAACAAGCCTTGTCAAGCGTGATTTATTAAGTTTAATATGTTCGGTAAACTTATTCGATAAATTAAAGTAAGTATCAGCAAAAAAGAACAAAAAGAATATTAACACTGCAAGAGCAGCTGTAACTATATATCGCCAAGTGGGTATCGGATATACTTTTTCGGTCAAGGTAGGTTTTGTATTAAAAAAACTGACACTTTCTGCAATGCAGTCGCTTGTAAACCAAATACGAACAGAAGATGTATCACTATCTAAATTTGCATAGGCATATTTTTCTCCCCGTATAATATTAACGTTAATTGCAGGTTTGTCTACAAAGCTGCCGTCGGCAGAGCTTTCTATAGTTAGGCTACTGCAGGAGGTATCGCTGCTTGCAAAATCAACAAAAAGAGTTTTAGCGGTGTCACCGTTTGGTATATCGTATTGCACTACACATGGGTTATAGTTATCAAGTGTAATATTTCCGTCGGGATTTACCGTGCCAATGGTTAAAACGTTGCCGTTGGCAGCCGATGTTTTAAAAACAGCATTTCCGGCAGGTGTATATACATTGTATTTTAAACGCGGGCACAGCATGGCAAACAGTGCAATAAAGGTAATAATTGCAAACATCAAACTAAAGGTAATTCTTTTTTTCAAAAACTCACCGCCTAAAATCAAGGTTGTTAGTTAAATTATACCACAAAGGCCCGTTTGAAGCAACACCGTTTATTTTTGTGTTGAAAAAAGGGTGGCGGTATGATAAAATGAAAAAAATAATAATTTTCGGTGATAGAATGAAAACGCTTATAATTATACCCGCTTTTAACGAGCAGGATAATATTGATAAATTACTGGATGAGCTAACCCAAGATTATCCGCAATACGATTATGTTGTTATAAATGATTGCTCTACCGATAATACAGCCAACATATTAAAAAACCGCAAGGCAAACTATATAAATTTGCCGACAAACCTTGGTATAGGCGGCGGGGTGCAAACGGGATATTTATATGCATATCAAAACGGTTATGATATCGCCGTGCAAATGGACGGAGACGGTCAGCACCTACCTGAGTATTTAGCCAATATTATAGAGCCGATAGAAAAAGGACAGGCTGATGCTGTGGTCGGCTCACGCTTTATTAATAATGAGGGTTTTCAATCATCGTTTATGCGCCGACTTGGCATAGTGATTTTAAGCACTATCATAAAAATGCTTACCGGTATGAAAATCACCGATGTTACAAGCGGGTTTAGGGCGGTAAATCGCAAGGGCATAGAGCTTTTTGCAAGCAATTATGCGCAAGATTATCCCGAGCCGGAGGCGCTTGTCGTCTCGGCATTGCACGGCATAAAAACGATAGAGGTACCGGTTGTTATGCAAGAGCGTTTGGGCGGCAAATCGTCTATAAACGGATTTAAAAGTGCCTATTATATGATAAAGGTGTCACTTGCATTAATCTTTGCACGAATAACCACCAAGAGGAGAAAAGCTTAATGAATATATATTTAAGAATAACGCTGATAATTGCGGTTATAATTTATTTCGTTTTAATTGTATGCTTGCTGAAAAAACGCAGGTTAGAGCTTAAATATACGCTTCTTTGGCTTTTTGGCGGCGTAGTGATGGTGCTGATATTAATCTTTCCCGACGTTTTTATGCTGCTTATGCGAAAGATAGGTATTGTCGATGCCACAAACGGTTTGTTTGCCGCCCTTTCGTTTATAATAATTATTATATTGATGTCGATAACATCAATCGTATCAAAGCTTAATGCAAGCCTTAGAGGTCTTACCCAAAAATGCGCCATATACGAAAAACGCATCCGCGAGCTTGAGGACAAGCTAAAATAAAAATATTATTTATACAGGAGAAAAGATATGAATGTTGCAGTAATAATAGCCGGCGGCTCCGGTCACAGAATGGGACAGGATATACCAAAGCAGTTTATCAACGTGTATGATAAGCCGGTTATAATTTATACTCTCGAAGGATTTCAACGCCATCCGCAAATAGACGCTATTGAGGTTGTTTGCATCGACGGCTGGCACGATGTGCTTTGGGCGTACGCCAAGCAGTTTAATATAACAAAACTAAAGTGGGTAATTTCGGGCGGCGAAACCGGACAAGAATCAATAAGAAACGGAGTTTTTAACCTAAAGGATAAATGCTCTCCCGACGATATAGTCATTATCCATGACGGCATAAGACCGCTTGTTGATGATACGGTGCTTTCTGATGTAATTGTAAAATGCTCACAGTACGGCAACGGTGTGACATCATTGCCTTATAATGAGCAAATATTTGTTATTGATGACGAGATTTCTACAACAAAATACATTCCCCGTGAAACCCTGCGACGTGTTTCTACCCCGCAAGCATATCGATTTGACCTTATTTATGATGGTTATACCCGTGCTTTTGAGCAAGAAATCGGCATATACGGCTCGGCTTATGCCAATACTATGATGGCAGATTTAGGACACAAACTCTATTTTGCCGCAGGCTCGGATAAAAATATAAAGCTTACTACCAAAGACGACCTTGAAATGTTTAAGGCATATCTAAAAGCCGACCCCGATAAATGGTTAAAATAAAATCCGAAATAATTAATACAGGAACAAAATTATGAAAAATCTTTACAGCAGTCAAATTTATCTGCAAGATTTAAACGATTGTGTTGAATCACTTAATATATGGGAGCGTTTTCGCAACAAAAAACTGCTAATAACCGGTGCCGGCGGATTGGTGTGCTCGGCGGTTATTGATGTTTTGTGGTTTGCTTCTAAAAAACTGGGATTAAATTTAACAATTTATGCCGCCGGACGCAACCGAGAAAAAATACAGGCAAGATTTGGCGATGCCGTAAATTTTGTTGAATATGACGCGCTAAAACCTATAACCTTTAATGTTAAGGCAGATTATATAATACACGGTGCCAGCAATGCTACACCCAATTTTTATTCGACTCAACCGGTAGAGACCATGATGGCAAACCTTGACGGAATAAAAAATTTATTGGATTTTGCCCTAAAAACTAAAGCCGAAAAGATAATGTATGTTTCTTCAAGCGAGGTTTATGGAAAAAAAGAATTTTCAGAAGCATTTAGTGAAGAAAACTATGGTTTTTTAGATGTTTTAAATCCCCGTTCTTGTTATGCTCAGGCTAAAAGGGCTTCTGAAACGTTGTGTGCAAGTTATAAAGCCCAACACGGTGTTGACTTTAATATTGTAAGATTAGGCCACATTTACGGACCTACTGCATTAACAACCGATAACCGAGTTTCTTCTGACTTTGCGTTTAAAGCGACCAAGGGTGAAACCATTGTAATGAAAAGCGACGGTGCGCAGATAAGGTCTTATTGTCACTGTTTAGATTGTGCATCGGCAATGATTACCGTTTTGGCGTTAGGTATTTCGGGCGAAGCATATAACATTTCTAACGAAAATTCGATTATAAGCATAAAAGAAATGGCTCAATTGTTGGCAAGCGCCGGCAATGTAGAAATTGCCTTTGAAGTGCCTACTCAGGCCGAGAAGGCGGCGTTTAATCCCATGCAAAACTCCAGTCTCGATAATACAAAATTACGCGCGCTCGGTTGGAAAGGTATATTTAGTGCAGAAAAAGGATTAACAAATACGGTGAATGTTTTAAAACAAATTATTTAATTTATAAAGAGGCTGACTCGTCATAAGCGCAGACCAAAAGCAAAAAATATAATGGGGCTGACTCACAAAGCACCGACCAAAAGCAAAATAAACAAAAATGGGTATTATCGGAAAATTTATCTTGATAATACCCATTTTTATTTATTTTTTAATGTGAAAGCGGAATAATTATTATAAATTTTTGCTTTTTATCCATTTTTTCGACCTCTCGGAGTACCTTTGTACGCCTTCGGGTCGAAGAAAATGAATTCTGCGTCTTCGTGAGACAGCCCCATTTGTTATTTGTTGTCATCATCGCCAAAAGATAAAATATACGGCGGGTGATTGTGGCGCTTATCCTCGGGTGGTGGAGTCATATAATCGGGTCCGTATCTTTTGGTGAGGTATGACTCTATTTTTCCGGGGAAACGAATTTCAAGCCCCGAATAGGGCATTTTTTTGGTTGGAATAACATCCTCTTTTAAAATCATAGAGGTAAACATTTGTGGGTCAAACATCCATGCCATACGCTTTGTTTCTTGATTGTTGTATTTGGTGGCAATAGCCTTTGCTTTTTTATAAAAAAATCTTTTGATGTTTGGTATTAGTTTTAAACAATAATGACCTATAAAAGAAACGGTGCTTATAATTGCCTTTTTGAGTCCGGTTACATAAAGAGTGGGTCTTGATACTTCGCACATTATTAACAGCTTACTCCAAAACCAAGCCCAAAAAGCTTGTTTTTTCATAAGGGCTTCGTCGTCGGGGATGTTCTCAAACGGATATAGATCTAAGAATATGCCAAAATCACATTTGGTGTTTTTAAAACATTCCTCTTGAAATTTTGTGCCCACTTTTACAAGGCGAGTAGACATAAGCACATAGTTTGGGTTTGTATCGGCGTTTAAAACCTTGTATTTGCCGGCAAATTCCTTTTGTGCTACCTCTACAAATTTGTCAAAATTTGCACGGGTAAAGCCAATATCAATATCATCGTCCCACGGTATAAAGCCGCCGTGTCTTACTGCACCAATGGTAGTGCCGCCTACGCCAAAATAATCTATATTGTGTTTTTCGCAAAGCTCGGCAAAATCCTTTAGCATATCAAGCTCGGTTTCCTGCAGTTTTTTTAATACATCAGGTTCATATTCTCTGTACAGCATAATAAGGCACCCTTTTCGATTTTAATCAATAGTATATTTACAATTATATCAAAATCGGTGTAGTATGTCAACGAAACGAAAACCGATTAAAACATAAAAACTTGAAAAAAGCATTTTTTATGGTACAATGTAAACAGTAATAACCGAGGTGATAAAATGGTTAAATATGATGCACCACAGCACACCTATGTTTTGTGTGCCTATAAGCAGAGCGAGTTTTTAGAGGACTGCATAAAATCCTTGCTTGCACAAACGGTTAAAAGCAACATACTGATTGCAACCTCTACCCCCTGCGAGCATATAAGTAATATTGCCCAAAAATACAATCTGCCGCTTTATATAAACGACGGTATTAAGGGTATCGGCGGTGATTGGAACTTTGCTTACTCAAAGGCACAAACTCCGCTTATTACAATAGCCCATCAAGACGATATTTACGAGCCAACCTATACCGAGGAAATGCTTGAATTTTTAAACAAGGCTAAAAACCCCATACTTTATTTTTCGTTTTATGCCGAGCTTAGAAACGGTGAAAAGGTATACAAGAACAAGCTTTTAAAGATTAAAAAGCTATTGCTTTCCCCCCTTAAAATAAAAGCCTTTTGGGGCAGCAGGTTTATCCGCCGCAGGGTGTTGTCGCTCGGTTGTCCAATATGCTGCCCTGCTGTAAGCTTTGTAAAAGAAAGGGTGGGCGAAAACCCCTTTACCAACGATTATTTAAGCGATATAGATTGGCAACAGTGGGAAATTCAATCTCGCAAAAAAGGGTCGTTTGTTTATAACCCCAAACCGCTAATGTGCCATAGAATACACGGCGAATCGGCAACTACCGAAATAATAGGTGACAGCAAGCGAACAAAAGAAGATTTTGATATGTTTAAAAAGTTTTGGCCCGAATGGATAGCCAAAATTATAGCCAAAGCATACCAAAGCAGTGAAAAAAGCAACGATATATAATTTATGACATTAACACAAACAACCCCTCAAACGAGGGGTTGTTTGTGTATGGGGATGAATATGGTGGGCACCTTGGACGGTAGTGCAGAAAACCGCCAAGGCTTATATAAAACCGCATTGGCACCTAAGGGGACAGAAGGCACCGCAGCAGATTTTAACAAATTTTAAGCTGAGAATATTCCGAGCTTTTTTCGGTGTTTTTAAAAATTCGCACCTTGTATTCAATATATTTTTCGGTTTCGCTTTTTCGCGAGTTTGCCGAAATACCCGAGCTTTTCATTGTGTCAAGCAGCTTTGAAAGACTGTTTGAAAAAAGCTTGATATCGCCTATTGCTGCCTTGCGAATGGGTCTGATAGGCTCATTTGCTACCATAATTTCCGGTGTGGCATCGGGATTTAACTGTTGTTCTATTAACTGCTCGGTTTGGGCAAGATTTAAACCTTCGGCAATTATTTTATCGAGGGTGCTGTCACGCTTTTCGGCAGGTAGTCGCAACAGTGCACGTGCATGGCGTTCGGTCAGGTTGGCGGATAACACACGCTCACGTATTTGGGGGTCAAGCTTCAGCAATCTTAATTTGTTGCTGACAGTTGAGCTTGCAAGCCCCAAACGCAGGGCAATCTCCGCTTGGCTTAGGCGGTGCTCTTTTAAAAGCCGTTCTATTGCCTCGGCTTCTTCAAAGCAGTTGAGGTCGCGGCGTTGCATATTTTCGGTAAGACTGTAAAGTGCTGCCGTGCTGTCGTCTGTGCGGTGCAAAACGCAGGGTACACGTCGCAGCCCCACCATTTTTGCTGCTCGCAAACGTCGTTCGCCTGCAATCAGCGCATATTTGCCTCCGTCGGTTTTGCGAACGGTAAGCGGTTGAATTATGCCGTTTGCCGAAATTGAATCGGCAAGGGTTTGCAGCTCGTATGTATCAAAAAACTTTCTTGGTTGATTTGGGTTTGTGATTATGTCGTCAGGTCTTAACATAAGCAATTTTTTGTCGGCGAATGTATGCATAGGTTTGTCCCTCCTTGCAAATAAAGTTTAGCTGAAAAAACTACCTTTGTAAAGAAAAAGCGGTTGCGAAATTGTGACACAAAAAAATAAAAAGCGCCTTTTTATAAGGCACTTTTTGATATTTTACCACCAATGCGTGGATATTTTGGCGGAGTTTGCGACAGCTTTTTTGAAACAATAAAGGCTCGAGGTTCACCCTCTCGCAGATTTTCACATATAAGCGTTGGCTTTTCGCAGCCTAAAATCTTATAAGCGTTTTGCGCATTTTTAACCTCGTCTGCTGCAGATGACCCCTTCATTGCAACAAATTGACCGCCCACATTTACAAAAGGTATACAGTATTCACACAGCACAGGCAGTGCCGCTACAGCACGCGCACAGGCTATATCAAACTGCTCGCGGTAAAGCGGATTTTTGCCGCCGTCTTCGGCACGCATATGCACAGTAGTGGCATCAAGCTCTAAAGCGTTAAGCAGCTCGTTTAAAAAAACAAGACGCTTATTTAGCCCGTCAAGCAGGGTGAGCTTTATGTCGGGGCGGGCAATGGCAAGCACCACACCGGGGAACCCTGCCCCTGTACCCACGTCAATAACCTTGGCGCCCTTTGCCACCTTAACATTTTTAAAAAACAAAAGGCAGTCATAAAAATGCTTAAACAGCACCTCCTCAGGCTCGGTTATTGCCGTAAGGTTCATTTTTTGGTTCCACTCTATCAGCATATTACCGTAAATATTTAGTCGCTTTATTGCCGTATCGTCAAGCGAAAGACCAAAGCTTTCACAAAGCGGCACAATTTTTTGAATATTAAAATCTATCATAGCAGTCCTCTATTTAGAAAGATGTATAAGTAAAACCGATATGTCGGCAGGGCTGACACCCGATATACGTGAAGCACGACCGATGCTGTCGGGGCGCACTTTGTTTAGCTTTTCGACCGCCTCAAGTCGCAGTCCCTTAATTGCCGAATAGTCAAAATCTGCAGGGATAGGCTTGTTTTCAAGACGCAGCATTTCGTCAACGGCCGCTTGCTGACGGCTGATATAGCCTTCGTACTTAATTTCGATTTCAACCTTTTCGCACACGTCGTCGGCGAGTACAGGTCTTGTTTTATCAAAATCGGCAAGACATTTATAATCAAGCTGCGGTCGCTTTATAAGGTCGGCAAGGCGGGTACCGGTGGTAATAGCCGGTGTTCCGCGAGAAAGCAACATTTGGTTAAGAGGGTCATTTGGTGCCAAAAAGATTTTGTTTACACGCTCGATTTCTTGTTCCTTTTGAGCTTTCTTGTTTAAAAATTCTTGATATTGCTCGTCGCTTATAAGACCCAATGCGTGACCGGTTGGCATCATACGCTCGTCGGCATTGTCTTGACGAAGAAGCAGTCGGTATTCGCTGCGAGAGGTCATCATACGGTATGGGTCAGAGCAGCCCTTGGTTACAAGGTCGTCAATAAGGGTGCCGATATAGCTTGATGCACGTGAAAGCAGTAGCGGCTTACGACCGAGTATTTTATGTGCGGCATTTACACCCGCAACAAAGCCTTGTGCTGCCGCCTCTTCATAACCGCTTGAGCCGTTAAACTGACCGGCACCGTAAAGCCCAGAATGCTCTTTGATTTCAAGGGTGGCGTCAAGCGCTAACGGGTCGATGCAGTCATATTCAATAGCATAGGCTGTGCGCATAATTTTTACGTTTTCAAGACCCTTTATAGTGTGATAAAACTTAATCTGCACCTCTTCGGGCAGCGAAGACGACATACCCTGTAGATACATTTCCTCGGTGTTTTCTCCACATGGCTCTACAAACATTTGGTGACGCTGCTTATCGGCAAAGCGCACAACCTTGTCCTCAATACTGGGGCAATAACGTGGACCTACGCCCTCAATATCACCGGCATAAAGCGGTGAACGGTGCAGATTTTCAAGTATTACCTTTTTGGTGTCGTCATTGGTGTAGCCAATGTGGCAAACCACCTTGTTTTCGGGGTTTTGCTTGGTCGAATAACTAAAGGGCACGGTTTGGTCATCACCGTCTTGCACCTCAAGCTTGTCAAAATCAATGCTGCTGCGCGCCACTCGTGCAGGGGTACCGGTTTTAAAACGGCGAAGGGGCAAATTCAACTTTAAAAGTGCCTTTGAAAGCTCGGTTGCGGCAAAGGTGCCGTCAGGACCGCTTTCATAGTTTACCTCACCTATGTAAATTCTGCCGCCCAAAAATGTACCGGTGGCAAGAATTACACATTTACAGGTGTAATCGGCACCAAGCTGGGTAATACAGTGCCAAAGTCCGTCAGAGTCTTTATAAAGGTCAACAATTTCTGCCTGTTTTACATCAAGATTTTCTTGACGCTCTGCGGCATATTTCATATATTCGCTGTATTTACGGCGGTCAATTTGTGCACGCAACGAATAAACCGCAGGGCCTTTGCCTCGGTTAAGCATACGGCTTTGCAGCGTGGTGGCATCGGCAGCCTTGCCCATTTCGCCGCCCAGTGCATCAAGCTCACGCACCAAGTGACCCTTTGCCGTGCCGCCTATTGACGGATTGCAGGGCATATTGCCCACCCAATCAAGATTTATTGTAAACATAACGGTGCTGCAACCAAGACGTGCGCTTGAAAGTGCCGCCTCAACGCCGGCGTGCCCGCCGCCGATTACCGCTATATCATAATTATCGGATTTGTATTTTGGTACCATTTCCAACCTCTAACCTCTAACATCTAATATCTAATATCTACTTTCCTACACAAAATCTTTTAAATATTTCGTCGCAAACCTCGTTTGTAACACGCCCACCGGTAAGCTCCAAAAGTGCGGCAATGGCGTCATCTATGCAAACACCAACAGCATCAAGTGTAATGCCCAAATGCATTGAGTCAAGCGCTTCGTTTATGCCGTCAAGCGCACGGCGCACACAGTCAAGCTGGCGTTCGCTGATAAGCACGGTGTCGTTGGGGGATAACTTATGAAGGTTGCAAATACCGTAAATTTTGTCGCTTAAAGCAGCATAGCCTAAACCCAGTTTCGCCGAGATTTCTATAATTTCAAAACCGTCAAGCTGTGATTTGTCGATTTTAGCTTCAAGGTCGGTTTTATTTAAAACAACAATGCATTTTTTATCCTTAATGCTTTCAAGCAGCGCTAAATCGTCTTGGTCAAGTGGGCCGGATGCATCAAATACAGCCAGCAGCAGCTCGGCATTTTCAATTTTTTCTTTTGCTTTATCTACACCAAATTTTTCTACTACGTCATTTGTGTCGTGAAGCCCTGCCGTGTCACTTAAATTAAGGGTAATGTCGCCCACCGTTACAACATTTTCAACCACGTCGCGTGTAGTGCCCGCAATATCGGTAACAATAGAACGGTCAGAACCACACAGCAAATTCATAAGTGTGGATTTGCCAACATTCGGCTTGCCGACAATGGCACAGCTTATACCCTCACGAATAATGCGGCCTGTATCATAGGTCGAGATTAGTTTCTCACACTTTTGACGGCAATCGTTTAGCATTTTACAAAAATTTTCTTGGGTCAGCCCCGGTATATCCTCGTCGGGATAATCGGCAAACACCGAAAGCGAAGACGCAGTTTCGAGTAATTTGTCAAGAATATCTTTGATATCGCGGCTAATCTTGCCCGAAAGTGCCGATTGTGTGATTTTAACCGCTGCATCGTTACGTGCCGTGATAAGACCTATAACGCTTTCGGCTTTGGCTAAATCTAACTTGCCGTTTAAAAATGCACGCTTGGTAAATTCGCCGCCCGTTGCCATTACGGCACCGCACTGGAGCACACGGCGAAGTATTTGACGTGTGGACACAAGACCGCCGTGCACCGAAATTTCCACAATATTTTCACCGGTGTAGCTTTTAGGTGCCAAAAAAACAAGCGCCACCGCATCATCAAGCGGGGAGTTGTCCCTATCAACAACGCTGCCGAAAAGGGCTTGATAGCCGCCAAGTTCGCAAAGCTTTTTGCCCGATACACTTTTAAAGCATTTGTCGGCAACGGTTATAGCGTCGTCGCCCGATATTCTTATAACACTTATACCGCCCTCACCTAAAGGTGTGGCAATAGCCGCTATTGTGCGTTCGCTCACATTTTCACCGCCTAAATTTAATCAAGTAATTATATCACAAACACAGCACCTTTTCAATTATCAATTTAAGATTGACATTAAAGTCATATTTTTCTATAATATATAGTGTATAAATATATGATAAAGAGGTCGAGTTATATGTTAGAGTATACAAAAGAAAGACAACAAAAAATTCGCGAAGCAAGCAAAGATGTTTTAAGAGAATTTATTCGTATATGTGAAAAGCACGACCTAACCTATTTTGTGTCCTTTGGCACGGCGATAGGCATTGTACGTCACGGTGGATTTGTTCCGTGGGATGACGACATTGACGTTGTAATGCTTAGAAAGGATTATGACAAATTTGTAGAAATTGCAAAGGACGAAATAGGCGAAAAATTCGGACTTTATGGTGCTGCACTTCAAGATGGGGCACAGGGCTTCTTTTTAAGACTTTATAAAAAAGGGACAACCTTTACTACAAAATATAATAAAAAATGGAAATATCATCCCGGTATATGGATGGATATTATACCTTACGATTGTGTTCCCGACGATTTAAAGGAAAGAAAAGCATATTATAAAAAACTGCGCCGAATCAGCCAAATGTATATAATCCGAAATGTTAAATATCCATATATGTCGGGCAATAGTATTACTACAATCTTAACAAGAGTGGCTTGCATAGTGGCGTATTATGTTATGAAGGTGTTTGGTCCTTCAACCCAAAAGCTTATAAAGCAGTACACCGAATTACAGGTTAAATACGAGGGAAAAACCAAAAACCGAACAATGCTCGACTATTACACGCCGGACAAGTGGATAATTAATGATGATGAGATTTTTCCTCTGCAAGACGCTATGTTTGAGGACATTAAGGTAAAACTACCTGCCAAAAACCACGAAATACTGACAAGATGCTACGGAGACTATATGACACCTCCCCCTGTGGAAAAGCAGGTAGGGCACGAGCTTCTTGACGTTGGTTTTGATGACGAAGATTAAATTTATCTTTGATAGGAATTTTTAATTTATGATTAGAAAGTTTTTTATGCCAAAAAACTACAATATGCAAAAAACATATTTGTGGACAATGCTGGCAGGACTTATCTATGCCGGCAGCTCTTTTGTTATGTCAATGGCTACAACAAAGTTTTTTGGCAAAGAGGATGGCGGCATTATAGCGCTGGCGCTTTCAATAGGCAGTCAGCTTGTAACAATAGGATATTTTAACATTAGAACCTTTCAGGCTTCGGATGTTAAAGAGGAATATTCTTTTGGTGATTATGCGGTTTTTAGAATAATAACAACCGCGGCAATGATTGCCGTAGGTGCAATTTGGATTATAAAAGATTCTTTTACCGGAGTCAAAGCCATAGCAATAGGTGTTTGTATAGGCTTTAGGGTGTTAGAATCAATTGCCGATTTATTAGAAGGCCGCTATCAGCAAAAGGGCAGATATGACGTTTCTTGCAGAGGCGTTTTTGTAAAAACCTTGGTTTTTTTGCTTGCGTTTTTAGTGGCGTTTTTCGTTAGCGAGGATATTGTTATTGCTCTGCTGTCAATGACCGTTTGCTATGCTTTATCGATTATTATAATCGACGGCGGATTAATAGGCGATTTTGGCGGAGTTTCGTTAAAGAGCAGCTTTAAAAAGCAAAAGGGCTTGTTTATAGCGGGGTTACCGTTATTTACAAATCAATTTTTGAATATGTACATTATTAACGCATCAAAGTATTCGGTAGAACGCAATTTTGGCGAGGCGACACTTGCCACCTATAACGCACTTTATATGATGACTTTTGTGGTTAATATGTTTTCTTCCTTTGTTTTAAAGCCGACCATAACGGCACTTGCACAAAGGTATAACGCCAATAATTTAAAAGGCTTTTTAAATTTGATATTGCGTCAGGTGGCTATAATTTTAGGGCTTATGATTATGTGTCTGGGCGGTGCGTATGTTTTGGGCATACCGGTGCTCAGTTGGCTGTTTGGCATCGATTTATCGGCATATAAGGGTGCGCTTTGCCTTATGGTAATAAGCGGCGGTTTTACGGCGTTTTATCAATTGTTTCAATACGGAATTATTGTTATGCGACACCAATACAGCACCTTTGCTTGCTGTATAATTACGGCAGTAATAACCTATTTTATAACACCGATACTAACCCGCAAATACGGAATTTTAGGTGCTTCGGCAAGTTATTCCATATCTATAGTATTTATGTCGGTGTTGTTTACGGCATTTTTTGCATATCACTTTATAAAAGAGAAACACAAAAACAAAAATCAAACCTCAGGAGGTCTTTAATATGAAAAAGGAATTACTTAAACTTTTAAGCCGAAATGCTCGTTACACAAACGAGGAGTTGGCGGTTATGCTGAATACTACCGAAGCGGATATCGCAGCTCAAATAGCAGCACTTGAAAAAGAGGGCTTGCTTTGCGGTTATAAAGCGGTGGTAGATTGGGAACAGCTTGATGACGCAAGAGTGTCGGCCATTATAGAGCTTAATGTTGTGCCTAAAGCAGACCTCGGTTTTGAAGAGGTTGCCGAGCGTGTTGCTGCCTACCCCGAGGTAGAGGCAGTATACCTTATGTCGGGCGGCTATGATCTTAATGTTGTGGTAAAGGGCAAAACGCTTCAAGATGTATCACGTTTTGTGGCACGTGAGCTTGCAACAATAGATTCTGTAACATCAACCGCTACACATTTTGTAATGCGCCGCTATAAGGAAATGGATGTTAAGCTATTTGATAACAAACCCGACGACAGGGGGCAATTCTTGTTATGATAGATTACTCAAAAGTATTAACGCAAACCGTTTGCGGCATTAAGCCTTCGGGCATACGCAAATTTTTTGATATTGCCGCAAATATGGATGACGTTATTTCTTTGGGCGTGGGTGAGCCTGATTTTCAAACGCCGTGGTTGGTGCGAAAGGCAGGTATATCCTCGCTTGAAAAAGGAAAAACTAAATACACATCTAACCAAGGTCTTGATACACTTCGTGCCGAAATTTCAAATTATATAAAAAGAAAATGCGACATAGAGTATTGTCCCAACGGTGAAGTGGTTGTGACTGTAGGCGGCAGTGAGGCAATTGATGCTACGCTTCGTGCTGTGGTAAATGCCGGTGACGAGGTAATAATTCCTCAACCGTCTTATGTTTGCTATGAGCCTATAACTCAGCTAATAGGCGGCGTGCCGGTGATAATTGAAACCAAGGCTGAGGACGATTTTAAGCTTACACCGGAACAGCTTAAAAATGCAATCACCGACAAAACCAAGGCATTAATTCTTCCTTATCCCTGCAACCCTACGGGTGCAATTATGGAACGTGATGACCTTGAAAAAATAGCCGAGGTGCTGCGCGACACTAATATTTTGGTTATTTCTGACGAAATTTATTCAGAGCTTACCTTTGCCGATAACCCACACGTGTCAATAGCGGCTATCGACGGTATGCGCGAGCGCACCGTTATAGTAAACGGTTTTTCAAAAACATTTTCTATGACAGGTTGGCGATTGGGCTTTGCCTGCGGACCTGCTGAAGTTATGCAACAGGTGCTTAAAATACATCAATTTGCAATTATGTGTGCACCTACCACATCGCAATATGCCGCAGTAGAGGCGCTTCGCAATTGTGACGATGCCGTTGAAAGTATGAAAAAAGAATACAACCGCCGTCGCAGACTTATGGTGAACGGCTTTAACAAGGCGGGTCTTATCTGCCGTGAGCCGCGTGGTGCGTTTTATGCTTTTCCGTGTATAAAAAGTACGGGGCTTACCAGCGAGGAATTTTGTGAACAATTGCTTGAAGCCAAGCATGTGGCAGTAGTGCCCGGCACGGCATTCGGTAAAGGCGGCGAAGGCTTTATAAGAGCCTCTTATTGCTATAGCACCGAGCACATTATAGAAGCATTAAGGCGTATAGACGAATTTGTAAAGGAGCTTAAAAAATGAAAAAGAAGGGCTTAATTATTTTAATCGCAGTAGCGGTAGTGTTGGTTGTTTTAATCAGCAGCGTGGCATCCTCTTATAATGGATTTGTTGACAAACAAGAAACGGTAAACAAAGCGCAATCAAACATAGAGATACAACTGCAACGCCGAGCTGACTTAATACCCAACTTTGTTGAAACGGTAAAGGGATATAGTGACTATGAGCAGTCCACCTTTACTGCCGTAACCGAAGCACGTTCGGCAGTAACCAAGGCGGTAGATGGCGGCGATGTTGCAGCTCAAGCAGAGGCATCTGCACAGCTTGACAGCGCTATTGATATTTGGGTAAACGCCGTAACCGAAGCATACCCCGAGCTTAAGGCAGATAAACAATACCTTGCTTTGCAGGATGAGCTTGCAGGTACCGAAAACCGCATTGCAGTAGCTCGCAAAGATTATAACGAGGTGGTACAGCAATACAATGTATCTATCCGCAAATTCCCTTCAAACATAATTGCAGGCATTTTTGGATTCGATAAAGCAGAGCTGTTTGAGGCTGACGAGTCGGCGCAAAAGGCACCTACCGTAGATTTTAGTTAGTATGAAAAAGACATTTTTAAAAACCATAAAAACAGTTTCCGCATTGATATTGTCAATGATTTTAGTACTATCGTTGACATCCTGCGGCAAAGAAAAAAAGCAAGCATTACCAAATGCCACCGAAAGGTTTTTTGTTAACGATTTTGCCGAGATTTTAACAAAAGACGATGCCGATAAAATATGCACAGCAGGTGCAGCGCTTCAAAAACAGACCACCGCACAGGCGGTTGTGGTAACGGTTGAAGATTTAGACGGCAAAGAAATTGACGATTATGCGTTAGAACTCGGCCGCAATTGGGGCGTAGGAGATAAAGAAAAAAACAACGGTATAGTTGTTTTATTGTCAGAGTCCGACCGAGAGATTTATATTTCGGTAGGATATGGTCTTGAGGGGGCGTTGCCCGACAGCAAAACCGGCAGAATAATTGACAATTACGGAATACCGTGTTTTGAGAACGATAATTTTTCTGCAGGGTTAACGGGCATTTATAACGCCGTTGTTAATGAGGTTTATATTGAATACGGCATAACCCCACAGGATAATTATATTCCGATTGATTTGCTTCCCGAAAAGCAAGTAGAGAGTCCCTCGGCAGGCAAAGTGTTGATTTCGTGGTTAATACTTATAGCTTTAGTGGCGCTTTACGGTTTGATATTTGGTCGCCGTGGCGGAATGTTTATATTTGGTGCACCACGTTTTTACGGCGGTTTTGGCGGTCACAACAATTTCAATGGCGGTGGCGGCTTCGGCGGTTTTAGCGGTGGCGGAGGTTCGTTTGGCGGCGGTGGAGCCGGTCGAAAATTTTAAATCTTAAAATCCCGAAGGGTGTTTTTGGCTAACAAAGTCATTCCTTTCGGGATTTTTATTATATAAATAACTTGAAAAAAAGTGTAAATGGTGTTATTATATACTTAACTATGAATTTTATTTGAAAAGAGGAATAAAATGGAAGAGAAAACTATAAATGTTATGGAACTGCTGATGCTTGCATGGCGCCGTTTATGGATAATCATTTTGGTTGCTGTAATCTTTGCGGCAGGTGCGTTTAGTTATTGCAAATTTTTGCTGACACCTATTTGGGGTGCCAGAGCGTCGATAGTTGTAACCAACGGTGCAATTACCGTAATAAATCCTGATGCGACACAGGATAAGGTTTCTGCAAGTGACCTTTCGGCTTCGCTTTATTTGATTGAAACGGTTATTGATGTGCTCAAAACCCCCGATTTATACAAGCAGGTTGCCGACAAGCTAAAGGGTGACTACACATATCAAGACATAAAGAACCGCACGTCTGTATCGCAAAGAAGTGAAAATTCTTTGTTTATAGATATAACAGTAAACGGCGAAGACCCTAAAGAGGCTATGCGTGTAGCAAACAAAATTGCAAAGGTTTCTTGCGATTATATACCCGAAATCATACCAAATTCAATTGCGGTAGATGTTGAAACAGCTATAAGCGCATCTATGACATTTCCTCGCACATTCAGAACAACCGGTGTAGCCGGCGTTATTGGTGCAGTGCTTGCGTATGCGGTGGCGTTTATTATAGAATCTACCAACCGTGCAATAAAGGGCGAAGAAGATTTTACAAGCAGATTTGATGTACCGTTGCTTGGTGCGGTGCCCGATTTTGAAAATGCCGAATCAGGCGGTTACCGCAAGAAAAAAGGCAGAGGAGGTTATGCAAATGGCTATTAAAAAGAAATCAAGCGACAGCAAAAATACGGTTATGAACATAAGCGAGACACGTCACGTGCCCTTTGCTGTTATAGAAGCTTACAAGGCTATTCGTACTAACCTTACCTTTTTGCTGTCAAACAGCGAAGCAAAGGTTTTTGGCATAACAAGTCCTGAAGAGGGTGAGGGTAAATCTACCACGGCGGTTAATATGGCGATTGCCTTTTCGCAGTTGGGTGATAAGGTCTTGCTCATTGACGCCGATATGCGCCGCAGCTCTATTCACAAAAAGCTAAAGATAGAAAACACGGCAGGTCTTTCGGGTGCACTCGCAGGCTTTCACAAGTGGAGCGATGTCATAACCCGTGTAAACGATACATTTGATGTGCTTACCGCAGGTCAGGTGCCTCCCAACCCGTCAGAGCTTTTGGGCTCGGCACGTTTTAAAGAGCTTGTTGACGAAGCATCTAAAGAATACAGCTATGTAATAATTGACACCCCACCGGTAGACGTTGTTACCGATGCCTGGGTTATAGCGCCTGCAACGGCAGGTCTTGTTTTGGTTGTAAAAGACCAAGTAACACCTACCGATGCAATTGAACGCTCAATCGAAGCGGCAAAATTTGCCGGTATAAACTTGCTTGGCACTGTTATGAATGGTGCAAATCCAAAATCGGGTCGATACGGCTATCGTAAATACGGATACCGCAAGTATGGATATCGCAAATACGGCTATCGTAAATACGGATACGGATACGGTTATGGAAGCAAGCCTACATTGCAACAACCGGAGACTCCTGCGGCAGAAACTGCCGATACAAAACCGCAAGAATAAATTAAAATCGGGAGAACCTTGGCGTTTTCCCGATTTTTTGTAAGAAGGCTGATTATGGATTATTTAGATATACATTCGCATATTTTACCGAATGTAGACGATGGGGCAAAGGATATAGAAACCTCGTTAGCACTGCTTGAAGCGTTAAAGACGCAGGGTGTAACGGCGGTAATTGCTACGCCGCATTTTTACCCCGACTATGATAATGCCGAAGAATTTGTTGAAAAGATTGATTTGGCATATAAAGAATTAAAAAACGCCGCAGCAGGTCAAGATTTGCCACGCATTTTTCTTGGCTGTGAGCTTCGCTATTTTAACGGAATGGGTAAAAGCAAAAGCATTGACCAGTTTGCCATAAAGGGCACCGACCACCTTTTGCTTGAATTGCCCTATGGCGCACCCATAACCAAGCTTGTTTTAGATGATATAATTGCTTTAAGCGAAAATTTAGGCTTTAAGGTAATACTTGCCCATATAGAGCGTTATTATAAGGTAAAGGGCTTTAAAAAGCTGTTAAAGCTTATATCCGACGGATATGCAATAGCACACATTAATGCCGACGGAATGACAAGCAAGGAAGAGGCTAAAATTTGTGAAAAGTTAATAAAGGGCGGATATATTTCGTTTGTGGCAAGCGATACCCACTCGGTAAAAAATCGCCCTCCCAAAATAAAAGAAGCTTTAGATGCGATAACCGACCGTTTGGGCAAATCTACAGCTACCCGATTAATGCTTAAATCAAACCGATTTTTAGAGGAGTTAGAAACCGCTTATGAAAAGCTCTAACCTAAAAATTAATAAAAAGGGCGACCTTGTTTATATCACCTTTCCGAGGCTTGAAAGCTGTGGGGCTGTAAGGCATACCTTTTCTACCCGTTTAGGCGGCGTAAGCAAGGGTCAATATGCCACTATGAACACAAGCTTTTCGGGCGGCGATGATTTTGCCGCCGTTGAGGAAAACTACCGCCGACTGTGCGGTGCGGTGGGCATTGATATATCGCATTTGGTGTTAAGCCGACAAACCCATACCAATAATGTTCGCATTGTAACAAGTGCGGATTGCGGCACGGGGTATACAAAGCAAGGCTTTAACGATGTTGACGGGCTAATCACCGCCGAGTCGGGTGTGGCACTTGTTACACAATATGCCGACTGCACACCCTTGCTGTTTTGCGACCCTGAAAAGCACGTGTGTGCTACCTCTCATGCGGGTTGGCGTGGAACTGTAAGTCAAATAGGCGCCGTTACAGTAGATAAAATGGTAAACGAGTTTGGTTGTCGCCGTGAAGATATAATCGCGGCAATAGGTCCTTGTATATGTGAAAATTGTTATGAGGTTGACACCCCTGTTTATGATGCCTTTAAGCAAAGCGGTATAAAGCTTGACGGTGTGTTTAAGGCAGGGCGTGACCAAGACCATTTTATGCTGAATCTTGTAAATGCAAATAAAAATATACTGCTTTCGGCAGGTATAAAGGCAGAAAACATAGACACAAGCGATATTTGCACCTGTTGCAACGCTAATGAGCTTCACTCTCACAGAGCAACCGGAGGCAAACGAGGGAATTTAGCGGCAATAATTGAACTTATATAAGGGGATAAAAATATGAAGCTTAATTATAAAAGAACGACACTCATAGGACTTGCCTTTGCATCAATTTTATGCTTTTGGCAGTTTTATGACCAAGTAATACCGTTTATATTAGAAAACACCTTTGGTCTTAGAACCACCGTTGCAAATTCTTTTATGTCGGTGGATAACATTTTGGGGGTATTGTTGCTGCCCTTTTTCGGCGCTCTATCAGATAAAACAAACACCCGTTTAGGCAAACGCACACCGTACATTTTGTATGGCACACTGGCGGCAGTTGCACTTATGTGCGTGTTGGCGTTTTTGCAAAAGGCGCAAAACTTTTGGGGATTTATTATATGTCTTATGGTGCTGCTTGTTGTTATGTCGGTTTACCGTTCACCCGCTGTATCGTATATGCCCGATGTAACACCTAAGCCGCTTCGCAGCAAGGGCAATGCCATTATAAATTTGGTGGGTTATATCGGCGGCATTTTTGCAACAATTGTTATGATGTTTATGCTAAAGAGCGAAACGACCGACAGTGGCGAAAAGGTTTATTCGTCGGGTCAATCGTTTGTCCCCGTGTTTTTAATAATAGCAGGCTTTATGCTGATTACTGTGCTCATAATGGTGTTTAGCCTTAACGAAAACAAGGTTTTAAAGCAAACAAACATTCAAGACGAGGAAGAAATTAATACAAACGCCGGCAAAAAACTGCCCAAAGACGTGTTTAAAAGCCTTGTACTTATTTTGTTGTCGGTGTTTTTATGGTGGACAGCCTACAATGCCGTTACCACATCTTTTTCACGTTATTGTGTAAATGTTTGGAATGTTGACCTTGCTACATCGTCGGGTTATTTAACGGTGGCTACAATAGCGGCAATAGCGGCATTTGTACCTCTTGGATTTTTATCAAGCAAATTAGGCCGAAAAAAGGCGGTGCTTGCAGGCATACTGCTTATGACAGTTTGTTATACTGCCGCAATATTTATAAGACAAGAAACCCCACTTATGTATGCGATATTTGCACTGGTTGGCATAGGCTGGGCATCAATAAATGTAAACTCTTTTCCCATGGCTGTTGAAATGTGCAGTGGTGGTGATGTCGGTAAATATACAGGCTACTACTACACCTTTTCTATGGCGGCACAGGTTGTAACACCCATTTTGTCGGGTCTGCTTATTGACAATTTAGGTTTGGGATATAACGTTTTGTTCCCCTATGCGGTTGTTTTCTCGGCACTTTCGTTTGTTACAATGTGCTTTGTGCGCCACGGTGACTCAAAGCCCGACAGCAAAACCGCCATCGCCGAGCAGTTTGCAGCAGAGGATTAAAGGAAGATTAAAATGCAATTTAACGGATTTCAAAAACTTACACTTTTAGATTTTCCGGGTCACGTTGCAGCAACGTTATTTACGGCGGGCTGTAATTTTCGTTGTCCCTTTTGCCATAATGCGGCGCTTGTGACCCATATTGATAATCAAAATTTTTTTAGTGAAGAATATGTGCTTGATTATTTAAAAAAGCGTATTGGTATACTTGACGGTATATGTATTACGGGTGGTGAGCCGCTTCTTCACAAAGATTTACCCGAATTTATTAAAAAGGTAAAAGAGCTTGGATATCTTGTAAAGCTTGACACCAACGGCAGCTACCCCGATATTTTAGAACAACTGATTAATAGCGGCAATATTGACTATGTCGCTATGGATATTAAAAATTCAAAAGAAAAATATCGTCTTACCGCCGAATGCAGTGAACAGGACCTTTCAAACATTGAAAAAAGCATAGCGTTGCTCAAACAAAACAAGGTAGATTATGAATTTAGAACAACTGTTGTAAATGAATATCATACTGTAGAGGATATAAAATCTATTGCCGAGTGGATACGCGGCGCAAAAAAATATTTTTTACAAAATTTTACCGATTCGGGCGACCTTATAAAAGATGGACTAACGGCAGCAGATCGCGAAACCATAGAGAATATGCGGCTTGCGGCGACAGACTGTATTGAGAACACACAACTTAGAGGACTCTAAATACAATATCTTGTGGTTAAAACCACAAGATATTGTATTTTTTCTATTGACAAAGTACAAAATATCCTATATAATGTATCTTGTTCGCGAAAGAAATAAAAAGAAAAGAAAAAAGGGGAAGAATTATGTACAACGTAGTAAAACGTGACGGCAAGCTGGTCGGTTTTGATATTCAAAAGATTAGCGATGCCATCAAACAGGCATTTGAAGCTTGCCAAAAAGAGTACAATCAAGACATTATCGACTTTTTAGCGCTTAAGGTTACCGCTGACTTTGCCGATAAGATTGAAGACGGTAAAATCACCGTTGAAAACATTCAAGACAGCGTAGAGTCTGTTCTTATCAGAGCAGGTTATGACGATGTATCAAAGGCATACATTATCTACCGTCGTCAAAGAGAGAAAATCCGTAATATTAACGCTACAATGGTTGACTATAAAGAGATTATAGACAACTATCTTAACATTAATGACTGGCGTGTTAAAGAAAACTCAACCGTTACCTATTCTGTAGGCGGCTTGATTCTTTCAAACTCGGGTGCAGTTACCGCTAACTACTGGTTGAGTGAAATCTATGATGATGAAATCGGCAACGCTCACCGCAACGCAGACATTCACATTCATGACCTTTCAATGCTTACCGGTTACTGCGCAGGCTGGTCACTAAAACAGCTTATTCAAGAGGGTCTTGGCGGCGTGCCCGGCAAGATTACATCTTCTCCTGCAAGCCATCTTTCTACCCTTTGCAACCAAATGGTTAACTTCCTTGGTATTATGCAAAACGAGTGGGCAGGTGCACAGGCGTTTTCATCATTTGATACCTATTTAGCACCATTTGTAAAGGTTGACAATCTAACCTATAAAGAGGTTAAGCAGTGCATTCAAAGCTTTATCTATGGTGTAAATACTCCTTCACGTTGGGGCACACAATCTCCCTTTACCAATATCACCCTTGACTGGACAGTGCCAAACGACTTAGCCGAGCTTAACTGTATTGTTGGCGGCAAGGAAATGGACTTTAAGTACAAGGATTGTAAGGCCGAGATGGATATGATAAACCGTGCGTTTATCGAAATTATGATTGAGGGCGACGCTAACGGCCGTGGCTTCCAATACCCAATCCCCACCTATTCAATCACACGTGATTTTGACTGGTCCGAGACCGAGAACAACAAGCTTCTCTTTGAAATGACCGCAAAATACGGCACACCCTATTTCTCAAACTATATCAACAGCGATATGGAACCAAGCGATGTTCGTTCAATGTGTTGCAGACTTCGCCTTGACCTTCGCGAGCTTCGCAAAAAGTCTGGTGGCTTCTTTGGTAGCGGTGAGTCAACCGGTTCGGTTGGTGTTGTTACCATTAATATGCCACGTATTGCTTACCTTGCAAAGGACGAAAAGGATTTCTATGCAAGACTTGACCGTATGATGGATATCTCTGCACGCTCACTACACGTTAAGCGTACAGTTATTACAAAGCTTCTAGACTCCGGTCTTTATCCCTACACCAAGAGATATCTTGGCACATTTAACAACCACTTCTCAACCATCGGTCTTGTTGGTATGAACGAGGCAACCCTTAATGCTAATTGGATTAAAGAGGATTTAACCAACGAAAAAGCACAAGCCTTTACAAAGGACGTGCTCAACCATATGCGTGAGCGTCTTTCTGACTATCAAGAGCAGTACGGCGACCTTTATAACCTTGAGGCTACCCCTGCCGAGTCTACCGCTTTCCGTCTTGCAAAGCACGACCTAAAGCACTATCCCGACATTATCACTGCGGGTGCTGCCGAGGGTGAAACACCCTACTACACCAACTCTTCACATCTGCCGGTTGGTTACACTGAGGATATTTTCTCGGCTCTTGATGTTCAAGATGAGCTTCAAACACTCTATACTTCGGGTACTGTTTTCCACGCATTCTTGGGCGAAAAACTCCCCGATTGGAAGGCTGCCGCAAACCTGGTGCGAAAGATTGCCGAAAACTATCGCCTGCCGTACTATACAATGTCACCAACATACTCTGTATGCCGCAACCACGGTTATATTTCGGGCGAGGTTTACACCTGCCCCGAGTGCGGTAACAACACCGAGGTTTACAGCCGTATTACCGGTTACTACCGTCCTGTTCAAAACTGGAATGACGGTAAGTCACAAGAGTTTAAGGACCGCAAGGTTTATGACATTGCAAATTCAAAGCTTAATGTTAAGACTGTAGCTGCTGATGCTTGTGACTGCGAGTCAAACGATGCTGTAATGGCTGACGGCATCTACCTATTTACAACCGCAACCTGCCCCAACTGCAAAATAGCAGTATCTTTGCTTGAAAAAGCAGGCGTTTCATTTAGCAAGCTGCTTGCTAACGAAAATGCCGAGGCAGCAACCGCTTTGGGCATTCGCCAAGCACCGACACTTGTTGTTGTAGAAAACGGTATGGCTACAAAGCACGCAGGAGTTTCTGACATTAAGAAATATTTGAATGCTTAATTAAAAATTAAAAGTGGCAGGGTTTAACCTGCCACTTTGCTTTAAAAGAGGAACGATATAAATGTATGATATAATTGTTATCGGTGGCGGACCTGCAGGTCTTACCGCCGCAATATATGCCCGCCGTGCTAATAAGAGTGTTTTAGTAATCGAAAAAGGCTCGTTTGGCGGTCAAATCACATTTTCGCCCAAGGTAGAGAATATACCGGGATTTTGTGAGGTTACCGGCAACGAGTTTGCCGAAAAGCTTGTAGAACAAGCGCTTAATCTTGACGCCGAGGTCGAGTGTGCCGAGGTGCTGTCGGTTACCGACGGCGATATAAAAACAGTTCACACCGATAGCGGTGATTTTGAGGGTAAATCGGTTATAATCGCCACGGGTGCCAAGCACCGTATGTTAGGACTCGACCGCGAGCAAGACTTTGTGGGCGAGGGCATATCCTTTTGTGCTGTTTGTGACGGCGCTTTTTATACAGGTCAAACTGTAGCCGTTATCGGCGGCGGCAATTCGGCACTGCAAGAGGCAATATTGCTTGCCGATTTAGCAAAAAAGGTCTATGTTGTGCAAAACCTCGACTTTTTAACGGGAGAGCTAAAGCTGCAAGAAAAGCTGCTTGCCAAAGATAATGTAGAGATTATTTTGGGTCACACCGTAAAGGCGGTATTAGGCGATACACAGCTTAAGGGTATCACCATAGCCAATACAAACGGTAACGAAAAGCAACTTGACATTGACGGTATGTTTGTGGCAATCGGTCTAATACCTCAAAACGAAATGGTAGAGGGAATTATAACCCTTGATAATTACGGATATGTAGTATCGGACGAGAATTGCAAAACCGACAAAAACGGAATTTTTGTTGCAGGTGACTGCCGCACAAAGCGCATACGTCAGGTGGCAACTGCCGCCGCCGACGGCGCCGTAGCAGCCCTCGCCGCCTGTGATTATGTTGACGAAAAATAAATAATGCACAATTCACAATGCATAATGCACAATTAAATGTAATCAAGTCGCTGATTTAACTTAAAGCAGCGACTTGTGTTGCATTAATTGACAAAATATGACTTATGTTGTATAATGACCAACGGAGATTTTTCTCCCAAAGGACTACCAAGAAAACGCACAAGCGGTTGTTCCCTCTTAATGCAGAGGGTTATGCCCTCTGTCTTTCTAAAGAAAGAGGGTGATGCCGATGCAATATGTTACATACGAAAACCTTTTTGGCTTTTGTGCTATCATCATTAGCATTGTCGGATTGTTTATTGCAATCTATAAGCATAAAAAATAACCGCCCAACGTTCCAAATTGTTCTGACCCCAAAAAGTTAGACAAAAATTACGGTTACGCTACTAATGAGGAT
>JAUNAM010000009.1 GCA_030527615.1 Clostridia bacterium
ATTCAAAATGGTGAAGTTTTCTAATTTTGTAACACATCATTGACAAACCTACATATGCTTTTAATCGTTATTTTACTAAAAATTTACTATTACTAATTATATTATATGTAGTTTTGTTCTGCTATCCATTGCTCAAACTGTGGTCTTTTTATTCTGACCCACGAACCAACATATAATACCCAATCAAGAGTTTTATCTTCCTCTATGATTTTTCTCAATCTGTTTTCGCCAAGCATTGAATATGCTGCCGCTTCTTCAACGGTCAAGCACAACTTTTGGCTCGGCAACAAGTTTATCTTACTCATTGTGCTAACCACCTTTATTTACAGAAAGGCGGTTCATATCATAGAAAATAATACAAACCGCCCTCCATTTCTACTTGTGTCTCCACAATACTGAACTTTTATTTTTCTCTGCTTCTTCTCTCGAAGTGAATACCCTTAATTTAAGACTGCCCTCACTACAAAGCACCAAATCGGGATTAACGGTATCGCCGGTCAAATATCTGGTAAAGCAGTATGACCATCTCTTTTTCTTGTTAATTCGATACAATCTCATTTCCTCAACTTGTGCGTTATTGAACCTATCGAGAGTAAGAACAAAGTATTTGCGACCAATCACAAACTCACTCTCATAATAACTCTTAACAATTTCTAATGCATCGGATAAACCAGCCACATAATACTCTTGCTCTTTCGTCATATTGAGAGTAGTTTCAGCCGTGATTCTGCCGTTAAGTGCTTCGATTACCTTTTGCAATTTAGTTCGCTCCTGTGCTACCGAAACCGCCACGGTCTGCACCATCAAGATGGTCAACCTCAATGAATTCAAGTTCGGGCTGTTTCTTCATAATGCGGAACTGGCAAATTCTGTCATTTACCTTAATCTCGGTATCTTCCATCGCACGAACAGGCATACCCCAGATGTCGTTGTTGCCACTATAAGAGTTATCAATGACACCCATATGGTTGGTCTGGATAATGCCCCACTTCTTAAAGGTAGAACTACGAGGAAGGATATGTGCCTCATAACCATCAGGAAGTTTCATAGAAACGCCAAGGCTAATAATTGCCTTTTCGCCAGCCTTCAGCGTAACATCTTCTGCCGCTCTCAAATCAATCCAATCACCGACTGCAATTTTCTCAATCTTCACAAGGTCTGGATTGTGGTACTTAATCTTAATCTGTTCCATTTTGTCACCTATTTATTTCCTTTAAATATTTACTCTTTGATTCGGCTAAATACTTTTCAATTAGCCTACTTTGGTCTTTGGTTTTGATATATGCGATAACATTGATGGTCTCGTGACCTTTTCTGTTAATGCCGTGGTTTGCAAGATACTTGATATTATTTTCTACCAAGTAGTTACACAATTTCAGAACATCCTCTTTATCACTGCTCGTCAAGTGGTACTGCCACTTATCATCTTTCTTGCACTTGTCTAAAATTGGGAACGCTATAAGGTTTCCAATAGTGGGGACAAGTATGCCGTTTTCCTTAATGCTTGCAATTAAATCGTCAAGCCTTTCGCCGTCATACAAACGAAATGGGTGATTTTTAAAGGTTCTGATTTTTTTCGGTTCAATATACTTAACTTGGTTCTTTCCGTCCGTAATGACGGCAGGGTTTACCGCACTATCATACGGTTCGGGTTCGCCGTTGTCAAAAAGGTCATTAAGCGATTTTATTCTCGGTTTCATTTTTTCCATTCTGCAACACCTCCTTTGCAAGTTCCGTATAGGCAACGGCAGCAGGGTTCAAGTGTTCATATTCTGCTACTGCCAATGCACTATTATTGGCTTCTCCGACCTTTACTGTAAGAGGGATAACGCTTTCATATATAGGTATGTTCGGGAAATAGTCTGCAATATTCTGTCTTGCTGTTTTATATAGGTTGGTTCGGGTTATGCTCTTAACGAACAGAATACCGCCAATTTTAATATTGGGGTTCAAATTTGCTTTTACTTTTCCTATGGAATCTATTAAGTCATTCAAACCCGTAATTGCAAACAGTTCGGGGTCAATAGGGATTATTACTTCATCACAAGCGGTCAAGGCGTTTATTGTTAAAGCACCGAGAGAGGGGTTAGTATCAATAATGATATAGTCATAAACCTCTCGCAAGGGTTCTAACAATTTTGAAAGATACTTGTTACTACCGGGGGTGATTAGCATATTGACCTCTGCAACCGTTAAAGCTCTGCTTGCAGGAAGTACATCTACTTTACCGACAGTTTGGATATATTCGCTGTAATCGGGTAGTTCTTCCTCGGTGAGCATACGGGTTATTAGTGTGCCTGTGGTATGTTTGGCTTTTTTCGGTGTTATACCAAAGCCGATTGTTAGGTTGCTTTGGGGGTCTAAATCAACTGTCAGTACCTTTTTGCCAAGTTCAGCAAGGGAATACGACAGATTTCGCACGGTAGAGGTCTTTGCAACACCTCCTTTTTGGTTCGCAACCACAATTATTTCGTTCATAAAGTGTAAAAACCTCCGTTTTCATAAGATTTACCCACATAAGTAGGCATAAAAAAATAGGGACTAAATTAGCAAACCCTCTGTTTATAAGGATTCTCTAACTTGTCCCTATTGTACCTCAACCATACCATATCTATATATAAATTTCAATAATCTGAAAACAAAACAACTTTTAGGGTAAGATAATTTTAGGTGATTTTATGAATATTCGTACCGACCTTATAGCCGAACAACAAACATCTTGTAAAAATATAAACATTAATGCAAAACAAGAAAAAATTGGTTTGGCTACTCTTGACACGGTTATAATTGATAATCAGGTTTTGTCAAAAGAATTTCAAAAACCAATGGGCAGATACTGCACAGTCAGCTTCCCCCGTCTTTATACCGTGTGTGACACCGACGATATTATAAAGGCAACCGTAAGGGCTTTTAAATCGGTATCGCCTGTCGGCGCCGAAACCGTGCTTGTGGTGGGTCTTGGCAACTGTGACATCACCCCCGATGCATTGGGCCCGTTGGTCTGCGGGCGTGTGCTTGCCACACGGCATTTGTCAAACAATTTAAAGCAAAGTATAGGGCTTGAAAAGCTTAACAGCGTTTGCTGTATAACACCGGGTGTGCTTGGTAAAACAGGCATTGAAAGCTATGACATTATAAAGGCTGCCACCACCACTGTAAAACCCGATATTATAATAGCCGTCGATGCCCTTGCTTGCCGCAGTGCCGAACGCCTATGCCGCACAATTCAGTTAAGTGACAGTGGCATCAGCCCCGGTGCCGGTGTTAATAACAGCCGCCGTGAGCTTAGCCACGACACGGTGGGTGTACCGGTCATAGCGGTTGGCGTACCCACCGTAATTGATGCCAACAGCTTTTTTGACAAATCTGACGACAATATGATGGTAACACCTAAAGAGATTGACCTTCTTATAGAAAAAAGTGCCGATATTATATCCCGTGCAATTAATATTTTTTTGCAGCCGTCACTTGATATTTCAATTATTGAAAGTCTAACCTAACACTTTATTGCATAAACATTGTTATGGAGTGTGATTAACTTATGAACAACAGGGGTGCCATAATCCGCTTTGGCGCAACGGTGCTAAGCGCGGTGCTTTTTTTAACATATACAAGCTTTTTAGGGCTTTCTGCAGCACAAGGCGATACAATTGCTACAACCGATACCGCCGCCGTTAGTTTGGACACAACCGTGCAAAATGAGCAAATCGAAAATGCCGAAAAAACCGAGAATACAAGTAAAGATAGTTCCGAACAAAAAACACCCGAGCCTAAAGTCGTTGCTGCGGCATCGGGCGGCACTGTATGCGGCAAGGTCATAGAAAAATTCATTTCACCATATACTGCAAACACGTCATACAATAATGTTTATTTAAAAAACGGCACCGACCTTGATATAAATTTAAAAGAGTTTTTAGACGGTAAATTGGGCTATACCATAGACAAAAACGACCAACCACAGGTGCTTATTATGCACACCCACGCTACCGAAAGCTTTTTGCTAACCGATAAAAACACCTATACCGACCAAGATGCAACACGCACCACCGATAATGAATACAATATGGTGGCTTTGGGCAAAATAGTCAGTGACAAGCTAAATGCGGCAGGTATAAAAACGCTGCACGACACCACACAGCACGATTATCCGTCATATAACCAAAGCTACAGCCGTGCAGCAAAAACAATCAGCAGCTACACACAAAAGCACCAAAGCATCAAGGTTGTTATTGACCTGCACCGTGATGCCGTTGCCGCAAATGACACCGACAAGGTAAAGCTTACTACCGAAATAAACGGCAAAAAAGCAGCACAAATAATGCTGGTTATGGGTGCGCAAACCGGCAATGTGACAAATTTTCCCAATTGGCGTGAAAATTTAAAGCTGGCTACCAAAATACAGCAAACGGTAGAGGTAATGTACCCCTCACTTGCGCGTTCAATACGCTTTGTGCCCAAAAACTATAACCAGAGCCTCAGCAATGGCGCCGTGCTTATAGAAATAGGCACCGACGGCAACAGTATAGATGAGGTAAAATATTCGGCAGAGCTGCTTGGCAATGCATTGGTAAATTTATTTAACACCTTATAAAAAACAAAAGGAACACAAAATGAACAAAAACACAAAAACCTATTTTAGAACATTTTATATCAGTCTTATTATAATAATGTGCCTAAGTTTTGGTTGGATTGGCATTTCCGCCGCTTATGAAAGCACCGTTCAAACTGCGTTTGGTGAATATAAAAGTGCTATAGAAATCAAAGACGGCAAGCTGCGTATACTTGATTTTGTTATAGCATGATACCACTGCGTAGCAATAAAGCTCGCCCTTGTGCAAATATAACTGTAGAGTGTTCTTTCGAACACTCTACCTATCATTCCCAAGAAATCGGTTCTTCCTCGTTGTCATCCTCTTCAGGCACTTCAAGTCCCAAATCACGGCGTTTTTCAATGTCAGCGTCAGGATGCTCCTTATAATATGGGTCAATTATATATTTTTTTATACTGCCAAAGGTGAAAAACTGTATCAGTAAAAATCTAAATGCGGGATAGGTCAGCAATGCAATAAGCAATTCAATAAAAAGCACTCTAAAATTGCCGTCAAATGCTATAAATACCAAAACATATATTGCAATGGTAGCCAATAATATCGCACCGCAAAGTAAATTTTTCCACAGATTTAAAAATACAAATTTAAAACTGTTAGAATAAAGCTTTTTAATACTGAAATCAAAGGTTATCATAAGTGTGTAAATATAAAACTGCATCATAGCAAACACAGCCGCAAATGCAATGCTTGCACCAAACCCTATTAGATTAAAAAGACTTTCGGTTTCGGGGTGGGTATATGATACATAATAAATATAAAGTGCAAACGCCACAATAGCGGTAATAATTGCATTTATAATGCCAACAATGATTGATTGCTTTAAATTCTTTTTTATGGTCTCAAAAAAATCGCTAAGACCAAACGAGTGCTTATCACGTGCTATATTACGTGCCACATTGGTAAAACCCGCACTTGTCATACCGTGTGTTACAACCGGTATTGATAACACGGTATATACCACGTTTATAAGCATAAAACGCCAAAAATTGCGAAAAAAGGTTTCTATAAATACAAAGGGTGCCTTCTTTTTGGGGGCATCTTTTTCAATACCCGGACCCTCTTTTGTAAAATCTAAAAATCCAAAAAATCCTGCCATTTACCTATCCTCTTTTTTATACATCATTTTTTCAAAAACATTTATCTCTTTATAGCCCAAAATATAAGCCACTGCCGCAATTGCAGGTACTATTAGCTGTAATATAAACAACAATATAAACTGACCAATCTCAAGCTGTGAAAGTGTTTCGGCTGTGCCTTTTATCATCATTATTACGGGGTAAAACTGACTGTTTAAAAATGCATACCACACCACGGGGATTTTAAATGATTGTACGTTTGCAGTAACAACAGCCGCAATAAACAACACAAAAAACGGTATATTACCAATAAGACCGATTTTAAGTCCTTTAAGCTTATCCTCTTTTATCTGCTCTATCTTTACAAGATTGATATCCTTAAAGCCCTGCTTATATGCGCCGCCCGAGGCAAAAGCGACAAGCATTATAAAGGTAAGCACCTGCGAGGTTGCCAAAAATACGCCCTTGCCCACACCCGTAAGTGTTGAGCGCTCTGCCTCCGTTGTTACAAAATAGCCCTTATCTTCATATTCCTTCATTTTGGTATCGGTGCCGTCATCTTTGCCGTCGCCGTCTTTATCAACATATTCATACTCGTATTCAGCCATTGACTTTTCGGCAGTTTCACTCTCGTAAACAAAGGCTTTGTATCCGATTTCTTTGGTAAAAGCAGCCGAACAAATAATATTTATTGAAATGCAAAGAAAAAAGCTGATAACCACCGCAACAATCATACCTGCCATTAATTTGCCGCCGTTTTTTAATATGTTCATTTAAATTCCTCACAAATTGGATAAAATATACGATATATTTTACACCAAACAAAACAAAAAAGCAAGCAGTTGCTTGCTTTTTTACATTATATTCATAAAATAAGTGCCGTAATCAGTGTTGCTATTCCTAAAGCCAATAGCGCGCCTACGCCAAATATTATACGGCGACGGGTCATACATCGCTTTCGCAGTGATTTATATCCCCTGCCCGCCCTTTCGTCTAATTGAAAGGTAAAGCCTCTGATGGCTTTATTAAGACTTTTAGCACTCAAATTAGCACAGCTTGGGCTTACATAAAAAACAATTTTATCAAACACCTTGCTACCTGTGTTGTTAACCTCTATCACCGTTTTGTTTACACCTTTGACCATAAATTTTACCGCCTTTTAATGTTATAAAACTATTTTTGACAAGGCGGCGGTTTTATATTCAGGTTAACATAAAAATGTGGAAAACTCGGTGGAAAAGTTGAAAAACACCCGTATTTACGGCTAAAAGTCATTAACTTTGTGTTACAAAGTGCAATTATTTTGTCGCATTATGTAAATTAAATTTTACCCGACAAATATGATACCGCACGCTCAACCGAATCTGCAGCAGAACCTATATCTTTCTTTTTGCCGGCGTTACGGTAATCGTACATAGCACAGTATGTATGCAAATCCTCACCCAGCGATTTTACATAATCGGCGGTTATACGGGTCAAATTTTCTTTGAATTCGCCAACATAGCGCGGCATTTTCTTTTTATCGGCACCGCTCATAAGCTGCTCAAAATGATGCAGACAAAACTGCGGCTGGTTGTCAAAAAGCTTTCTAAAATCTTCTTCTTTTTCATAACAGCGGTAAATGGTCTCTACCATGTGCTGCATACCCCAGTTAATCTTTTCGCAAATAAAGCAGCTGTCAATTACATCTTTGGCCTTGTTTGCCTTTTTGTCGGCACCGTTAAAAAGTTTCTTTTTAAAAATTTGCTCACTTATCTCATTAATGTGTGTTTCAAGCATAAGAGCGAGTTGCAGTCTGCCACGTCCCGACATCATTTTATCATAATGCTCGGCACAAAAGCCAACCTTGTTGGTCTCTATTCTAACATCAGGCTCCATCATAGCATCACCCAAAATATAGGTAAGCAAATGCTCCTCTACCGTGTGCTGCATACGGCAAAGCGGACACCCGTCACTTTCTTCAAATACCTCAGAAACCGGTATGGTACAAATATCGTCACGCATAAAAAACTTCCTTTTCAAAATTTATTTACTTGTATTATAACACAAAATTGATATAATTGTAAATACGAGGTGTAGTATGAATAATATAGAATATAAAAACAACAAAATCTACATAAAAAATGCCACAAACTTTGACCTTGCACAAACGCTTGATTGCGGTCAGGCATTTAGATGGAGTGTTGACGAGCAGGGTGTTTGGACCGGTATTGCTTTTAATAAGTATATCCGTATTTATCACGACGGCAACGATATAATTATAGAAAATTCAAGTGAGCAAGATTTTAAAAACATTTGGCAGCACTACTTTGACCTTGACCGTGATTACGGCGAAATTATTAAGACGGTTAGTACCGACCAAACGGTTAAAACCGCCGCCGAATTTAGCCACGGTATAAGACTGCTAAACCAAGACTCTTGGGAGGCGCTATGTTCATTTATAATTTCACAAAACAACAATATACCGCGAATAAAGGGTATTATCGAGCGACTTTGCAAAAATTTTGGTGACAAGATAGCGGGTGGCTACACCTTTCCTAATGCTCAAAAGATTGCTTTGCTCTCAATTGATGACCTTGCTGTTATTCGCTCGGGTTTTAGAGCAAAATACATAATTGATGCCGCACAAAAAGTGGCATCGGGCGAAATAGACCTTGAAGCGCTAAAAACTACCGATTATAACACCGCCTGCGACATACTTATGCAAATCAAAGGGGTAGGTCCCAAGGTTGCCGACTGTGTGCTGCTTTACGGCCTTGGTCATATCGAGGCTTTTCCACGTGATGTGTGGATAAAGCGTGCCCTAACCGAGCTGTTTGACGGTGATCTACCCGAATGTGCCCGTGTTTACGCCGGCATTGTGCAACAGTACATTTTTCATTATATTCGCAACAAATAATGCATTGTGCATTTAAAAAACGCTTGAGGTCATTAGACATCAAGCGGTTTTTTGTTTAGTAATATTTAGCAATAAAGTCAATAAGCGGTGTATTATCATCAAACCCGTGCGGATGGTGATCACAACCCTCTTTAACAATTACCTCAATGGGTGCATTGTTAGCCTTATAATAATCCCAAAGAAGCTGACCGTTTTCAATAAAAGGTACGGTTTTATCACAGTCACCCGCAACCATAATAATCGGCACACCCGATTTTAAAAGCTTTTCCTTTTGGTCAATGGGGTGCTCACGGTAATTTAGCATCTCACCGATTGTCATATCTTTATTTTGCAAAAATTCCTCTGTGCAGTTGTTTTGACTAATACCCATTGCAAGCGGCCAACTTAAATAGTTCATAACCGGTGCATCAAGGTACATAAGCGCCACATATTGCGGATATTTTGCAGTAAAATACACAGCCTGCATACCGCCGCAGCTCATACCAATGAGTCCGCATTTTGGGTTTAAGCCAAACTCACCTATCAGCATATCACAAAAACGCGCACGTGCATCGGTGTCGTCGGGCGCTACCAAACGTGTTTTATTTTGCATATGTGCAATATAATACCCACGTTCTAACATATCAAAGCTTAAATTTGGAAAAGCCTCAAAATACTCGGTTTTGTAAAGCCACTTTTTATCGTCTGTGGGGGTTTTAGGGCACATCAGCACACAGGCTCTACCCTCAAAATCAAACTCCAATTTTTCGTAACCGTTCCATTCACTTTTTACAATATCCATATTAATCTCCTTTTAACTCATATCCGCCAACAGGGCGAACAAATATTTTTATACAAGAACCTGCGCCAAAGACCTTTTCTATTATAGCCTTATATTCGTCAAACATACGGTTTGGTATATAGCACTGTATTGTGCCGGCAAAACCGCCGCCGTGCACACGATAGGCACCGCGTCCGTTTAAAAAACGCTTGGTTAATGCCAACCCCAATGATATAGCCTGCTCTTTGGGATTTGACGGTGAATATACATTTTGCAGCAGGTCATAAGACGACTCGCCCGAACGCTTAACAGCCGCGAAAAAGGTATTAAAATCTCCACGTTTTAGCGCATTTTTTTGTGTTGTTACACGGTTGTTTTCATCAAAAATATGCATAGCCCGCAGCACTGCACGATCACCGCATTTTGCACGTATTTCTGCAATGCTTTGGTAAAATTTATCTTGATTGGCATCACGTAAAAACTCTACACCCAAGGCATTGCTTACCGCCCTGCATTCTACGGTAATATCTGCATAATCGCCCGTAAGGTTTGCATGATTACCGCCGGTGTCTACCACACAAAGTGTGTGACCTGACTGCGATAGGTCAAGATTAATTTTTTCAACCACCGGTTCGGTAGGGTTGTTAAAATCAGCGTATGTAAAGCCACCCGATGCACTTGCCATTTGGTCAAGCAGACCACACGGCTTGCCAAAATACTCACGCTCGGCAAGCTGTGAATATTTTGCAATGCTTATATGGTCAACAGAACCTTCGTTATAAACGCCGTTTATAATGGTTGCAACCAATACCTCAAACGCCGCCGATGAGGAAAGCCCTGAGCCTTTAAGTACATTAGATGTGGTATAGGCATCAAACCCACCGATATTATGGCCGTTTTGCTTAAATGCAGCCATTACCCCACGTATAAGTGCTTTTGACCTGCCCTTTTCATCCTCTTTTATATCAAGCTCACAGATATTTAGTTCGTCAATATTATAGCCCTTTGATTTTATACGAGCAACATCGCTGTCATTTGCCGATACCACAGCTATAACATCAAGATTTACACTGCCGGCTAGCACCAAGCCGTGTTGATGATCGGTGTGGTTACCTCCTATTTCGGTGCGACCTGGAGCAGAAAAAAGCCTTACATTATCACGGTCGCCGTAAACCTCACAAAAAGCATCAACAGCTTCAATATAGCGTGCTTTAGCTATGTCAATATCGCCATAAAGCATAGCAAATTCTTTATCAAAACTGCCGTTTGATATTTTATTTTTAAGTTCTACAGTATTCATATACAAAAAGCGAAAAACAACCCTTAAAGTGATGTTTTTCGCTTTCCTTTCTCTTAAATTATAATGCTTCTACAATAGCCTTTGTATCCCTTGCAATCTTAAGCTCTTCGTTGGTTGGTATAATCCAAACATTTACCTTGCTGTCATCGGTAGAAATTTTAATTTCATCACCGTGAACACGGTTTGCCTCTTTGTTTAGTTTAACGCCCAAGTATGCCAAATTTTCGCAAATATACTCACGAAGCTCTTCGTCATTTTCACCAATACCGCCTGTAAAGACAATGCTGTCTACACCGTTCATAGCGGCAACATAAGAGCCTACAAATTTAAGAATTTGATAACGTTGCATATCAATTGCAAGCTTAGCGCGTTCGTTACCCTCGGCTGCAGCGGCGGCAACGTCACGGTTATCGTTAGATACGCCCGACACACCCAAAACGCCTGACTTTTTGTTGCAGATAGAGTCAACATCAGCAAATGTAAGACCTTCTTTTTCTGCAATGTATGTAAGTGTTGACGGGTCAAGTGTACCACAGCGTGTACCCATCATAAAGCCGTCAAGCGGTGTAAAGCCCATTGATGTATCAACACAAACACCGTCTTTAATAGCAGAGATTGAGCAACCGTTACCAAGGTGGCATGTAATAATCTTAAGGTCTTTTTTATCCTTGCCTTCAAGTGCCGCTGCACGGTCACTTACAAAGCTGTGTGATGTGCCGTGGAAACCATACTTACGAACACGGTATTTTTCATAATATTCATAAGGCAAAGCATAGATGTAGGCACTTGCCGGCATTGTTTGGTGGAACGAGGTATCAAATACACCAACCTGAGGGATTTTGTCACCAAAGGTTTTGGTGCAAGCCTCAATACCCAAGATATTTGCAGGGTTGTGAAGCGGTGCCATAACACTGCACTCTTTAACCTTTGCAATCATAGCGTCGGTAATAAGGGCTGATTTGTTAAATTCCTCTGCGCCGTGTACAACACGGTGACCGATGGCGCTAACCTCATCAAGTGAATCAATAACCTTAGCCTCGCTCTTGGTCATAGCATAAACTACAGCCTCGAATGCCTCGCTATGTGTTGGCATATCGGTGTCTGCCTTATATACTCTGCCATCAGCAGCCTTGTGGGTAATGGCGCCGGTAACACCGATACGCTCACAAAGACCTTTTGCCAAAACCTGCTCATTATCCATATCAATAAGCTGATATTTTAGTGATGAACTGCCTGCATTAACTACAAATACTTTCATTTTTAAAACTCTCCTTAAAAATTTTTATGGTTGAAAGAATAAACAGTTTATGGTAAAATATTGCCATAAAACATATATATTTTATTTTACTTTAATTGTATTGTTTTTTCAAGTGTTTTTACAAAAAAGAGGTGATTTTTTGTCAGCTATAGGTATTATTGCCGAATTTAACCCCCTGCATACCGGCCACAAACGCATAATAGAGCACGCACACACGCTATCTGATACTGTAATTTGTGTTATAAGCGGCAATTTTGTACAGCGTGGTGATGTTGCTATAATCAGTAAACAAAAGCGTGCCGAATTTGCACTTAGGTGCGGTGCTGACATAGTTGCCGAAATGCCCGTTTTGTGGAGTATGTCAACCGCACAAAATTTTGCACTTGGCGGCGTATGGCAGTTATATAATTTAGGCTGTGATAAAATCATCTTTGGTAGTGAATGTGGCAATGTTGATATGCTTATAGAAGCCGCCGATCTACTAAACAGCGACGGTTTTTTTGACCTTGTTACCCAAAAGGCAAGGTCGGGCATCACCTTTGCTGCAGCCCGTGAGGCAGCAGCCGGCGAGCTTGGTATTAACACCGAACTTTTTAAAAATCCAAATGATAATCTTGGTATCGAATACATTTTAGCCGCCAAAAAACTGAATTTGCCAATTGAATTTTGCTGTATTAAGCGCAACGGTGCCGGTCACGACAGCAGCGAAATTGTTGACGGATTTGTGTCGGCTTCATATATTCGTGACGAGCTAAAAAAGGGCAACATCGGCTATACCGAGCGTTTTATGCCCCGCGAAATACGCGGTATTATAAACCCCGATAACATTGCCGACATTTCACGCCTTGAAAACGCTATACTTTACGCCCTGCGCACCAAAACCATTGATGAGTTAAAGGTGCTACCCGACATTAGCGAGGGACTGGAAAATAAAATTCTTTTATCGGCTCGTGTCGCCACAAGCTTTGATGAGCTGTGTAATATGATAAAAACCAAGCGCTACACCCTTGCACGCATCAGACGGCTTATACTGTCGGCTTTTTTAGGGCTTGACAATCAATTTTTTATGCGCACTCCACCCTATGTGCGAGTGCTGGGTTTTAGTCAAAAGGGTGCCGCACATTTAAAACACGCACAGGGTGTAATCCCCCTTATTACCCGTGCCGCACAGATAAAGCTGTTAGACATCGATGCGCAAAAGGTGTTTGAGACCGAATGCCGTGCTACCGATATTTATGCCCTTTGCTTTAATCCACCGCTTGAATGCGGCAGCGAGCAACGAATGAAATTGCTAAAAACAGAAGAACTGCTATAAATATAAAAACTCCGCTTTAAAGCGGAGTTCAGTCTGTAGAAAAAGTCCAGAATAGTCTGGACTTTTTCTACAGACTGAGGCTTGACCGATTTGGTCAAGCCTTTTCCTGTTAAAATAATGTTGTTATCCAATAAATAACCCCATAAACCACACTCGCTACCGTACCGTACATAATTACCGGTCCTGCTATTACAAATATTTTAGCACCGACACCCAGTATGAAACCCTCGTTTTTAAATTCAATTGCCGGTGATACTACGGCGTTAGCAAAGCCGGTAATCGGCACTAATGTGCCGGCACCTGCTCTGCGTGCTATTTTATCAAAAACCCCAAGTCCCGTAAGCAATGCCGCTATAAAAATAAGCGATACCGGCACTGCCATTTTAACAACTTTTTCGGGCAAATCAAGATAGGTATACAGCTCTTTAAAAAGCTGACCTATAACACAAATGGCACCGCCCACTGTATATGCCCAAACAAAATCGTTAAGTTTCGGCGACGGGGGCGATGCCTTTTTGGTCATTTGACTGTATTTTTTATTATCAGGCAACATTTTTATCACTTCCCTTTCGGAAATATTGTTACCTTAATCTACTGTTTTATACGGTATATATTTATCCCGACTACATAATTTTCAAGCGATGTACCCGTTTACTTTTCAAATTGCATTTTCTGCAATATTATGTGCTTCGTACAGAGTTTTGCTTTATTCGCTTTAAAATATCGCAAAGCAATAAACTGTACAAGGTACAATATGACTCGCCATAAGGCAAATAAAACCGAAGAGTGCCCTCACGGACACTCTTCTAACGTAAACCGATTTTATTCATATTAAGCACCCCCGCCTAAAGGGAGGGGGACCAAACGCAGTTTGGTGGAGGGATATGCTTAACTTTAGAAGCAACTTCTAAAAATTAGTATGCTATACCTTGAGCTATCATTGCATCTGCAACCTTTTCAAAGCCTGCAATGTTAGCACCGGCGATAAGGTCGCCTTCCATACCGTACTTTTTAGCAGCATCCCAAGAATTCTTGTAGATGTTTGCCATAATTTGATAAAGCTTTGCATCAACCTCTTCGGCTGTCCAGCTGTAACGCATTGAGTTTTGGCTCATTTCAAGGCCGCTTACTGCAACGCCGCCGGCATTAACTGCCTTTGAAGGAGCAATTACTGTACCTGCAGCCTTTAGCACCTTGATAGCCTCGTCTGTTGTGGGCATATTAGCAACCTCAACATAGTACTTTGTGCCGTTAGCAACAATGTTTTTAGCGTCTTCCTCGCCAACCTCGTTTTGAGTAGCACAGGGCATAACAACATCAACCTTTTGCTCCCAAGGACGTTTGCCTGCAAAGAACGGAACACCAAACTTATCGGCATAATCCTGCACCTTATCACGGCCAGAAGCACGCATCTCAAGTAGATAGCTAATCTTTTCTTCGGTTACAACACCGTCAGCGTCATAAACATAACCGTCAGGACCTGAAATTGTTACAACCTTGCCGCCAAGCTCGGCAACCTTTTTAGCGGTACCCCAAGCAACGTTACCAAAGCCTGAAATTGCAAAGGTTTTACCCTTAACCTCTTCACCAAAGGTCTTAAGCATTTCTTGTGCATAATAAACTGCACCAAAGCCTGTAGCTTCAGGACGGATAAGTGAGCCGCCGTAAGCAAGGCCCTTACCTGTAAGTACGCCAACAAACTCATTGCGAAGGCGCTTATATTGACCGTAAAGATAACCAACCTCACGTGCACCAACACCGATATCACCGGCAGGTACGTCGGTGTCAGCACCAATGTGCTTTGAAAGCTCGGTCATAAAGCTTTGGCAGAAACGCATAATTTCACCGTCTGAACGGCCACGTGGGTCAAAGTCTGAACCGCCCTTACCGCCGCCCATGGGTAGGCTTGTAAGGCTGTTTTTAAAGGTTTGCTCAAAACCGAGGAACTTAATAACCGATGAGTTAACCGATGGGTGGAAACGAAGACCACCCTTATATGGACCGATTGCAGAGTTAAACTGTACACGGTAACCGCGGTTTACCTGAACTTGACCATTGTCATCCACCCAAGAAACGCGGAAGCTTATCATACGTTCAGGCTCTACCATACGCTCGATAACACCGTTTTTCTCATACTTAGAGTCTGCGGCAACTACCGGTTCTAATGACTCAAGCACGTCACGTACTGCTTGCAAAAATTCAGGCTCATTGCCGTTGCGCTTTTCAACGTCGGCATAAACCCTGTTTAAATATTCTGACTTAAACATTTTTATTACCTCCAAAAATTAATATCAAAATAATATAATATAGAATACTACTATTTTATTTTACAGTCAACAAAAAATTGAAATTTTTTTAAAATTTTGTGAGATTTTAAGCATTTTTCTTGACAAAATCCCATCAAAATTGTATTATAATAAAAGTTAAAGCGTTGATAAGGATAGTAGCCTTTAGATTTTGTTTTTGCAAGAGAGTGCTCGGCAGCTGAAAAGAGCATAAAACAAGCTTTTGGTGAATACCACCTTTGAGCGCTGTGGGGTAACAACCACGGCCGTAGCCACTGCGTTAAAGTGTTCAAAGTGCCGATTTTATATCGGAATTTGGGTGGAACCACGGAGTAGATACTTCGTCCCTATTTTTAGGGGCGGAGTTTTTTATTTTAGAAAGGATTGTTTTTATGAAAATTGTTTACAGTGACGGCACTGTTGCCGAAGCAGATGCTTCTCAAGAATTAGAGGTTTTACGCCACAGTGCGGCTCACATTATGGCACAGGCTGTAAAACGCCTTTATCCCCACGCCGATTTTGGCTACGGCCCTGCTACCGAAAAGGGATTTTATTATGATATTGATTTAGGTGATACCAAGCTTTCTGACGAAGACCTTGTTGCAATCGAAAACGAAATGCGCAAAATAACAAAAGAAAATTTGCCCATCAGACCTTATATTCTCCCACGTGACGAAGCTATTAAGCATATGGAAGAATTAGGTGCAAAATATAAGGTTGAGCATATTGCAGACCTACCGCTTGATGCCCAAATCAGCTTTTTTAAGCAGGGCGATTATGTTGATATGTGCACAGGCCCCCACCTTAATTATACCAAGGCATTAAAGGCATTTAAGCTTACAGGGCTTTCGGGCGCCTATTGGAAAAACGACCAAAACAACAAGATGCTTACCCGTATTTACGGCACAGCATTCAAAACCCAAGACGAGCTTGATGCTTATCTTAAAATGGTTGAGGAAGCCGCTCGCCGCGACCACAACAAATTAGGTAGAGAATTAGAGTTCTTTACAACAGTTGAGTCAATCGGTCAGGGCTTACCCATACTTTTACCAAAGGGCACACGCGTTATTCAGCTGTTGCAGCGTTGGGTTGAGGATATCGAGCAAGAGCACGGCTATCTGCTTACCAAAACACCGCTAATGGCAAAGCGTGACCTTTATCGCATTTCGGGTCACTGGGATCACTATCTTGACGGTATGTTTGTGTTAGGCGACCCCTATGATGAAGAAAAGGAATGCTTGGCACTTCGCCCCATGACCTGCCCCTTCCAATACCAAGTATATCTTAATCAGGCACGCAGCTACCGCGATTTGCCAATGCGTTTGGGTGAAACATCAACACTTTTCCGCAATGAGGATTCGGGCGAAATGCATGGTCTTATCCGTGTTCGTCAGTTCACAATTTCCGAAGGTCACTTGGTGCTACGTCCCGACCAATTAGAGCAAGAGTTTAGCGATTGCTTGGCACTTTCAAAATATTTCCTTGAAACTGTAGGTCTACTTGAAGACTGCACCTTCCGTTTCTCTCAATGGGACCCTGCCAATACCGATAAGTATGAGGGCACTGCCGAGCAATGGAACGAGGCCCAAGACACAATGGCTAAAATACTTGAGCACTTGGGTGTTAAATATGAAATCGGCATTGATGAGGCTGCTTTCTACGGACCAAAGCTTGATATTCAGTACAAAAATGTTTTCGGCAAAGAGGACACCATCGTTACTATCCAAATCGATATGCTATTGGCTGAAAAATTTGGTATGTACTATACCGATGCTGACGGTCAAAAGAAGCTGCCCTACATCATCCACCGCACAAGCCTTGGCTGTTATGAGCGCACACTAGCATACTTAATCGAAAAATACGCCGGTGCACTACCCACTTGGATGTCACCCGAGCAGGTACGTATTCTTACCATTACCGACCGTGCAAATGACTATGCAAATGAGATTAAGTCACGTCTTGCCGCACAAAAATACCGCGTAAGCGTTGACGACAGTCAAAATACACTTAAATACAAAATCCGTAATGCACAGCTTGAAAAGGTGCCTTATATGATAATTTTGGGTGACAAGGATATCGAAAACAAAACCGTATCTGTTCGCCACCGTTCAGGCGAAGATTTAGGTGCAATTTCAATAGAAGAATTTGAAAGCATCTTACGTGATGTTGTAGATAATAAATTAAAGAAATAAACTTTAAAAACTCGGCGAGGTGACTCACCGAGTTTTTTATTTACGCCTTTTTATTAAGCTTTTTTTGATTTGCATACTCATATATCTTTTTAACAATAAATACCGCAAGCAGTGCATCAATTATACCAAGCACCGCACCTGCCAACACATCGGTTGGATAGTGCATATAAAGATAGTTTCGTGATAATCCCGTAAGCGCTGCAAACACAAGTGCCGCGATACCCCACTTTTTATTGTTTAAAAATATGGTCATTGCGCACTCTACTGCGCATCTGGTATGCCCCGACGGAAAGGAAAAGCTTTTAAGCTTTGGTATAATGGGGGTAAAATCGGGGTTTACTGTATAAGGGCGTGGGCGCTCAAACAGCTTTTTAATTATCTGATTACCCAAAATTTCACCGATTATAAGTACAACACCTAAACAAATGCCTGTTTTACGTGTCTTTTTAAAACAAAGCAGCACAATAGCCAAAGCAATCCACCCTAAGCCCTCGTCAGAAAACTTTGTAATAATCATAAAAAAGTAATCTAAAAATTTGCAAGAAAAATGCTCTTGTATAAAATTTAGTATACCTATTTCAAATTGATTAATAGCATCCATTGTGATACCCCTTTTATTTAAAGAATAGCGGTAGTTTTTCGAGGAATATAATGTCGTCACGGTCTGCAGCATCACCCTCGGCTAAAAATGCGCAAGCCGCCGCCTCTATACCGCCGGCACGGCTTACAAGCTCACGTACAGCCGCCAGTGATTCACCCGTGCTTATAACATCGTCAATAATAAGCACACGCTTACCCGTAATTTGCTCAACCTCGGTTTCACCCAAATACAGCTTTTGTTCCTTTTGGGTGGTGATAGAGGTAACAGAAACCTCTAAAGGATTTCGCATATAAACCTTAACGCCCTTGCGTGCAATAATATAGGGCTTGCCACTCTGCCTTGCCATTTCATAAGCCATTGGTATTGACTTTGCCTCGGGGGTTAATATAACATCGAATTCGGGCACACGGTCAAGCAGTTCTTTACAGCCTGCAATTGTAAGCTCTACATCACCAAAAATAATAAATGCCGCAATATCCAAGCTGTCACTTACGGGGAATTTTTCGAGTTTTCGCTCAAGCCCTGCAATTTTCATAGTATAATATTCTGACATAATTACACCTCAACTGTTAAACGGTCTTTGCGGCACTATAATAGCCGCTAAAATATAGGCAAGTATTCCACAGCCGGCAAACAGGCACAAAATAGCCCAACCCAAACGGATAAGCGTAGCATCAATATTAAAATATTCTGCCAATCCACCGCAAACACCGGCTATTTTTTTATCGGTATTTGAACGATATAATTTTTTGTCCATAATTATTCTCCTATAGTATCAAATTCTGATAAACCATTAAAATTGTTCACAGTGATATTTTGCAGCAAGGGTGCTGTGCCGTGTGCACCGCCCCTTGCAAAAAGTGTTGCTGTGGGCAATTTTTAACCGGGAGGCCACTGTAGGTATCTGCGAGCCAATAGATGAAAATGCAAATGCCCTACTGTTTGACCGCCGTCTTCACCGCAGTTGTTTACCACTCTAAAGCCTTTTTCTAACTTTTCATTTTCGGCAATTTTTGCCACAGCCTCAAATATTTTAGCAATATATATGCTGTTATCGGAATTAATCTCTGCCGCCGAGGTTATATGTGTTTTTGGCACTATAACCGCGTGAAAAGGTGCCTGTGGGTCAATATCTGCAAAGGCATAAACATACTCATCATCATAAATCTTGGTTGACGGTATCTCGCCTGCAATTATTTTACAAAACAAACAATCACTCATTATTTTATCATTCCTTCAACAATAGAATTAACTGCCGCTATAGCATCTGCAGCCTTATCAATTTCTTTGCCGCCTGCCATTGCACTGTCACTCTTGCCGCCGCCGTTGCCACCTGCAACCTGTGCTACAGCACGTACTATATTGCCGGCGTGTGCGCCGCGCTCTATAGCACCCTTGCCAACACCCGCACAGAAGGTAAGCTTTGCACCGTTTATGCAACCGAGTACCGCCACAGCCATATCGTTTTCTGCCTTTACGGTGTCGGTCATTTTGCGAAGCTCGTCAGCAGCCACGCCCTCAAGCAGTGTTGCCGCTACCTTAACACCGTTTATATCGGTGGCATTTGCCATAATGTCGTTTAATTTGCCCGAAGCCAGTTTGCTTTCAAGCGACTCAATCTTTTTAGCGTCATCCTTCATCTGTTTTACAACAGCATTTGCCTTAACTGCAACATCCTCGATATTGCCAACCTTTAAGGTTACAGCAGTATCGGTAAGCAGTGACTTATAGTGATTAATAAGTTCAAGCACCGAAAAACCTGTATAAGCCTCAATTCGGCGTGTGCCTGCCGCGATGCCGTTTTCACTTATTATTCTAAATAAGCCGATTTTTGCTGTATTATCAACATGTGTACCGCCGCAAAGCTCGGTTGAAAATTCGCCCGCTTTTACAACGCGTACAATATCGCCGTATTTTTCACCAAACAGCGCCATAGCACCCAGTGCACGCGCCTCATCAATGGGCATTTCACGGTTATCTACCACAATGCCTTCAAGAATTGCAGTGTTAACAAGTGCCTCGACCTCTGCAATTTCATCGGCAGTAAGAGCTGAAAAATGTGTAAAGTCAAAACGAACAGATCTTTCATTTACCAATTGACCTGCCTGCTCAACGTGTGTACCCAATACTTTTCGTAATGCCGCCTGTAACAGGTGAGCCGCTGTGTGATTACGTCTTATTGCCTCACGGCGAGCAAGGTCAATTTTAGCTGTTACTTTGTCGCCTACCGCAATATCACCGTTTGCTACACCGATGTGTGTAAATATACCTTGGGCAGTTTTCTTTGTATCAAGCACCTTAAAGTCGCCAATAACACCGGTGTCGCCAATCTGACCGCCGCTTTCAGCATAAAATGCGGTTTCGCTGAGCACAACTATTGCCTTTTGACCGGCAACGGCACTATTTACGTGCTCACCCTCAACAACTATGTCAACAACGGTTGCCTCACATTCGTTTTGGGTATAACCTACAAAGCAAGTAGCATCAACACCGTCAAATGCTATGCCGTCGCTGCTCCAGCTTTCACCATCACTTGCCTTACGGGCATTACGTGCCTTTTCGCGTTGCTGCTGCATAAGTGTATTAAAGCCGTCCTCGTCAACTGTCATACCCTTTTCAGCCAAAATATCAATGGTAAGGTCAAGCGGAAAACCGTATGTGTCATATAAACGGAATGCATCCTCTCCCGACAGCATACCACCCTCTACCATAAGTTCAGACAGCATATTAAGACCTTGGTCAATAGTCTTTGAAAAGCTTGCTTCTTCGTTAGAGATAACCTTTTTAATAAGCTCTTGCTTATCATTAAGCTCGGGGTAGCCCGATGCATTCTCTTTTATTACCGCCTCAACCATTTCAACAAGGAATGGGCGGTCAATACCTATAAGTCTGCCGTGACGGGCAGCACGACGAATAAGACGGCGCAGCACATAGCCTCTGCCTTCGTTAGAGGGTATAACACCGTCGCTTATCATAAAGGTAGAAGCACGAGCGTGGTCGGTAATAGCGCGGATAGATATATCGGTCTTGCGGTCTTTGCCGTATTCTTTGCCAGAGATTTCACAAACCTTATCAAGTATATTGCGGATTGTGTCAACCTCAAACATATTGTCAACGCCCTGTATTACACAAGCCAAACGCTCAAGGCCCATACCGGTATCAATGTTTTTATGCTCAAGCTCGGTATAGGTGCCGTCGCCCATATTGTTAAATTGGGTAAATACATTGTTCCAAATTTCCATATAGCGGTCACATTCACAGCCGGGTTTACAATCGGGTGAGCCGCAGCCGTATTTTTCGCCACGGTCAAAGTAGATTTCACTGCAAGGGCCGCAGGGACCTGTGCCGTGCTCCCAGAAGTTATCTGCCTTGCCAAGCTTTACAATACGCTCTTCGGGCACACCGATAACATCACGCCAAATAGCATAGGCCTCGTCGTCCTCTTCATAAACCGAAGGCCATAAAAGATTTTCGGGTATTTCAAGCTCTTTTGTTAAAAACTCCCAAGCCCACGGAATAGCCTCGTTTTTGAAATAATCGCCAAATGAAAAGTTGCCAAGCATTTCAAAATAAGTGCCGTGACGTGCAGTAATACCAACACACTCAAGGTCGGGTGTGCGAATACACTTTTGGCAGGTAGTAACACGGTTACGCGGTGGTGTAATCTCACCTGTAAAATACTTTTTCATAGGCGCCATACCCGAATTTATAAGCAGTAGCGATTTATCATTATTGGGCACCAAAGAAAAACTGCCAAGACGCAGGTGACCCTTGCTTTCAAAAAATGATAAATACCTTTCTCTTAATTCATTAAGCGACATCCATTTCATAGTTAAACATCCTTTAAAATAAAAATAAACATACAAAAGTATTATATACCGCACGAGGTATTTTGTCAACCGCACCGCACCGCGAAAATTGGCATAAAACCGATTTTTTTAGTGACATTTGTTTTAATTTGTGCTATTATATTTTTGGTGATGAAAATGTTTTTTAAAACAAAAGATACTATCCCCGAGGGGTTAGGCTTTAGCACTTTTGGAATATTACATTTAATATGGCTTGCTGTCTTGTTGATTGCCTGCTGTGTTGCGGCATATATTTACAAAAAACTTGACACAAAAAAACGCAATATTATGCGTTGTATTTTGGGTGTTGTTATCGTAGGTCTTGAGATTGTCAAAGACATTGCACTGATTGCAATTGGTGAATTTAATGTGGGTTACCTGCCGTTTCACCTTTGTGGTATAAATATCTTGCTTATTGCATTTGATTTATTTAAGCCCACCAAGGTTGTGCGCAACTTTTTATATTATTTTTGCATACCGGGCGCACTTTTAGCGTTACTCTTTCCTAACTGGACAGTTCTGCCATTTGCAAACTTTTTTCATATACACAGTTTTTTAATACATATTGTTTTGGTTATGTACCCCATAATGTTAGTTATAGGCGGCGATATACCGCTTGACATCAAGTATATGCCTCGCTGTATAGGTCTGCTTGTTGCAATGGCAATACCGCTATATTTTTTAAATATACGGTGGGATACAAACTTTATGTTTTTATTACGCCCCGACAAGGGCAATCCGTTAGAGCTGTTTGAAAAACTGCTTGGCAATCACCTGTGGGGATTTGCTATTTTATTACCGCTTGTTATGTTTGTTATGTACCTACCGATTTTGATAATTAAAAAAGTCAAAAACAAACAAACCAAAGAAACCGTCACCGTAAAATAAAGGGGATTTTATGGAAGTAAATTACAAGAACAAAAAATACTATAACACGGCAAAATATCCTATACGCCAACCGCGAATTATAACCTTGCTTATATATCTTTTAAGCAAAATTATGCTTATCGGCAAAAAATATGAGATTAAAAAAATCAACACCGAAAATTTAAAGCCACCCTATATACTGCTTAGCAATCACCATTATTTTATAGATTTTGAGTTGGCGGCTATTGCCACATATCCACACAGGGTAAACAATATCGTAACCATAGACGGCTACTACCGCAGACCGTGGATTATGGAGCTTATCGGCAGCATTTGCAAGCGCAAATTTACAAACGATTTGCACCTTATTAAATCTATACGTCGCGTGCTTAATCGTGGTGATGTGCTGTCTATGTACCCAGAGGCTCGCTATACCCCCGATGGCACTACCGCAATATTGCCCGAATCGCTGGGCAAGCTGATAAAATTAAACAAAGTTCCCGTTGCCGTAATACTGCATCACGGCAACCACCTAAGCACACCTTTTTGGAACTACCGAAAACCACGAAAGGTGCCGCTATACACCGAATTTAAACAGATACTCACCGCCGAGCAGGTGGCCGAATTATCGGTGGACGAAATTAACGCCACAATACGTGAAGCGCTAAGCTATAACGAATATAAATATCAAAAAGAAAACAACATCGAGATAACCGAGCCGTATCGTGCTGAAGGCTTACACAAAATACTTTATCAGTGCCCTGCTTGCAAAGCTGAACACAAAATGAATTCACACGGCACCCAAATTTTTTGTGAAAGCTGTGGCAAGCGTTGGAATTTAAACACCGATGGCACACTCACAGCACTTGAGGGTGACACAGAATTTACAACCATCCCCGATTGGTTCGCTTGGGAACGAAGTGAAGTGCGAAAGCAGGTAGAAAACGGCACATATCATTTTGAGGATACTGTCGAAGTCTACTCTCTGCCCCGCTGTTGGCGGTTTATGCATTTAGGCAGTGCCACCCTTACCCACACCATTGATGACGGCTTTACACTTACAGGGCACTACCGCGGCAAGGATTATAAAATAGAGCGCAAGCCGTTAGGGCTAAACGGTCTGCACGTAGAGTACGACTACTGCTATATAAAACCGTTTGACTGTGTTGATATTTCTACCGACAAAGACTCTTTTTACTGTTACCCCACAAAACAAAACGTGATAACAAAATTAAGCTTTGCTACCGAAGAAATACATCGTATAAAACAGCTTGAAAGCAAAAAATTAAAGACATAACCAAAAAGGCTATTGGTCACTTAACCAATAGCCTTTTGATTTTACCAAGTGTCGCGCGTATCTTTGTATACCACAGCCACCTTACGGGGTAGAAAAATTTATTTATTTTAATATAAAATTTATAACCTTTAGAATGCGCACAATCAATATGTTTACCACGACGATAAACCGCCGTCATTATACCTATAACATCACCCGTAGGTATATATTCTTTATGATAGGTATTATCCCCTCGGGTTATATAATCACCGTTTGGTTGTATGCCTATCACACGGTGCAAAATCAACCTGTCTACACCCTTCTTTTTATAAAGTGCCACATCTCCTATTTTAAGTGGAAATTGCGGTTTTGATATAACAACAATGTCCCTATTGGTTTTAAGCAACGGCCGCATACTGGCACCGCTTGTTAAATACGCCACCGTCGGCTCTGTTTTAAGCCGTAGTTCAACCTCGTTTATATCATACGTTTTCATACAAGCAAATCTGCCTTTGTCAGTTTTTCTATAAGCGAGTCCACGCTGTCGATTATATCCTTATCGTCAGCGTCGGGGTATTCCTTGCCAAGCGCCACGATTATATCCTCGCGGGTGGTGTCCTTTTTCAGCATATTAAATATAAATGCACCCGTTTCGTTAAGCTTTATATAACCGTTAAAACTGTCAGCCGTGCCGCCCACCGACACCGCCACAGTCTCACCCGCTACATTGTTAACCACAAAATTATATTTAAGCTTCATCATTTTTCTCCTTATCAAGTATGTCGGTCTCAATATTAAAGCCGCCCTTTATTTTACCGTGCGAGTCATACTTTGTCTTCTCTATTTGGTCAAGCAGGCTATCCGACTTTTCCTTATCCATATTCAATAAAATTTCCGCCATATCCTCTTTGTGCCACATATCAAGTAACGCCTTACCCTCCGGATATTCGTTCTTTACCCTGCGGTTTTTAAGGTAAAGCAGCGAAATAACAAGGTATATCATAAATATCATTACGGCAGCAACCGTCACCGCAACACCAAGCAAAAGACCGGTGTTTTTATAATTAAAACGTATCTCTGACACACCGCTGTCTACAGCCACCGCCATAAAGCCGGCATTCACCTTTTCTACCGCTACAGCCTTGCCGTTTACGGTAGCCGACCAACCCTTGTCATAAGGCACCGAGAAAAACACCAACGATTTTTTATCACGGTTAACCCTTGCTGTAAAGCCGTTATTATCAATCGTAAAGCTACCCGCCGATGTGCGGCTTAACGCTTTGGCATCTGACGCCATAGTCTCATCTGAAAAGTTAAGTATTGCATTCTTTTCTTTTGTACTGCCGTGGGTTACGTCACTAATATCCTGCATATAACTGCCGTACTTTTTAATTTGTTCGTCACTAAGCAGTATAGCCTTTAGCATAAGTCGTGAGCGGTTTTGCTTGCCGTAATCTTCACAAAAATCATAGCTCATATAATAATCATACGAAAAGCCATACGGTACATAATTTTGATTTTCGTAAACATAATAGCCATCACTGGTTTTAATGTATTTATAGTCGGGCATCATTTTTTTGCCGTCATCATCAACAAAACTGCTGCTATCCTTGTGATTAAGCAAATATTTAACCGACAGCAGCGAACGTATCGCAGGATACTCGGTATCGGGTCTGCTTGCAACCGTTCGCTCGATGCCTATAAAATCATAAAACTCCATAATAGAGGGTGATACCACCGAATGAAAGGCGTTTATTGTGGGGAGCCCCAAAAACATACCGGTATTGTCAACACCTTTATAAACATCTATTCTAAAGTTATCCTTATCGTCAAGCTGTACCTGCCCCTCAATAAGCGAGTCAATCATAACATCTTTAACATTATACGAATGTGTGCGACCAAGCGCAATAAACACATTGCCGTAAAGCACCGATATTAAGCATACACAAATAATGGCGTTGCGGTAAAATTTTTGTCGGTTACTTTTAAGCAGGTCAAACAGCAGCTTTTGCAGCGGCAAGCAAACAATGGCTATTAGCGCCGTTATCCAAAAACGTGCAATATACATACCGTTGTCACTTTGGGTATAAAGACCGAATATCAGCTTACCGTCGCTGTTCTCTTGCGGAAAGAAGCCGATAACGGCCGTTATGGCAAGGGTAATGCCCGCAGTCCATTTAAGACCCGAGTTAAAGTCCACCCTGCTATCCTCGGTGAGCATAACGGTAGCAAGACAAATCATCAGTATCGGCATATAAAACCATCGTGCATAATACGAGGTGTTAAAGGCATAAAAGGCGCTGTTAAGTATAGGCACCATAGCGCACAGCACACAAATGCCAAGCACCCTTTTAAGCCAGCTTTTTTCACGTAGCTTAAACCAGCTAAAAAATCCCGTCATACTAAACAGCGGCAACCAGCCACCTAAAGACGACCATTTAACATTAGCCTCGGGGAAAAACACCGGTCGCGCCGGCAGGTCGGGTGGAAAGAAAAAGCACTGTATAACATTAAGGTATATCTGCTCTTTGCCATAGGTTATACCGTTCCAACCCAAAAGTATATTTGAAATACGCGAATTGCCAAGTATAGAGTTAATTGCCGGCACAAGCAGTATAGCCGACATTGCAACGCCCAAAACCGCCTCAAGTGCAAACACCAAAAAGCGTGAAAGCCTTACCTTTATTGCACCCGAGAAAAGCCGTACAAAAAAGTATATTACACAAAATACAACCATTCCAAAAAAGAAGAAATAGTTGGTAACAGCGCAAAGGCATACCATAAGTGCAAATACACCACGGCGATTTTCGGTAATCAGTAATTCCATAGCAAGCAGCAATAACGGAAAAACTATAATCGCCTCGTGAAAATGGTTAAAGAAAATATTGTAAATTGAAAAGCCCGAAAAGGCATAAAGCAAGCCACCCAAAGACGCCGCATAAGCGGTCTTGGTAAAGCGGCGAATATATAAATACCCCGTAAGCGCCGCACAGGCAAATTTTAAAATAAGCAGCGGTCCCATAAGATATGGCACAAAGCTGTTAGGGAAAATAAGAGTTGTCCAGAAAAAAGGACTGCCAAGCAGGTAAAATGCATACGAGCCTATAAAATCAGAGCCCAAATCGGTATTCCAATTCCAACCTATATTGCCGTTTCTTATCGCATCGTGACACATTTGGTAAAAGGGTATTTGCTGAACATTAAAGTCACCATAAAAGGTAAAATACCCCTCACCCATAATCATATACGGCACAAAAAGGCAGACGGCAGTAAGCAGTGCCACCAAAAAAGTGAAAAGCTTTTTTTCGCTCTGCGGACGAAGCGTTTTAAACTTAGCATCTGAAAAGGTCAATACATTTCACCTCGCTTAAATATTATTATTGATTATTATAACAAAAAAATATATAATATTCAAGAACAACCAACAGAAAGAGAGAGAATTATGTCAAGTCATTTTTATGCTATGATGTCACGAATGAAAAATATAGAGCGTTGGGGACTGATGCGCAACACCCGACACGAAAATTTAAGCGAGCACACGTTAGAGGTCGCCTTTATTGCCCACGCGTTGGCACTTATCAAAAATCGCCGTTTTGGCGGCAATATTGATGCAAATGCTGTGGCGGTTGCTGCTATGTTTCACGACACGTCCGAGATTATCACCGGCGATATGCCCACACCAATTAAATATTATAATGCCGATATTAAAAATGTTTATAAAGAGATAGAAAGCATCGCCGAGGATAGATTAATCACCCTGCTACCCGAGGATTTACGTGACGATTTTACACCTATCTATAACCCCGACGACCAAACAAAAATGCTTGTCAAAGCCGCCGACAAAATCTCGGCACTTATAAAATGCATAGAGGAACGCAACAGCGGCAATCAAGAGTTTCGCTCTGCCGAAGCCTCAACCCTTAAAGCGATAAAAGACCTCAATATGCCCGAAGCAAATGTATTTTTAGAGGAATTTTTAGACAGCTATTCCCTCACCCTAGACGAATTGAAATAATATTAAAGGTGTTTTCAAAAAATCTTGAAAACACCCTTTTTGTTTTATGATATTTTAAAAACATTTGAAAGACTATAAGAATCGGTAATTCGGTATTCACCCGATTGCAACGGCAAATAAAAATATTCTTCTAAATTTATAGTTTGTGTTACCGATTCGTTTGGCTGCAGCACCCTTGCAAGAGCGTTAAACGTTACATCTTTATTATGGCAAACCATTTTCCAACCGTTTTCGGTTTTATAATGCAGTTCAAAATGCTGATCGCCCGAAATGCATTCCTCACCCGTGCTAATGTTGGTTATGGTATAACTTATTTCTTTAACATCGGTTGAATATTCCGTCTTTTCGGTAATAAAGGTTATTCCTTTTTGTTCATAGTAAAGCGACTCGTTTATATCGTCTAATTTATTGGTTTTAGACCCACAAGCGCACAGTGCAAAAATCAATGAAATACAAAGTAAAAAAGTAAGCAATTTTTTCATTTGAAACAACCCTCCTTGTCACGTTTTTAATATATCATAAAATGCTAAAAAAGGCAACTGCAAATACAGTTGCCTTTTGGTCTACACTTCGGCGAAGCAGCCCTTATCTTATACCGTAATTCTCGATTATATAATCCATATCCTTGTCGCCACGACCCGATAGGTTAATAAGCACCGAGCCGTGCTCCATAGTTTTTGCAAGCTTCATACCGTATGCTACGGCGTGTGAGCTTTCAATTGCGGGTATAATACCCTCAAGTCTTGACAGCTTATAAAATGCATCAATTGTTTCTTTATCATCAATTACGTCATACTTAACACGGCCCAAATCACGTAAAAATGCGTGCTCAGGTCCGCTTGACGGGTAGTCAAGTCCGCTTGCCACCGAGTAAACGGGCGCAGGATCACCGTTTTCATCCTTTAGCATAATACTGTTAAAGCCGTGCATAACACCCTCGGTGCCATATTTAAGGCTTGCCGCATGGTCGCCCAAGTTAGCACCACGACCCAAAGGCTCAATACCGTAAATGTCAACAGGGTCATTTAAAAAGCCTGCAAAAAGACCTGCCGCATTTGAGCCGCCGCCTACACACGCTACAATAGCGCTGGGCAAATGGCCTGTCATTTCAATAAACTGCTCACGTGCCTCAATGCCGACTACACTCTGGAAATCACGCACCATCATAGGAAACGGGTGAGGTCCAAGCACCGAGCCTATGCAGTAAATGCAGTCCTTATATTCACGGCTATATGCGTCAAACGCCGCATCAACCGCCTCTTTAAGTGTTTGCAGTCCCTCTTTAACCTCAACCACATTGGCACCCAAAATTTTCATACGTGCAACGTTGGGGGCTTGCTTCTTTATATCAACGCTACCCATATAAATGTCGCACTCAAGACCAAAATATGCCGCCGCCGTAGCAAGTGCCACGCCGTGCTGACCGGCACCGGTCTCGGCAATAATCTTTTTCTTACCCATATATTTTGCCAATAGTGCCTCACCCATACAGTGATTAAGCTTGTGTGCGCCCGAATGGTTTAGGTCCTCACGCTTGGCATAAAGCTGCACCTTGCCGCCTAACTCATTAGAAAGCCTTTCAAGGTGGGTAACCGGTGTGGGTCTGCCCTGAAATTCTTTACGTATACGGCGAAGCTCGGCAATAAATTTGCGTGATTGACAAATTGAATAGTACGCCTCGGTAATCTCTGCCATGGCATTCTTTAGCTTATCCTCAATAAAAACACCGCCGTATTTGCCAAAATAGCCGTCTTTATCGGGGTAATTGTTAAAATAGGTATCAAAATCTACATTGTTTAATTTCATAAATATCTTTCCTTTCAAATTAGAGTTTAGAGTTGAGAGTTTAGTGAACCTGTATAATAAAAATGGACACTTGAAGTTA
>JAUNAM010000010.1 GCA_030527615.1 Clostridia bacterium
ATACGACCCAGCGTTTCACGACCTACCGGCATACTAATACCGGCACCTGTGTCGGTAACATCGGTGCCGCGCTGTAAGCCATCGGTTGATGCCATAGCGATGCAACGGGCAACGTTGTCACCCACGTGCTGTGCTACCTCAACGGTGAGTGTTCGCTCACCTATGGGCATTGTAAGTGCGTTATAAATAGCCGGAAGTGCACCTTCACTGAATTTCACGTCAACAACAGGTCCCATAACCTGTAGCACCTTACCGGTAATATTTTTATTCACTTTACATCTTCCTTTCAATAATGCATAATGCACAATTAACTGTTAAATGAAGTTTTTACTATGCTCGTAAGCAATTTGCTTATTTCAAGCAAATCATCGTTTATGCTTTTATACTCCTTATTGGAAATATAGTTTGTAGCATTAAGAATATCTAACCAATATTCAGTTTCAGAGGCTTCTTTTAGTGCTATATTCATTTTTGCTGCAAAATCAGCCTTGCTTTGACCACGCAAAGCCTCTTTTACATTAGCACCTATACTTGTGCCACATTTTAAAAGTTGTCGTGACATAGTATACTCATTCTTTTCCTGCTGCAAATATTGGTATAACTTAATTGTACGGATTGCAAAATTTCTGCTCTTAGTGGCAATTACATTATCGTTATCATACATATTTATAATCCCCTGTATTCGTGCGAAGCACACCATAATTATGCATTGTGCATTATGCATTGTTAAGAGCCTGCTACAATCTCGGTTATCTCTTGAGTTATAGCGCTTTGTCTTGCACGGTTGTACTCAAGACTTAATTCGTCAATCATCTGCTGTGCATTTTTGCCCGCAGAATCCATAGCCATACGACGTGCGGCAACCTCGCTTGCAAAGCTTTCACGAACACAGGCGGTAATTAACCCTGAAACATATTCAAGTACAGCCGTTTCAAGTATCGTTTCTTGGTCAGGCTCAAATATTGCTGAATTGCTTTTGGTGTTTTCGCCCTTTTCAAGCGGTAAAACCCATTTGATTTCAGGCTCTTGCGTCATCATAGAAATATAATTTGTAGTCACAATGCCAAGACGGTCAAATTCACCGTTTACAAACTGACCGCATAAATCTTTTGCAAGCATATATGCATCGCTTGATAAAAACTTTTCACTTGATATAAAGGGCGATTTATATTTATCACAAGCACGCTTGCCTATGGGTATAATATCGGCATCGCCAAAATCTCGCACCGTGCGAAAAACATTGGCGTTATATCCGCCGGCGAGTCCGCGGTCACCTGCGATAACTATTAACCTTGTTTTACCACCATTGGTAGACCTCATATAGGGACTTTTGGCACACTCGGGGGCAGAGGTAAGCAAATCCAACAAAGAATGCAGCGCCGACTCGTATTCACGAGAGGCAGCCATAGCTAGATTTGCCCTGCGCATTTTAGATGATGCCACAAGACCCATTGCCTTGGTTAAATGCAGTGTAGAATCAACACTTTTGATACGTATTTTTAATGCTTTGGTATTGGCAGACATTTACCCTCACCTCGTCATTTCTTTAAGTGTATCAATAAGGCTTTGTTCGTCCTCTGTTTCAAAATAGCCCTCTTCAAAGCGCTGCAGTAAATCGGGCTTTTGATTGGTTAGCTTTTCAAACAAACGGGTTTCAAAAGCGTGAACATCCTTTACAGGTATACCGTTTAAAAAGCCCTTTGTAACGGCGTAGATTATAGCCACCTGACAGCCTACCGATACGGGGCTGTTGCGGTTTTGCTTTAGCACCTCAACTATACGCTCACCCAAAGCCAATCGCGCCTTGGTGTCGGCATCAAGGTCAGAGCCAAACTGTGCAAATGACTGAAGCTCACGGTATTGTGAATATAAAAGCTTTAATTCGCCCGAAACCTTTTTCATAGATTTCTTTTGTGCCGAACCGCCAACACGGCTAACCGATATACCGGGGTTTATAGCCGGCATAATACCCGAATGAAAAAGCTCGGTCTCGAGGAATATTTGCCCGTCGGTAATTGATATTACGTTGGTGGGAATATACGCCGAAACGTCACCCGCTTGGGTTTCGATAATGGGTAGAGCCGTAATTGAGCCGCCGCCGTATTCGGGTGCTACACACGCTGCACGTTCCAAGAGGCGTGAATGCAGATAGAATACATCACCGGGGTATGCCTCACGGCCGGGTGGACGGCGAATAAGCAATGACAGCGCACGGTAAGCCACGGCGTGCTTGCTTAAATCGTCATAAATTATTAAAACATCTTTGCCCTGTGCTCTAAAATATTCAGCCATAGCACAGCCCGAATATGGGGCTATATACTGAAGCGGTGCACTTTCACTAGCAGAAGCCGATACAACAATAGTGTAATCCATAGCACCTGCACGGGTAAGTGTATTTACAAGGTTTACAACCGATGTATTTTTTTGACCTATGGCTACATAGATACAGATAACATCGGTGTTTTTTTGGTTTATTATGGTATCAATGGCAATCTCGGTTTTACCGGTTTGACGGTCACCGATAATAAGTTCACGCTGACCGCGACCAATGGGTATCATACTGTCAATAGCCTTAATACCGGTTTGAAGCGGCACCGATACGCTTTGGCGCTCAATTATACCGGGTGCCTCTGCCTCGATAGGATAATAGGCATCAGGCTCTATATCGCCCTTGCCGTCGATTGCCTCGCCCAAAGCGTTAACAACACGGCCAAGCATTTTTTCACCCACCGGCACCGACAACACCTTGCCGGTACGCTTTACAACAGTACCCTCACGGATATTGTTATCGTCTGAAAGCACGGCAACCGAAACGGTGTCCTCCTCAAGGTTTTGTGCAAGACCCGCCGAGCCGTCTTCAAACTCTAACAGCTCATTTGCCATACAACCTGTAAGGCCATATACACGTGCGATACCGTCACCGACAAGTATAACCCTGCCGGTTTCTTTCATTTCAATACTGGAACGATAATTTTTTATCTGTTTTTTAATGATATAGCTTATTTCTTGTTGTTTGTCACTCATTAGCTAATCACTTCCCTTACGCGTTTTAGATTTGTCTTAACACTGCCGTCGATTACCTCACCGTCAAGTGTTACCGTAAGACCACCTAAAACAGATTTATCAATAACTGTTTTTAAATTTATCCTTTTGCCTGTTCGCTTTTGCAGTGCTTTAATAAGATTTTGCATTTGTTGCTCACTAAGCGCAACCGCACTTACTACTACCGCTTCGGCAGTATTGCTTGCCCACTCACGCAGTTTTTCATACTCTGTAAAAATAATTGGCAGCTCGGCAATTTTACCCTTTTCACATAAAATACACAAAAAAGACAAAATATGCTCACAAACATTAGCACCAAACACCGTATTAATACTGCTTTTTCTGTGCGCTTTTGATATGCTGGGTGCTGCTAAAAGCTCGATGTATTCGGGATTTTGAGTAATGGCATCATTAGCCAGTTTTAAATCGGTATAAAAGATATCAATAGCGTTTTCTTCGCTTGCCAGCATAAATAAAGCTTCGGCAAAATTATTAGATGTTGCTGTCATTGTCATCACCTATTTTAAAGATTACCGAATCTATGAGTGCCTTGTGGTCATCGGCATTGATTTCACGCTCTAACATCTTTTCACTTATAGCGGTAGATATGTCAACAATTTGTGTTTTAATATCATCCTGTGCCCGTTTTGCAGTAAGCTCGGCAGCAGACTCCGCCTGCTTTATAATACCCTCTGCCTGTGCTTTGGCGTCTGCGATAATCTTGTCACCGCGAATAGAAGCCGCATCTGCCGCCTCCTTTACTATGCCTTCAGCCTCTGCTTTTGCATTTGCAAGGCGGTCTTCAAGCTCTGCCTTTGCCGACTGTGCCGCCGCATTTGCATCTTGGGCAGCTGTATACTCGCCGTCAATTTCTTCACGACGTTTTTGCAGCATATTATTAACCGGCTTATACAAAAACTTTTTAAACAGCAAAAACAATATCAACAAATTAGCAAGAGAGATTAGTATTTGCCAAAGATTGACAGATATAATATCCAACGTTTGCATTAGTTTCTACTCTCCAATAATTATTTTACTGCGTTGAGCAAAATATTTACAAACATATTAGGTGCAACAAATATGAGCAATATTGCAATAATAAGTGCATAAATACCTGTGGTTTCGGCAATGGCGCAACCCATTATCATGGTAGAGGTTACCGAGCCTTTACATTCGGGCTGACGACCGATAGCTTCACAAGCCTTACCAACAGCATTGCCTTCACCGATACCGGGGCCTATACCTGCTATCATTGCAGCGCCGGCACCTATTGCACATCCTGCTAAAATTAGACCAATTGCGAGTTCCATAAAATATACCTCCGAAAATTAATTAATTTTTTGTTTTTTATTTTGTTTAGAACGCTTTTTAAGCATTCGTTTTTCATAAAGATCCTGTGGGAAAGCTCCCGAAATGTTAAGCATGGTAAGCATTGCAAAAACAAATGCCTGCATACAGCTGCTAAAAAGGTCAAAATATATAGAAAGTATTGCCGGTAGACCTATTTGTAAAAAGGGTATTTCGCCCAAAAAACCCGGCAGCCAACCAAGCAACAGTTTTGAAAGACCGCCCAACGCCGTGGCGATAAGCACCGCAATAACCGAGCCTGACAGCACATTGCCGTAATGACGGAACGCCATTGAAACGGGTGTTGCAACCTCACCTATAATATTAAGCGGCGTCATAACAAAGATTGGCTCGGTAAAGCCCTTTAAATAATTAAATACGCCACCCTTTAGTTTATAATAGGTTATTAGTATAAAGGTAAGTATTGCCCAACCGCCTACAACATTTATATCAGATGTAGGAGAATAAATGCCAAAAAGTGCTAAAAGGCTAGAAAGTGCCGAAAGACCCATAATTGCACCTATAAACGGTGCATATCCTTTAAAAAAGTCACCCATATTGGTGTCTACCAAGCTTTGTGTTTGTTTTACTATCCACTCGGCAATAAGCTGACGTTTTAATTTTGCTTTTACCGATAACCCATGCGTAAAATACAAGCACAGAAATAAAAGCGTAATCATAACCAACCAAGAATTAATTTGTGATTCGGTAATGGGTAAATCTTGTAGCGGCATAGGTATTGTAAAATAGATACGCGCACCCGTAATTTCAATACCGTTTGATGGAGTTGCCGTTAAGATTTTAATTACCATACCGCAAACGATAGGCAACGCCGCCATTACAAGATAAAATATATCGACCGCTAAAAATTTTTTATCAGTCTTTGATTTAGTCAATTAACACTCACCACCTTTTATTAATTGATAATTTTTATTTTTTATTTTTGTCAAACAACGGTCTGAGATAGATTGCAAGGCTTGGAAAAGCAAGCGGTAATACAACCGAAATAGAGTTAAAGACAGGTATTATTAAACCAATAACCAAAAGTAAAATCAAAGCAGCAAAACGCACCGCTTGAGATGTTTTTACGGTTTTGCGAGCCTCTTCCTCAGATTGGGTAACCGCTTTTTGAACAAACAGCCCCATAACAAAAAAATTACCTATAGCTATTATTATACCCCAAATATTACCTAGAAGCACGGTATATTGCCAATACCCCAAGCATAAAAACACCGCCTGCATTATAACCGAAAATAATGCAACAAATACAGCGATATATTCGGTTTCTTTTATAACAGTTTTATCTATTTTCATAAAGATTTTCAACTTTCTACCCATTTTAATGAAATTTTACCACAAACTGCACAAAAAGTCTATAATAAATAAAAATTTAACAATGTATTTTTAACAAAATTTTTGACATACAAATACATTTTATATCATATATTTATTTGAGGTGTAAATTTAAAATGAAAGTTCTTGGAATTTTAGCAGTAGTTTGGTTATCGGTTTGCGCATTTGTGTTGCTTATTTTACATATAAAAAGCCATAGGATGTTTAAATCAATATTTTTAAATGCCGTTTTAAGCTTTGCCGTGATAGCAATTATAAATCTTACACAAAAATTTACAGGGGTTGCAGTACCGCTTAATTGGTGGACAGCTGTGGGTAGCGGAACGCTGGGTATACCCTGCGTGTTTGGAATTGTTGTTTTACAAATATTGATATAAAAAATCACTGCACAATTAAATTATGCAGTGATTTTTAAATTATTTGTTTTTAAGTGCAATAGCTTGCTTTGCTTTTTCCACAATGTTAACAGCACGAAGCCCAAATTCATCAAGCAGTTTAACTGCAGGACCCGAATGACCGAATTCGTCATAAACGCCAAGCTTTACAACCGGTACGGGGTTGGTTTCACAAACAACCTCGCTAACAGCAGAACCAAGTCCGCCTATAACCGAATGCTCCTCTGCGGTGACAATAGCACCTGTCTCGGCGGCAGCCTTTAACACGATATCACGGTCAAGCGGCTTAATTGTTGCCATATTGATAACGCGAGCATTAATGCCCTCGGCTTTAAGTAGGTCATAAGCTTCAAGCGCTTCTTTAACCATAAGACCGGTAGCAATGATTGTAACCTCATTGCCGTCACGAAGCTCGACACCCTTACCGATTTCAAAGGTGTAATCATCGTCAAATACTACCGGTACTGCAAGTCTGCCAAATCGCATATAAACGGGACCGTCACACTCGAATGCAGCAACAACTGCCTTTTTAGCCTCTACCGTATCGGCGGGGTTAATGATTGTCATACCGGGGATTGTGCGCATAAGTGCGATATCCTCATTACATTGATGTGTTGCACCGTCTTCACCAACCGAAATGCCTGCATGTGTTGCACCGATAATAACATTAAGGTGAGGATAACCGATTGAATTGCGAACCTGCTCAAAAGCACGGCCTGCCGCAAACATTGCAAACGAGCTTACAACCACCTTTTTGCCGGTAGCGGCAATACCTGCTGCAATGCTCATCATATTTTGTTCGGCTATACCGCAGTTGTAAAATCTGTCGGGATATGCTGCCTTAAATTTACCTGTTTGTGTAGCCGCCGCAAGGTCGGCATCCATTACTATAAAATCGTCGCGCTCGGCGCCTAACTCCACCAAAGCTTCACCAAAGCCTACGCGAGTAGCTACTGTTTTAACTTCTGACATAATGATAATCCTCCTTAGTTAAATGCCGCAAGAGCTTCGCGCAGTTCGGTCATTGCGACCTCATAAAGCTCATCATTTGGTGCGGCACCGTGCCAGTTAACGGCGTTTTCCATATAAGACACGCCCTTACCCTTTATGGTTTCGGCGATAATTGCAACGGGCTTGTCAACAGTTTTGGCCTCGGCTAAAGCTGCCTCAATCTGGTCAAAATCATTACCGTTTATGGTAATTGTATGCCAACCAAATGCCTCAAACTTTTTATCAACCGGCTTGGCACTATTAACCTCGTCAATAGTACCGTCAATCTGCAAATTGTTAAGGTCGATAAATGCAGTAAGATTATCAAGACCCTTGTTTGCTGCAAACATAGCAGCCTCCCAAACCTGACCTTCTTCTATCTCGCCGTCACCAAGTATGGTGTAAACATTAAAATTGTCACCAAAGTGCTTTGACGAAAGTGCCATACCAACAGCAGCAGAAATACCTTGACCGAGAGAGCCTGTAGACATATCAACACCGGGGATATTCTTCATATCGGGGTGACCCTGAAGCATATAGCCGATGTGACGAAGATGCAACAATTCATCGGGTGAAAAATATCCACGTTGTGCAAGTGTGGCATATAGTGCCGGAGCCGCATGACCCTTAGATAGCACAAAACGGTCACGTTTTGAATCCTTTGGATTTTGAGGGTCGATATTCATCTCTTTAAAATAAAGATATGTAAGAATTTCTGCAATAGAGAGTGAGCCGCCCGGATGACCCGATTTAGCAGCATGAACGCCCTCAATGATGCCTATGCGCACCTTGCAGGCAGTTTCTTCTAATTGTTTTTTAAAGTTTGAATCCATTTTTATTTTTCCTTTCGGTAAGATAATCTATAAAATCGGCTACTGCACCGTTTTTTGCTTCACATACTACTGTTGTGGCTGCCGCTTTAACTGCGTCAGGCGAGTCAACAAGTGCTGCGCCCACATCGGCTGTGGCTATCATTTCAAGGTCGTTATAATAGTCGCCTATTGAAAAGCAACAGCCTTTTTTAATGTTTAGAATTTCACAAAGCAATTTAAGTGAGCTTGCCTTTGATATATTTTTTGGCACATGCTCATAATAATACCTTCGCCTGCCGTCAATTACAGCAGAGGTATCAATAAATTGCGAGTTGTGTTTAATGTTAGAAATTATTTGTTTAACATTATTTGCCTCATCTTGATTAGAAAAAAGATAAAGCACCTTGTTCCAATTATAACCCAAAGCCGCCTCATAATCAAGCGTTAATGCTGTAAGATTTTCATAATTTTCGTGATCAATTGTTTCTTGGTTTTGATTTACTACCAAAACCTGTTTGCCGCTATGTATTTCTATACCGACCGTTTTACAGCTATCAAGCACCGCCTTTACAATACATTTATCCTCGTCGGGCAAAAAAATCTCATACAGCGCTTTATCGTTTTGAATATCGTATATCATACTGCCGTTTGCGACAATTGATGGGGCAATATTCGGTATACGGCTTGTAACGGTAGAGATAGCACCTGCAGTTCTGCCGGTGGCAAGCGAAAACGCCCCACCCTCACTTACAAAATATTTGATTTTATCTAAATTGCATTGCGGCAAATAGTCACTAAGCAACAGCGTGCCGTCTATATCGCACGCAAGTAAACATCCGTCAAAAAGACCCATTACGGCACTCCTTTAAAAACTTTGTAAAATAATCGGGTAAATCGCTTGTAAATTCCATATATTCGTGACTTTTTGGGTGAATAAATCCGATTTTTCGTGCATGCAGGCACTGACCGCCTAATTTTGTTATTACCCTTTTAGCTCCGTAAACATCATCACCTGCAACGGGGTGCCCAAGTGACGCCATATGCACGCGAATTTGATGTGTGCGCCCTGTTTCAAGTCGCAATCTTACGTGAGTAAATTCGCCAAATCGCTCTAAAACTGTGTAGTGGGTAACAGCATTTCTGCCGTCTGCCACAATTGCCATTTGTTTGCGCTTTATCGGATGCCGTGCAATTGGGGCATCAACTGTGCCGTTATCATTTTTTAAATTGCCGTATACTACAGCCTCATATTCACGGGTGAGCGAATGTTCCTTTATTTGTTCGGCAAGGCTTAAATGAGCATTGTCATTTTTGGCAACAAGTAACAGTCCGCTTGTATTTTTATCAATACGGTGTAAAATGCCGGGTCGCATAACGCCGTTAATGCCCGAAAGACTGTCGCCGCAATGATAAAGTATTGCATTAACAAGCGTGCCGCTGTAATTGCCCGCCGCCGGATGCACCACCATATCCTTTGGTTTGTTGACAACCAACAGGTCATCGTCCTCATAAACAATGTCTAAAGGTATATTTTCAGGCTGGGCGGTGTATTCTACCGCATCGGGTATTATAACATCTATAATATCGCCAAGCTTTAATTTGGTGTTTTTTGAAGCAGGTTTTCGATTTACCAATACACAGCCGTCGGCAATAAGCGTTGCCGCATATGAACGGGTAACCTCTGCTATTTGTGCTATATACACATCAAGACGGCGGCTTTCGCCGTCGTCATAGATACAGTTAATTGTTTTCATTTTCTTTAGTATTTTCGGCTAATGCTGCCTGTACTGCTTCGCGTTTTTGGCGGCTTTCGTCTATCATACCCTTAAAGAAGTAAAGCAGCATAAGACCCGCACCTATAACAATGGCACAGTCTGCAACATTAAATACGGGGAATGTGGGCCAAAACTCGAAATGCAAAAAGTCGATGACATTGCCACCACGGAAAATTCGGTCAATCATATTACCGATACCGCCGAATAAAATAAGCATTAACGCCCAAAACATCAGCTTATCTTTAAGCCCCATTTTAAGCAACAATGTAATGCAAACCAGCATAATAACAATGGTAATAGACAGCAATACCCAAGTGTAACCACCAAGCAGACCCCAAGCACCACCGTCATTATGAATATATGTTATATCTAAAAGTCCCGGTAAAAAATCATAAGACTTTGCCATTTCAAAATTATTGGAAATATAATACTTGGTAAATTGGTCAAGACCGAGTACAAGCGCACCGGTTATTGCCGCCAAAATATATGATACCAATGTTGTTCACTCCTAAAAATCTTACTCTTCGTCGTCCAGTTCAAATCCGTCGGCATTGATGACAAAACCCGTTGATGCTGACTTAATCAATCTTTCTGCAGGCTCTTCGGGTTCTGCAGGTTCGTTGGGCTCCTCCGGCTCTGTGGATTCATTAGGTTCTATATTTTCTTTTTGAGCATTGTCCAAATTAAAAGCCTCAGGATTTTCGGTGTATTCCTCTACAGTGGGCATAGTATCAAACGCAAGCTCAACCGCCTTTGCGGTCTCAACAGGGTCATTGGGTACCGTGTCGGGGATTTTTGAAAGAAGTTCGAGATGTTCTTTATATCTTGCAGTTATTTCTGCCTTAAATTCAGCAACCTCGGTCTTCATTTTGTTAAACAAAAGTTGTTGACGGTCAACACAATCCTGTGTTGCCTTTTCAATTTTCTCTTGTTTTTTAGTAGCATCTGCTATGATTTTATCAAGATCATTTTTATATGCATTTTTGCGTTCGCCTGCTTTTTTGTCAAAGGCTGTTGTAAGTTCTTTTTCTTGTTCGGTAATTTTTTCAATATTTTCTTGTGCGGAGGCTATAATATCGGCGCTTTTTGCCTTGGCCTCTTCAACTATTTGATCAGCAAATTTTTGTGCACTTACAAGAATATTTTGTATGTTGCCCTGCGAATTTTTTGCATCCTCTAACTCACTGCTTAACTGCTCGATTTTACCGTTAAGCTCACGCAAGGTGCGTTCAAACTGCTCATAATCGGCTTCGACCTTGTCGAGCAAAACGTCAACCTCTTCTTGTTTGTAGCCGCCCATAGCCTTTGAAAAACGAGCGTTTCTGATTTCGTTTGCATTTAACATAAAAATATCCTCCTATAAATATCTGATTATATGTATTTATTATATTTTAAAATAATTCTGCCTTTTTTTGAGTATTCATCACAAGATGTGATTTTAAATCTGCCCTTTTGTCTGATTGTAATAATATCATCTTTACCCACCGTTACGGTTGACTTTAAAACACTTATCGAATTAACCGCAACCTTGCCGTCGGCAATGGTATTGCTTGCAACCATGCGCGAAAGTCCGCAAAGTGACGACACAACACAGTCTATTCGCAAAGATGCCACCGTGGTGGACAGTGTTTCTATACTGCCAATGTTGGGCAGTGGCTCTGTGTAGCCTTTTTGAACACTTACACCAACCGACCCAATCTTTGTTATTTGAGATACTATAAAATCGGCGACATCACTAAGCACAAAAGCAACGGCTCTGCCCTCTTCAACAAGTATATCTCCAACAGTTTCACGATTTAATCCTAAAGCCATCAATGCACCTAAAAAATCACGATGCGACAGGCTATCGCAGTTTCGGTAACTGAAGCTTATAGCCGTTATCGGAAATTGCGGCTCATCACACCAATCGGGCATAAAGCACAGCACCGTTCGTTCGGCGGCATCAAACCCGCCAAAAAGCCTATATTGGTCGGTGCTTTTTAAAGCCTTAACCGCAATAGTAGCTTCGGTTGGAGTCAAAAAACCCAAAAACTTGAGCATTGATGTTTTTTGGCACAATTGACTTAAATCACTAACCCTTGCGGGTAAAAGCTTGATATCCATTAAAAATAGATTTTACCGTCCTCAAATTCTTCGGGTAGTAATTCACCCATAACATCAACACCGCGAGCTACGATGATAAATGTGTTTTTTGCAACCTTACGCATATTGCCGCCGTTGGCGTATGCAACACCGCTTAAAAAGTCAACTATTCTGCGACTGGTGTCTTTGGTGCTTTCTTCAAGATTGAGTACTACGGTTTTACCGTCATTAAGGTGGTCGGCAATGGTAGTAACCTCATCAAAACGGTCAGGCTTTACCAAAACAACCTGCAAAGCACCCTGCTGATTATAGCTGATGGTTTTTGACTTTATTAATCTTGCAGGACTTTCTTTTTTTACCGGAGTCGGTTCCTCGGCTCTTTCACGAGTAGCACGTGGAGCCGGTGTTTCGTCAGCCTCTACGTCATAATCGTCTTCTTCGGGAATTACCATAATGTCCTTAATTTTATCCCATAAACTCATAATTGCACTTCCTTTATACAAATTAATTTTTAAATGTTATAATTTCGTCTGCCAAACAAAGATGAACCTATGCGCACCATATTGGCACCCTCACTGATTGCCACCTCATAATCGTCAGACATACCCATAGATAAAATATCCATACTACTATTATCTATTTTTTTAGCAGCAATGTCAATAAACAGTTTTTTCATTTTTGCAAAATATGGTCTGTTTTGCTGCGCATTTTCACAAATGGGAGGAATTGCCATAAGGCCTTTAATCTTGATACCCTCAAGCTGCGCTATTTTTTGAACCATATCCTCTACCTCTTGATACAAAAAACCCGACTTGCTTGACTCGTTACCTATATTGACCTCAAGCAAAATGTTAGCGGTTAGATTTTTCTTAACTGCCTGTTTTGAAATTTCAAGTGCAAGCTTATAAGAATGCACAGAATGTATAAGCTCAACCTTGTCGATTATATCCTTTACCTTATTGGTTTGTAGATGTCCTATAAAATGCTTGTGCACCGGTGCATAGCTTTCATATTTGGATAAAAATTCCTGCACTCGGTTTTCACCAATATAATCTATACCCGAATTTATTGCATGGTTTATAATGTCAACATCGACCGTTTTGGTAGCGGCGAGCAGTATAATATCCTCATAGCTTTTACCCGCCTTTTGTGCAGCAGCTGCAATGTTTTGGGTTATGGTTTTATATTTTTTATCAAAAGCTTCAGTCAACGACTTTTCCGTCATAGAGTTGTCTCCCCTTTACTACAACATCGTCATACAATCGCAGTACAGTATCATCACTTACCTGTTGTTCACAAATGATGTATTCATCGGTGCGATAAAGAACCTTTACACCCACAAATTTAAGTGTGGTACCCGAACGCACAAATACACCTGTTTTTTCATCTTGAAAACGCAAGGCTTTTGTCGGGATTTTTAATCCCTCGTAGGTATTTTTTATTATTGTCATACCGCCTTTTCTTATGGTGGCTAATTCGCTATTCATCTGTTGGCAGGAAAAAACCAATACTGCAACGCTGTCATTTTTAGATGTGTTGATTTTTTCTACCGTTACATCAAGCTCAGGGCTTGATTTTAATGCTGTTTTTAGTGTAAGTCGGTCGCCGACTTTATATTTTACCGATTCGTTTAAATCTACCTTAGCGGCAATATACCATGTATAACCCGAAACAATTTTACCAATTGTATCGATTGATACAGAATCGGTTGTTAATTTGTCAAGATATTCGGGAGTGATTTTTTCTATATCATCACATTTTAATGTGTTTTCATATCCGTCAACATTTGATACATAATATCCCGACTGTTGTGCAGTGATGCTGCCTATAGGCTGGGGTAAGGAAGCATTGAGACTGTCACGTTCTGTCTTTAATTCGTTTATCTGTGCCGAAAAATCGGTTTGCTCACCCGTTACCATTTGTCTGCGGCTTATGTCGGTAAGCAGGTCAGCAGCATCGTCAGCAACGGATGAAAAGTTGCCCGACGCTATACCGCGCATCATTACATTAAGCGAGTTATTAACCTTATTGTTTATAAGCCCTATATCAGCAGCCTCAACATCGTTATAGCCGTGTATTTGCTCCATATCGGCTATACGCTCATCTAACTGCGCTATACGGCTAACCGTAACAGAGGCATCTGCATTTGAATAAATATTGGCAATGGTGCCATCTTTGGCTACGCGTTCACCGTCAGACAAAACAAAATGTAATGCACCCGATGTGTTAGAAGTGATTAATTTTTCTTCACGTATAATTACGGCATTAATATTGTAACCATCTACTGCGGTGTAGTTTTCGGCAGTTACGGTGGTTATAGGTTTGTAAACAGAGGAATAAAGCTGATGCACTATAAACACAATGGCGATAATGCAAAGCACTGTTTTTAAAGCCTTATGTTCACGCATAATTTTCATTCCTTTCTGCTGTTTCTATTGCCTTTGCCACCACATTATCGGTATCGTCGGCATATATCCAATTGATTTTATCGCTTTTGTTAAACCAAGTAAGCTGACGTTTGGCATAACGGCGGGTTGAACGCTTTAAATTTTCTATTGCTTCATCAAGTGTAATTTCACCTTTAAAATAGTCAAAAAATTCTTTATGTCCTATTGCCTGAATGGCTCCGCCACCCAATTTTTTTAAAAAAGCAGTTTTTGCTTCTTCTAAAAGCCCGTTTGTAAGCATTATATCCACACGCTTGTTTATTCGGTCGTATAACAATTCGCGATCACGGTAGGTTATACCTATCGTACACGCCTTATAGGGCGAGTCGTTCATTAGCGACTGTTTGTCATTAAAGCTTTTGGTGTGACCCGTGCTTTTGTATATTTCAAAAGCACGTATTATACGTCGTTTATCATTTTCATGCAGCTTAGCAGCAGTGTCGGGGTCGAGCTGTCGCAAGCGGTTTAGCATTTCGGCACCGCCCACCGTTTCAAATTCAGCTGTGATGCTTTCTCGCAACTTAAAATCGGTTTCAGTATCGATAAACTCAACGTTATTTACAAGTGAATTTATATAAAGCCCTGTGCCACCTACTATAACAGGTGTCTTGCCGCGAGAGAGTATACCGTCAATTTTTTCTCTGGCTGTCTTTACATAATCCGCCACGGTAAAATGGCTGCCATAGGGCAAAAATTCTACCAAATGATGCGGTATGCCCTGCATTTCTGATTGGTCGGGTGCGGCAGAGGCGATATGCATATCACGATATATCTGCATAGAGTCTGCCGATACAACCTCACCGTCTATAGCCTTACAAAGCTCGACACCAAGTCGTGTTTTGCCCGATGCAGTAGGTCCCACCACACAAATTATCTTTTGTTTCATTACTGTATTCTTCCAAAATATTTTTCTAGGCTACTTTGTTTTATTTCAAAGGCAACCGGTCTGCCATGTGGGCAGTACATAATGTCGTCGTCACCTAAAACCCTTATGGCAAGATTAAGCTTTTCAATGTTAGATGTGATATATCCTGCCTTTATCGCTGACTTACAGGCAACCGAATGGAGTATATCATCAATGCGTTCAAGTTCTACACTGCCCTTTTGTGCAAGACTATGTGCCACTTCGGTTATAATGCTTTCGGTATCTTCGCTATTTAACATTGCAGGAATTGCACGCACAACCACCGATTCATTACCAAAATCGTCAAGGTCAAAGCCTGACTTTTCAAGAAGCGAAATATTATTTATAACGGCATTATACTCGTCACCAATCAGCTTTACCGTGATAGGAAAAAGCAAATCCTGTACTTCAATTTTATGTGTGGCTTTGAGTTGGTTAAAAAGTATACGTTCATGAGCGGCGTGTTTATCCACAAGATAAATGCTGTTTCCCTTTTGAGCCACGATATATGTATTAAAGGCTTCGCCTATAAGCTTGATTTCGTCTTTAGGTGAGTATTCTTTTTCCTCTGATTGAGGCTTGATTTCACTATTTGCAACTACCGTGTTTTCCGTAGGCTCTTCTCTTGTTATTAAAACATTCTTTTTGGGAGGAATGTTGGGTTTAAATTCATCACGTAAAAAGAAGGGCTTTTTATCTGACTCAAGCCGTGTTGGCTCGGGCTTTGATGGCGGTATAACCTCTTGTGTCACCTTTGCCGTATCTTGTTTTTCTTGAACAGGCAAATTTACTGCAGTTTGACGATATTGCTCGGCAGTCATATGTAAAAATGTATCCTTTTTAGGTGGGGCAATGTTTATTTGAGGTCTTGTATCACCCGACAAAATTGCATTTTTCACAGCATTGTAAACGGCGGTAAAAACACGTTTTTCGTCAGAAAAACGCACCTGTGTTTTTGCAGGGTGAACGTTAACATCTACCGTTTCATACGGTACACCCACACACAATACAAATACGGGGAACTTGCCCACCATAGCGCTGTTTTTATAAGCCTGCTCGGTGGCTGCCGTTACTGTACCGGACTGAACATAACGACCGTTTAAAAAGGTAAATTGATAGGCACGTGAAGCACGGCAATGTACCGGCTTGCAAACAAGTCCTGTCACCTTTATACCGTCAAGGGTTAAATCCACCGGTATTAAGGTATTTGAAATTTCACGACCTAAAACGCTGTATGCCGCAGAACTTAGCTTGCCATCACCCGAAGTATTAAGAGTCTGTTTGCCGTCACGGATAAGCTTAAAGGAAATTTCGGGGTGTGATAATGCTTGACGCTCTACGACCGCAGCCACAGTTGTGCCCTCGGACACATCTTTTTTCAAAAATTTCATACGGGCGGGCGTGTTATAAAAAAGGTCACGTACTATAAGTGTGGTGCCGTCAGGACAGCCAACCTCTTCATTTAAAACCTCTACCCCACCCTCAATTTTATAGTGAGTACCAAAATCCTCTGTTGCGGTTTTGGTGAACAACTCTACACGAGATACCGCACTTGTAGCAGCAAGTGCCTCACCGCGAAAGCCGAGTGTAGTTATTTGGTCTAAATCAACCGCTTTTTCTATTTTACTGGTGGCATGGCGCAAAAACGCCTTTGGCACATCGTCCGATGCTATACCGCAGCCATTATCGGCAATACGGATATAGGTAATACCACCGTGTTGAATTTCGACGGTAATATGTGTAGCACCTGCATCAATTGAATTTTCAATTGCTTCCTTTACAATAGAAGCCGGCCGCTCTACTACCTCGCCTGCCGCTATAAGCTCGGCAATGGATTTTGGTAAAACATTAATTTTAGGCATTTTTGTCACCTCACTTTAATAATAAATTAAAATTAAATTGTTTTGGCTTTGTTAGCTATATCAAATAGCACGCCCATAGCCTCTATGGGGGTAAGTGTATTTACGTCAATTGCTTGAAGCTCACGTAAAATTTCGGTAGCACCCTGCATCTCCATAGAAATTTGGTCACTCGTATTATCAACGGTTTTATAGGTTACAATACCGCTTTCAAGTGTTTGTTTAAGTATTTGCTTGGCACGCTTAATTACCGAGTCGGGTATACCGCCCAGCTTTGCAACCTCGATACCGTAACTGTCATCGGCACCGCCCCTGACTATGCGGCGCAAAAAGATAATGTCGTCACCGCGTTTTTTAACGGCTATATTGTAATTTTTGATACCGTCAAGTTCATTTTCCATTTCAGTGAGTTCGTGATAATGGGTAGCAAAAAGACTTTTAGCACCAAGACGCTTTTTATCTGCGACAAATTCGAGCACGGCACGTGCTATTGACATACCGTCAAAGGTAGAGGTACCACGACCGATTTCGTCGATAATGAGCAGACTGTTTTTAGTGGCGTTTTTAAGAATATGCGCCATCTCATTCATTTCGACCATAAATGTAGACTGACCGCTTGCCAAATCATCTGATGCACCAACACGAGTAAAGATAGCATCACATACACCAATCTCTGCCATTTGTGCCGGCACAAATGAACCCATCTGCGCCATAAGGGTTATGATGGCAACCTGACGCATATAGGTTGATTTACCCGCCATATTAGGACCGGTAATAATAGCGCAACGGTCGGAGGACAAATCAAGATATGTATCATTAGAAACAAAGGGAGTTTTCAGCAACTTTTCAACCACGGGGTGCCTGCCACCCTTTATGCTGATTACGCCGCTGTTGTTTATAAGCGGACGGCAATAGTTGTTTTCAAGTGCTACGCTTGATAGCGAACACATAACATCAAGTCGTGCAATAGCCGAGGCGGTTGTGCGAACACGTGTAGCAGCAGAAGCCACCGTTTCACGAATTTGGTTGAATATTTCATATTCTAACTGAAAAGCCCTATCCTTGGCTGTAAGCAATAGATTTTCAAGCTTTTTAAGCTCGTCGGTTATAAAGCGTTCACAGTTGGTAAGTGTTTGTTTGCGAACATAGTCATCGGGCACCTTGTCAAGGAAGGAATTGGTAACCTCGATATAATAACCAAACACCTTGTTATAACGAACACGTAAATTTTTAATACCTGTACGCTCGCGCTCACGTGCTTCTATGTCGGCAAGGCTTGATGTGCCGCCGTCTAAGGCATCGCGAAGCTCATCAACCTGAGGATTAAAGCCACGCTTTATAATTTTGCCCTCACGCACTGTTGCGGGTGCATCCTCACTAATAGCAGCATCAATAAGCTCTACAATATCGTCAAGCGTGTCAATTTGATTGTAGATTGTTTTAAGCATTTTGCAATTGGCAGATGCCAAGAGTTGTTTTATATAAGGAAAGCGGTGAGCCGTAGCCGATAGACCTAAAAGCTCTTTGGCAGTAGCGGTGCCGTAAACAATTTTGGTCATCATACGCTCAATATCGCGTATGCCGCTCATATATTCCTGCGCCTCACAGCGCATAACAGTATCACCTGACAACTCTTCTACCGCATTTTGGCGAAGGGTGATTTCCGGTATGGAACAAAGCGGCTGTAACACAAACGAGCGCATAAGTCGCTTACCCATAGCAGTTTTGGTTTTATCAAGCACCCAAAGCAAAGAGCCGCGTTTTGATTTTGTACGCATGGTCTCGCTCAATTCCAGATTGCGAACGGCGGTAAAATCAAGCTGCATAAACTGTGAGGTTGTATATAGATTAATGTTTTTTATGGCAATAGTACCGCTTTTGCCGTTTTCTTGCAGATAGTAAATTACCGCACCGATTACACCGGCGGCTACACTATCGCTTTGTAATCCCACATTTTCTACACTAATCACACCAAAATTTTGACATACTAAAGACTCATTAATAGCAGTATCAAACTGACTGTCATCACGAACGGTTACGGGGGCTGTTATCTTTTCTTGTAAAAAGTCGGATATTTTATCCCTAAGGGTGGCTGTTATAATTATTTCGCTAGGCGAATAACGCAAAATCTCATTTTGAAGTTGTGCATATAAATCGTCACCGACAAGTTCGGTTATATTAGCTTCGCCCGTAGAAGCGTCGGCAAAGCACAAACCAATTTTGCCGTCACGCTCAAAAGCCGCCGCAAGATAGTTGTTGCGGGCTTCGTCAAGCATTTCGCTCTCAATTACGGTGCCGGGGGTGACGATGCGTACTATATCACGCTTAACAATTCCTTTAGCGGTGGCAGGGTCCTCTACCTGCTCGCAGATAGCAACCTTATAACCCTTTTCCACAAGACGTGAGATATAGCCTTCACTACTGTGATAAGGTACGCCACACATTGGGGCGCGCTGCTCAAGACCGCAATCTCTGCCGGTGAGGGTGAGTTCAAGCTCTTCACTGCCCTTTACGGCATCGTCAAAGAACATTTCATAAAAGTCACCCAAACGGTAAAAGATAATGCAGTCTTGGTTTTGCTCTTTTATCTCCATATACTGTCGCATCATGGGGGATAATTCAGCCATATATCACACCTCATAATAATAGATTTCAGACCGCTTACAACGCTTTGCGTTATCGGCTTTTAGATATCAGAGGTCAGACTTCTGCAGTCTGGCATCTGTTGTCTGCCTTCTGTTAGTGGCAGCCGCCGCAGGTTGAGCATGAGCCTGTGCAAGCAGACTGTGGCTCGGCAGTTAGTGGGTCCTCGCCCTCAACACACTGCATAATGATGCTGTTGATATCGTTAAGCATAGCATCAAGACCTGCCTTTGCGGTGTTGTAATCAAGCATCGATTTGCTTGACATAACGGCTGTGTAAATTTCACGAAGTTGCTCGTTTAGCTCTTTGATTTTATTCTCATCTTGTGTTTCGGCGTTCATTTCACGGTCAAGATTCATACGTGTGGTATTAAACTCACCGATTTTGTTTTGAAGCTCTGCATCGTTATCGTTTGCAAGCTTTGCTTTAATAAAAGCGATAAAACGCTCATCCTTTTGAATTTCTACTCCTAAATTTCTTGTTGCTTCAATGATTCCCATTTTAAAATATTCCTTTCAAATTTTAAATTAATTTATTACAGTGCCGTAAAGTGTGTTGTTTTTATAGCTCTCTACACGAACGGTCACAAATTTACCTATTAAATCTTCGCTGCCGTCAAAGCTGACCGAAGAATAATATTCGCTTTTGCCCGAAAGCCTTCCGTCACCTAATGACTCCTCACAAAGGATTGTCATTTCTTTGCCGATAAGTGAACGGTTAAGCTCTTTTGATATTTCGTCCTGTGCCAACAGCAGCTCATCAAACCATTTGCCCTTTTCTTCACGTGATATGGGGTCGGGCATGGCTGCTGCCGGTGTGCCGTCACGGGGTGAAAAGATAAAGGTAAAGAGTGAAGTGAACTTAACCTCTTTTACAAGGGATAGGGTTTCACAAAAATCCTCGTATGTTTCACCCGGAAAACCAACGATTATATCGCTTGTAAACTCGGCATCGGGTATGCGCTCGCGTGCCGCTTTTATAAGTGACAAATAGGACTCGCGGTCGTATTTGCGGTTCATTTGTTTTAAAATTTTGCTGCTGCCGCTTTGGAAGGGCAGATGAATATGACGCTCAACCTTTTTGCAGTCGCGAATTGCATCAAGCAGTTCTATTGTGCAGTCCTTTGGATGAGAGGTCATAAAGCGTATTCTAAAATCACCCTCAATATCGTTTATCATACGTAGCAGCTTTGCAAAGTTAATATCGCAGTTTAGCCCCTTACCGTAAGAATTGACATTTTGACCTAGTAGCATTATTTCTTTAAATCCGCTATCTATCATAGATTTTGCTTCATGCAAAATCTCATCCGGCTCGCGTGAGCGTTCACGCCCACGAACATAAGGCACTATACAGTATGTGCAAAAATTATCACAACCGTACATAATGGGCAACCAACCCTTTAAGGTTTGGTCACGGCAAACGGGTATATTCTCTACAATAGCCGCATTATCAAGCGCCAGCTCAAACACACGCTTTCCTGTCATTCGGCGATATATAAGTTCGGGCAGGCGGTGATGCTGCTGTGTGCCAAAAACAATATCAACATAAGGATAGCTTTTTTTGAATTTATCGGCAACCGACTGCTGCTGTGCCATACAACCGCAAACCGCCAATATAAGATTAGGGTTTGCCTTTTTATATTTTTTAACAGCACCTACATTACCGTAAACACGGTCCTCGGCATGTCCGCGCACGGCACAGGTATTAAAGAGCACAAAATCTGCCTTTGATATATCTTCGGTTAAAGTATACCCGCAAAGCAGCAGCATTCCCTTAATTCTTTCAGAGTCGCTTACATTTTGCTGACAGCCAAAGGTAACAATGTGTGCCTTGGGGCAAATAACACCGCGTTCATTTAAAAGTGACTTAACTTGGGTAGCATATTGACATTGTTCGGGCAAATAATTGCCTGCATTTTCGCTTAAAATCAACTTCAAAACCTCCCGTCGTTATAATCTTTAATATTATACTATAATTTAATTATTAAAGCAAGAAATATATATTATTTTTAACAAAAAAGATGAGGGCTAACCCTCACCTCTTTCGCTCTTACTTTTAAAAATAATTTTATAAATAAATCCTGTTACCGCATTAAACCATTTAAGGAATATAGGAACCGAGCAAACTGCCATAATTGCAACACAAAAGAGCACCATACCTATTAAATTTATCCATCTGTTTTGGGTCAGGTTAAGTGCATTTGCAACCAGAATATATGCGTGCGGCGCTAAAAATGTTGAGCCTGCATAAACCAAAATCGATGACGAACCTACATAAGACAAAATTGACTTTTTCTGCGGTGCCAAATTTATAACGGCGGCACCCATAACTGTTGCAATAGCATAGAAAGCCAATCGGTAGCCCATACCCTCTAAAATGCCAAATTCCGCATCAGCATATGTAAGGCGAATGCTGTGTATTGCATAGGGCAAATACACTGCAGGCAATATGCCCAGCAGCATCACCAAAACACCGAAAATCTTAGGAATTTTACGTATTTTTGCAATAATATTTTGGTCACATTTAACACCCATCACAAAAAAGCAAAGCAGGGTAAACACTGCACCCAATCCCTTATGAAATTCGCTTTGATTTGTAACGCTTACCAAAAGTCCCAAAATCACCGAAATTGCAATTGGATATCTCAGCTTCAAAAAGTCGCTGCTGAACATTTTCCAAAAGAAAACAGCAAGCAAATAATAAAAGGCAGATGACGGCAACAAAATTGAACTGTTAAATATTGAAGAATTAAAATTTGCAAGACCCAATTTTATTAAAACATTTGCCACAACAACGTAGATTCCCTGCAAAACAAGGTATGGCATCAAACACTTTTCTACCGCAGTGTTGCGTGATTTCTCGGTGTTTTTTGAAAAATAACCCGTAACAAACGCAAATACCGGCATATGAAAAAGATAAATATATTTCATCAGGTTATATTCAAAGCCCTGATTACCCATATAAACATCTAAAATGTGACCGAAAGCCACCAAAAACAGCATTATAGCCTTTATATTATCAAACATATAATTTCTTGAAGTAGTTTTAATTTCAGACAAAATACAACACCCTCCTCAACTGATATTATATTGCCAAAGCCGACAAAAATCAACAAATATTATAAACTGTGTATTTTTTAAAATTTTCACTTGCAAGAGTCGGTTTGTTTTGATATACTAAATGTGTATTTGTTTTATTTCCTTTTAAGGAGGTTAGGGTATGGCAAGGATAGGCTTTGATAACGACAAGTACATAGCACTTCAGTCACAAAATATTCGTGACCGAATTGATATGTTTGGCGGCAAGCTTTATATGGAGTTTGGCGGCAAGCTGTTTGACGATTTTCACGCTTCACGCGTGCTGCCCGGTTTTAAACCCGACTCTAAGGTTAAAATGCTGTTAGAGCTTAAAGATGAGGCAGAAATTGTTATTGTCATCAACGCCAATGCTATTGAAAAAAACAAACGCCGTGGCGACCTTGGCATTACATACGACCTTGATACCCTTCGCCTTATCGATGCTTTTCGCGGCATAGGGCTATATGTAGGCAGCGTGGTTATAACCTGCTTTACGGGTCAGCCTCTTGCAATTGCATTTGAAAAGCGTTTAAATTCTTTGGGTATTAAAACCTATCGACATTATCCAATCAAGGATTATCCCTCTGACATACCGCTTATTGTAAGTGATGAGGGTTTCGGCAAAAATGACTATATAGAAACCAGCCGTCACTTGGTGGTTATTACCGCCCCCGGTCCCGGCAGCGGTAAAATGTCAGCCTGCCTTTCACAGCTTTATCAAGACCATAAACGCGGTATTAAAGCTGGTTATGCAAAATTTGAAACCTTCCCTATTTGGAACATTCCATTAAAGCACCCTGTAAACGTTGCATACGAGGCGGCAACCGCCGACCTTAGTGATGTTAATATGATTGACCCGTTCCACCTTGAAGCGTATGGTGAAACCACCGTTAACTATAACCGTGATGTTGAAATTTTTCCCGTGCTTAACGCCATTATGGAGCGTATTTTGGGCAAATCACCATATAAGAGTCCTACCGATATGGGGGTTAATATGGCGGGTTGTGCAATTTGTGACGACGAGGCGGTAAAGGATGCCGCTTGTCAGGAGATAATTCGCAGATACTATGCGGCTTGCTGTAACGTTCGTCAAGGTCTTAGTGAGAAGGCAGAGGTTGCAAAAATCGAGCTGCTTATGAATCAATTAGGTATTTCAACTGCTGACCGTCCTGTGGCACAGGCGGCGCTTGATAAATCAGCCGCTACCGGCGGCAAGCCTGCGGCAGCAATACAGCTTGAAGACGGCAGAATTATCACCGGCAAAACATCTTCACTGTTGGGAGCTAGCTCATCTATGCTGCTTAATGTGCTTAAAGAACTTGCCGGCATACCCGATGACATCGAGCTGCTATCCCCCACTATTATTGAGCCTATCCAAAATATGAAAACGGGTGTTCTTGGCAATCACAACCCACGACTTCATATTGACGAGATACTGATAGCCCTTTCAATCTGTGCCGCTACAAACGGTACCGCTAAAAAGGCACTTGACCAAATCGATAGGTTAAAAGGATTACAGGTTCATTCAACCGTTATATTGTCACGTGTTGACGAACAAACCTTTAAAAAATTGGGTGTTAACCTAACCTGCGAGCCACAGTATCAAACCAAAAAGCTTTATCATGCATAAAAAGGTCGCCTCACAAAGCGCAGACCAAAAGCAAAACAAAAAAATATTGGGTGTTATCAAAAATTTCAATTTGATAACACCCATTTTTTTTGCTTTTTATCTGTTTTTTCGTGAGACTATCTCTTAATTGTGAATTGTGAATTATCTCAACTCTTAACTCTAAACTCTCTTATCTATCGGTGTGTATTCTACCTGCGGTTTTACATTAACATAGGCAGGGCGAATAATTTTGCCTGCATTTTGTATTTCTTCAATACGGTGGGCAGACCAGCCGGCAATTCGGGCTACCGCAAAAATAGGTGTATAAAGCTCGTTAGGGAGCCCTAACATTCGATAAACCATACCCGAATAAAAATCGACATTGGCGCTAACGCCCTTGTACATTTTACGTTTTTCGGCAATAATTTCGGGTGCCAATTTTTCTACCGTGCGGTAAAGACGGTATTCATCCATCATGCCCTTCTCTTGTGAAAGTTGTTTTGCATAGGTACGCAAAATTTCGGCACGGGGGTCAGAAAGTGAGTAAACCGCGTGACCCATACCGTAAATAAGACCGGCATTATCAAAAGCCTTTTTATCAAGCAGGTCGGCAAGATATTGTTTGATTTGAGCCTCATCAGTAGTGTCAACGCTTGCTTTCATATCATCAAACATTTGCACAACCTTAATATTTGCGCCGCCGTGACGCGGGCCTTTTAGCGAACCTAAAGCCGCTGAAATTGCGGCATAGGTATCGGTTCCGGACGAGGTTACAACATGGGTGGTAAAGGTAGAGTTATTACCGCCGCCGTGCTCGGCATGAAGCACCAATGCCAAATCTAAAAGTTTAGCTTCAACCGGTGAAAATTTGCCATCTTCACGCAATATGTGAAGTAAATTTTCGGCGGTGCTGTATTCCTTTTTAGGGTGGTGGATAAACAGATCTTCACCCTTGTGATAATGTTGTTGCGAATGATAGGCATAAACTGCCAAAAGCGGAAACTGTGCTATAAGCTGTAAGCACTGACGAAGCACGTTAGGCACCGAAATATCATTTGGGTTTTCGTCATAGCTATAAAGTGCCAACACACAACGCGAAAGCATATTCATTATGTCTTTGCTGGGGGCTTTTAGTATCATATCACGCACAAAAGAGGGCGGTAACGAACGATAGGTTGCCAACTGCTCACGAAAATCGGCAAGTTCATCTGCTGTTGGTAATTTGGAAGATAAGAGCAAATAAACCGCTTCTTCAAATCCGGATTGGCCATCGTTTGAAAATCCACTTACCAAATCAAAAATATTAACGCCACGATAATAAAGCTCACCACGGCAGGAAACCTCGTTACCATTTTGGTCAATTTTGCGTGAATTAATGCACGAAACCTCGGTAAGACCTGCCACAACGCCCTTGCCATCAAGGTCGCGAAGTCCGCGTTTTACATTGTGTTTCATATACATATCGGGTTGTATATTATTATTGCTTGTTGATTTTTCAGCAAGCTCTTTTATGTAGGGAGTAATTTCAGAATATCTTATCATTTATATACCTCAAAATTTATTTTCTACATTATACCATATTTTTTTGAAAACCACAACAAAAATAACAAAACTGTCAACTTTTAAACTAAAGTTAACAGTTTCGTAATAATGTTTATTATCTTAGATTAAAATCCAAAATACTTTTTCTGTAGTTTTCTAACACGACCGTCCATTACCTCAAGTGTTTTTATGGCATCGGCACGCTCGTCAGGTGTACCTGTGGCACAAATCTTCATTAGTCTGCCCTCTTCAAGACATAGCTCATCATGACGGGGGAAGTAATTTTTAAGCAGGAAGCAGGCGTAGCGAATTAGGCGGCTGTCACCTACTAATCTAAATTCTTCACTAATGGTATCAATAGCAACCGAATAAAAATCTTTAATAGAGTTTATAAGCGCCTTGCGCTCATTTTCGGGCGAGAAAACAAGTGTTGAGCAAATAAGCGCATTGCGGTTTGACGGATATGCATTGTGGGTATCTGTGCTGCCGACTATTGGATAATTTCTGCCCTTTGCCTTATCCTCATAGTATCTTACGGTTTGGAAACCGTTGCACTCGTAATAATTTTCACCGCTAAGCACCTCAAAAGCATCAAACTTTTGCTTTGACATAATGTATTCGGTCATAGCCTCGGGCACGTGAACAGCGTCACCGTTCATCCAATAGGGATGAGGGAAAATTGCAAGACCGTCAGCCTTTTTAATCTGCTCAAACACCCAATGAGTAACCGCAAGCTGATGCTTGCCCACATTTGCGGGGGCATCGTCAAAGTCGGCCTCAAGCTCGGTCATAAGTGCGTGGAATTCCTCCTCGGTCATAGCGTCGGGGGCATCACCGTTTAGCGAGCAAATTTCTTTAGCGCCGCCGTGCTCATAATACACCTTATCCTTTATCATAGCATTAACGCTGTGAAGTCCGCCGAAGTTTACAATGTGGGGATATGCATATTCGTGGTTGGGGTCGGGCAGATGCACCTCTTCGCCCGGTACTGTTACAAATTCGGTGGGTATGCTTTTACAAAAATCAAGTGCACGAAGCGACGGATAATATTTGTGGTGGTCGGTTATGCCAAAAAAGTCATAGCCGTAAGAACGATACATAGAGCAAACCACCTCGGGTGACTGATAGGCATCACTGCAATAGGTGTGAATATGCAGATCACCTCTAAGCGGTAAGCGACCGATTAGGTCATCCTCTACAGCATAGACGTCAAACATTCTGAAGCGTCTGCCTGCATCGTTATAAAAGCAAATAATATATCTTTGTTCACTCTTAAATGTATAAGTTATGTCAAAGCCGCCATCATCATTGCAAACAGCAGTAAAGGGGGCAAATTCTGCACTAAGCGGATTTTGATATGCATCACCGCCGTCAGTAGCGCATATAACACCCGAATATTCCTGACCTACAGCAAATGCGGGTATACAGCCTAAAGGACGTATATGTATTGTAACCTCTTGATTTATAGGATATACAAGCGGAAAAACATCATAATCTCTTAAATAATCGGTCATTGGAAATTTCATAAAACTGTACTCCTTTTACCATTCTATTTCAAGAGCTATTGGCTCCCAAATATCGTCAACCGGTATTTTTTGAATATGCAGATAATCCTTGGCAACGCCAACATCATCAGAGAAGCAAGGTAATTTTTCAACCTTAAAGGGTAGCTCTTTACCTGTGTTAAGCAAGGTTACTTTTTTAGGAACATTGGGATAAAATTCCATATCAACAGCAGATGACTGCAAGCCTTTATAGAAATTAAAGTAACTTTTGCCGTTTTTCTTGTTTACAATACATTTATTCATAAAAATATTGTATCTGAAGGGGTCTGCCTCGGTGTTTTCAAGGCTGCCGTTCATACGATTATACCAATTGCCAATTTTTTTAACAAGTGCTGCGTGCTCGGGGTCAATAGTACCGTCAGCACGGGGGCCAACATTTAGCAAATAATTACCGCCTAGTGCCATAACCTCGGCAATGCTTGAACTAAGATACCAAAAAGAATTTAAGTCCTCGCCCTCACGGTAGCCCCAGCTTTGCTCGCCTACGGCGTTGCATGCCTCGGTCATACGAACAAAACGGTAGCCCTCGGCATCTGCCTTTTCATCACGCTCGGGTGTGGAGAAATCACCCTTATCAAAGCCACGGTCATTAATTAAAATATCGGGTTGCAGCTTGCGAGCAAGCTCGTTTATAGACTTATCCTCACGTGATGGTGGAATATCCCAAAACAGAGTGTATATTGGACCGTAGTTTGTAAGCAGCTCGGTGATTTGGTCCTTTATGTACTGAATATAAAGTTCAAAATGGTTATCCTCTTGCACCTTGTTTTTCCACTGATGGGTGTTTGACATAGTGTTAAAACTGTTTTCGTGGTGCCAATCGGGGTTAGAATAATAAAGAGATAGCAGCATACCGTGCTTTTTGCAAGCCTCGGCAAGCATTTTTAAAACATCTTTGCCATACGGAGTGTTCATAATGTTATAGTCGGTGCATTTAGTATCCCACATACAAAATCCGTCGTGATGCTTGGTAGTAAAGCAGATATATTTCATACCGGCTTCCTTTGCCAACAGCACCCACTGCTCGGGGTCGTAGTTTACAGGGTTAAACTCATTCATCTTTTTTTCGTACTCGGCGTGAGGTACGTCAGCACGCAAAAGCTCCTGCTCGTGAAAAGCCGAAAGCGCATATAAGCCCCAGTGGATAAACATACCGAATTTATTATCCATACAAATTCTCCTAACCATTTATTTTTTTATATAAATCTTTTAATAAATTATACCAAAACAGTTTTTAATAGTCAACAAGAATATGTCATTTCATTTTGTGTTAAGCTTGTTATTTATGTAATTAAGCACGCGTTTTTTGTCTGCACTCCAGAGCGGTGCCACAAGACTTTTCTTATCACCGTCACCTGTTATTCGGTGGATTACCATTTGTGGTGGCAGCACAGCAAGACACTCTTTTAATATTTCAGTGTACTTTTCTAAGGTCAAGCATTCAAATTTGCCCTCATTATATTCTTTTTCAAGGTCGGTACCTTTTAGCACATGCAGCAGCTGCAGCTTTATACCCCAAGCACCTGATTTGCCTATATAATCGGCAGTTGCGGTTATCATTTCAGGTGTTTCTTGAGGTAAGCCGATTATCATATGGGTTATAACCTTTATACCAATTGCATTTAAGTCACTAACCGCTTTATCATAAATCGACAACTCGTAACCGCGTCGGATATAATCGGCTGTATTTTGGTGGATTGTTTGCAGTCCCAGTTCAACCCAAACGGGCTTGATTTTATTAAGCTTTTTAAGCAAATTTAATACTTCGGGTGACAAACAGTCGGGACGTGTAGCGATAGACAAAACCACTACCTGCGGGTACATTATTGCCTCAAAAAACACCTTTTCTAAATAGTCAATCGGTGCATAGGTGTTGGTAAAGCTTTGAAAATAGGCAATAAATTTATCTGCCTTGGTTTTGGCTTTTATACGCTGCTTTGCGTGCTCTATTTGTGAGGTGACACTATCACACATAGGCTCGGCAAAGCTGCCCGACCCTAAAGCATCACAAAAAATGCAGCCTCTATTCCCCACCGTGCCGTCACGGTTAGGGCAGGTGCTAACTGCGGAAAGTGCCAATTTATACACCTTTGTGCCGTATTCTTTTTTTAAGTAATCATTTAAAGATGTGTACATATTAACCCCTTTTTTATTGATTTTAGCACAATTAAGGCAAAAAATAAGACCGTATTAAAACGGTCTTTCAGTCTGTAGAACCTCACTTTTCAAAGCGAGGTTCTGCAGTTAATAAATTTTAATCTTTATCGCAAAGCATCAGTATGCCGCCAATCATACTAACAAACAATAAACAACAAACCTTAAAACCTGTTGAAATTGGTTCATTATTCTTTAACTTGTTGCAGTAAGTAATTGTCATGGGGATACACCATGCTAAAGGAATAATATAAAGTCCCATGAGAACTGTGCCGACAATCATCAAGATTTTTGCAGCAGTTGCTAAACCGGATGGCTGTTTAACATAGGGCTGACCATAAGGTTGTTGCGCATAAGCCTGTTGACCATCCGGCTGTTGATATGGCTGTTGTGCATATTGTTGTTGATAGGATTGTTGTGGAGCCGCTT
>JAUNAM010000011.1 GCA_030527615.1 Clostridia bacterium
ATAACTATACCCAAATTTTTCGGGAAGCTTTTTAAGAAGACCGATATCCTCGACGTTGTCGTCTATAAAGGAACAAATTTGTGCGACAGTGCGCTTTTTGCCGAAACGCATATCAGGCATATATATGTTGTTTGCTCTGCCATTTAGTGAACGCAGGGTATACATAAGCAGCTTTCGTATGCTGTCAGATATAATTACATCTGAAAACTCATCGCTGCTGTTAATATTTAAAAATATATCGTGAAAGGTGTGGGATATGCTGCGGTCAGCGTGTGCAAAGCCGGACTTCTGTTTTTGCAAAAGTTCAAACAGCTTTTTTTCGGTACCAAGGGTGATGTCGTGTATGTCAAAGGTAATGTAATAGTACCTAAGCGATTGACCGTCGGCACTGTCTATGGCGTGCATAGTACCCTTTGGGTTAAATATAACATCACCCGTATGACAAAGATAGGTTTTATCACCGCAAAGCATATTTGCATTACCGCTGACTATATATGTAATTTCGTCGGCAATTTGGCAGTGAGGTTTGCACTTAAAGCCTGAATAGGTATCAATGTCGCCTACCTGATAAATGCGATATGGTGCAAAAACCTTGGGTTCATCATAAAACACATTATCGAAATGAAATTTTACAGTCTCCATCTGCTTCACCTCGTAGATTAAGTTTATCATAAATAATATATTTTTTCTTTGGTATTATTTTTATATTTATTTGGTATTTTTCATTGTTTAAAAAGCCAAACCAAGTGCGAAAAATTGACCGTAAACCTAATTTACAGCCAATTTACAGTTATGTATTATGCCTTACGCTTTTCGGCATAAAGGCTGGGACTTTTGCCCTCACGTGCGGTAAAGGCATTGCTGAATGCATGAATACTGCTGTATCCCATTTTTTCGGAAACAGCGGTCACCGAAAGACCGCTTTTAAGCAGCTCACACTCATAGCTGTGTCGAGTAGCCAAAAAGTAGTTTTTAAGACTTACACCCATTGATTTTGAAAAGAATGCCGACAAATATGAATAGCTGTACCCAAACTTTTCGGGCAGCTTCTTTAACGCATTTATATCCTCGACGTTGGTATTAAGATAAGAACACATTTGAACCATTATTCGCTTTTTATCAAAACGGACATCCGGCACATAAACGTGATTTGCCTTGCCTTCAAAAGAGCGCATTGCACAAATCAAAATTTTTCTGATAGCATCGGTCGTAAGCGACCTTGATAGGGGATCATCTTCGTAAAGGTTTGTAAAAACATCTTGAAAAGCATTTGATATAGATTTATCGGCTGTAACAACAGGCGATTCGAGTGTTTTAAAGAACTCAAATAATATCTCTTCGGTTTTGGAAAAGGCATTATCTATTTCAACCGAAATGTAATAATATCTGAGTGGTTTGCCGTCAAGATTTTTTACTGCATGCATGGTGCCCTTTGCATTAAATATTACATCGCCAGCTTTGCAAACATAGACATCCTCGCCACATACTATCTCGGCTTCACCGTTTACTATATAGGTTATTTCATTAAACAATTTTACATTGGGCTCTACTTCAAAACCGGGCAGCGTGTCAACCTCGCCCACTTGATAAATTTTAAACGGTCCTGTTTCGACCGGATTTTCTGCAAACCAATTTTCAAACTGGTATTTAACAAACTCCGTTTTCTTTATAAATGACAAATTAAAGCCCCCTATAGTAATTGTTTCTATGCATTATTGCTGATTTTAAAACATAGTTTAATACATTTTATTAAATCTGTCTTTAATATAAAGGGGTATTTTATTTGCTATTTCTTATAATATCAAGTTTTTCGAGTTGAACTATTTTTTGATTTTAAATTGAAATTTAGTTAAATTTTTATCAATTTAGCGCTTTTTTCACATAAATAGTTCAGTTTTTATCATTTTTTAAAAATAATAGTATTTATTATTTTTCTTTTTTAATTGTTTTTAAACTGCTGTTTATACAGGTCTGCATATATAAAATCATTTACGATAAGTTGTTCGTGAGTGCCCTCCTCACAAATTTTACCGCCCGAAACCACGGCAATGCGGTCGGCATTTTTTATAGTAGAAAGTCTATGTGCTACCACAAGGGTGGTTCTGCCCTTGCATAATTCGTCAAGCGACTGCTGTATCATAATTTCGGTAGCGTTATCAAGCGCACTGGTGGCTTCATCTAATATAAGTATTGGAGGATTTTTAAGAAAAACGCGTGCAATGCAAAGGCGCTGCTTTTGTCCGCCCGACAGCTTGACACCGCGTTCACCTATTACAGTATCGTAACCGTTAGGCAAGGTCATAATATAATCGTGAATGTTGGCACGTTTTGCCGCATCTACAACCTCTTGGAAGGTGGCATCTAATCTGCCATAGAGTATATTTTCTTTAATGCTTGAATTAAACAAATAGATATCCTGTTGAACTATACCTATATTTTTGCGAAGCGAATCACGGGTTATTGTGTTTATATCTATTCCGTCAACCAAAATATTGCCCTGCTCGACATTGTAAAAATGCGGAATAAGATGGCATATTGTGGTTTTGCCGCCACCCGACGGGCCAACAAGTGCATAGGTCATACCTTTTTGTACTTTAAAGCTTACATCTTTAAGCACATTGTCGCTGTTTTCGTCATCATAGCTATATGAAACATTTTTAAATTCTATATCACCGGCCAGTCTGCCTATGTCGGTAGCCCCCACTGCATCACTTTCGGGCTGCATATCCAAAATTTCGGTAAAGCGTTCAAAGCCCGATACACCGTTTTGAAAAGACTCCATAAAACGAATAAGGGTATTTACAGGGTTTATAAACAGGTTAACCGACACTATAAATGCCGAATAATCACCAAATTCGATTTTGCCGTTAAAGAGGAATATACCACCTGCAATAACAATAATTACATTAAATATATCGGTGATAAAGGTGGTTGTAGAATGGAACTGACCCATAGCCTTATATGCCTTGCGGCTGATATTTACAAACTGCTCGTTGCCCTGCTCAAACTTTTCTGATTCTTTTTGGGCATTGGTAAACGCCTTGGTTACACGAATGCCGGCTATGCTGCTCTCTAAGGCAGCATTGATAACAGCATTTGCCTCACGGCGTTTTTTAAAGGCATCTCGCATACGGTTACGTAAATAAAGTGATACCACCAACAAAAACGGTACACAGGCAAACACTATGAGCGACAGCCATACATTAATTGATGCAAGGTACACAAAGGATATTATTATGGAAACGCCGGTGATAATAAAGTTTTCGGGGCCGTGGTGGGCAAGCTCGGCAACATCAAACAGGTCGCCGGTCATACGTGACATTATTTTGCCCGTTTCGTTGTTGTCAAAATATGTAAAGGGCATTTTTTCGAGATGGTTAAACAAATCACTTCGCATTTTTGCCTGCATTTTAACACCCATAACATGGCCGCAGTATTGCACATAAAACGACAGACCCATACGTACCAAATAAATTACAAGCAAGCCCACACCGTAAATTATAATCTCGTTATATTTGCGGTTAGGTATAAGGTCGTTTAGCATTGCACGGGTTATCATAGGATAAAATATTGCTATTATAGCCATTGTAAGCGATGCCAACATATCTAAAATAAATGTTACCCAATGTGATTTATAATAGCTTAAAAATCGTTTTAACATTACATATCCCTCTAATTTTCGTTAAGTTTTTTATACATTTTTATAATTTCTGCACGCAGCGCTGCATTTTCTGCATTGTTCAGCTTGGGGTCGGCTTCAAGCAGGTTTGCCGCCGCCATACCTGCCGCTTTAAGACTGGTGGTGTCGGCGTATATATCGGCAATTTTAAGCTTGGGCAGGCCGTGCTGACGCGAGCCCAAAAAGTCACCGGGGCCGCGAAGGCGTAAATCCTCGTCGGCAATTTTAAAGCCGTCATTATTTTCTTTTATAACCTTTAGCCTGTCGGCGGTGACCCCCGATTTGTAATCGGATATAAAAATACAGGTAGACCTATATTGCCCTCTGCCAATTCTGCCTCGCAGCTGATGAAGCTGAGAAAGCCCAAAGCGCTCGGCATTTTCTATAACCATTATTGCCGCATTTGGCACATCGATACCAACCTCAATAACGGTGGTGCAAACAAGCAGCTGCAGCTCGCCGTCTTTAAAGGCTCGCATAACGGCTTCTTTATCACGCGGTTTCATTTGACCGTGCAGCAGCCCCACATTATAGTTTTTAAATTCGCCGTCTTTAATTTTTGCATAGTATTCCTCGGCGGATTTTATGTTAAGCTCATCATTTTCTTCGACCATGGGGCAAACAATATAGCCCTGTCTGCCCTCGTCAAGATGCTTTTTAATGTATCCGAATACACGTTGACGAAGCGTGGACTCCACACAGTAATTTTCTATCTTTTGTCTGCCGCGAGGATATTCATCAATGACACTTATATCAAGGTCGCCGTATATTATAAGACCCAACGTGCGCGGTATAGGGGTGGCCGACATAACAAGTGTATGTGGGTGCATACCCTTTTGTGCCAAGTTTGAACGTTGTGCCACGCCAAAACGGTGTTGCTCGTCGGTAATTACCAATGCCAGATTTTTAAACTCTACCCCGTCGCTGATTAGTGCGTGGGTGCCGACGGCGATTTGTGCCCTGCCGGCAGCAATCAGCTTGCGGGCTGTTTCCTTTTCCTTTTTCTTGAGCGAGCCTGTAAGCAGCACACATTCTATACCGGTGCCATTTAGGCTATCACACAAATTTTTATAATGCTGTTCGGCTAAAATTTCGGTGGGTGCCATAATTGCCGATTGATAACCTGATTTTGCCGTATGATACATAAGTGTGGCGGCTACCGCTGTTTTGCCGCAACCGACGTCACCCTGCACAAGGCGGTTCATAACAGAGCCGCTTGACATATCGGCTACACATTCGGCAATGACACGCTTTTGCGCATTGGTCATTTCAAAAGGCAAAGAATTAATGTATTGTTTTGTGTAATCGTTTTGCAAAACAAAGGGTGACGTTATACGCCGTTTATTTTTAAGCAGCATCAGCCCTGTGCGCAGCACAAAAAGCTCTTCAAACACAAGGTGTTGTTTGGCACGAGATAGCGCTTGCTCACTCTTGGGAAAATGAATATTATGTATTGCAGTATTTAGGTCACAAAGCTTGTAGTTGTCAATTATGCTTTGCGGTAAAACGTTTTGAATTTGAACACCCTCAAGTGCGGTTTTTACAAGCTTTGAAATGGCAGACGAGGTCATATTTTTGGTTGCGGGATAAATAGGCACTATGCCCGTGTCACCTACCTCGCGTATTTCGGGTGCCGACATAGCAGGCAAAAAACCGCTATATTGAATTTTACCCAAAAACAGATACTCGCTACCCTGATGCAACCTTTGTGCTAAATATTTGTTATTAAATATTGTCACCTGTAGCCTTGCGGTATCATCACTTACAACAAATTTATAAAGCGTCATATTTTTGCGAATAATATTTTCGCTGATAGGTGTTATGATTTTTGCCTTAATACACACCTTTTGGTCGGCACTGCAATCAAAAATCTGCTTAATATCAGAAAAATCCTCATATCCGCGCGGAAAATAACGCAAAAGGGCACCGATAGTATCGATGCCCAGTGAATACAGATGCTGAGCGCGTTTTTCACCTACGCCCTTTAAAAATCTTATGTCAGTATCAAAGTTAGACATTAAATTATCACTCTACAGAAATAATATAGTAGTATACCGGTTGACCGCCGTTTACAAAGGTGATTTCAACCTTTGAGCCAAACTTTTCATTAAGCTGTGCCTCAAGCTCGGCTGCTTGGGTGTCGGTAACCTCCTCGCCGTAAAGCACGGTAACAAACTGACTGTCACGCTTAATCATTTGCTTAACCAAACGATAGGTAGCCTTTGCTATGTCGGTATCGGTATGAATAATCTTGCCGCCAAGCATAGCCATAATTTCGCCCTTATTAATCTTGTGGCCGTCAAAGTCAGAATCACGTGCCGCAAAGGTAACCTGACCGGTTGCAATGCGCTCGGCTGCCTTTTGCATTTCGATGGCGTTAGCCTCGGTATCGGCACTTTCATCAAAGCTTAACATTGCCGCAATACCCTGCGGTATTGTTCTTGTGTGAAGAACGATAACCTTGCGGGTGCTTATCGGAATAGCCTGCTCGGCTGCCATAATGATATTTTTATTGTTAGGAAGCACATAAACGGTCTCTGCCGGAGTGCTTTCAATCGCACGTAAAATATTGTCGGTGCTGGGATTCATTGTTTGACCGCCCGAAACGATGGTGTCAACACCTAAATCACTAAAGAGCGCCGCAATACCATCGCCTGCGCAAACCGATACAAAGCCTACGGGATTTGTAATAGGCACAGACTCGATTTTTTCGTTTTCGGTGGTTTTTGCAGGTTTGTTTTTCTCTTTTTTAGCGTCGTGTTTAGCACGCTCGTGTTGGTCACGCATATTTTCAACCTTCATACTGGTAAGCGAACCAAAGGTAAGACCCTTTTCAAAAGCGTTGCCGGGGTGGTCGGTATGAACATGCACCTTGATAATCTCATCATCGTCAACCACAACAACACAGTCACCTATTGTTTCAAGGTAAGCACGAAGCTCGCTCGGCTCGGTAGCACACTCGGGGTTGCGGTTTACTATAAACTCGGTACAGTAGGTAAAGGTGATTTCGGTTTCAAATTCGCCTGCCGCATTATATGCCTCATTTTCCTCTTGTGGCTCGTCTGCAGGTTGCGCATTGCTTGCCGCTATGATAATACCGTCACGGAATACCGACATCATACCCTCAAGTATAATCAGAAATCCTTGACCGCCCGCATCAACAACACCTGCTTTTTTAAGCATGGGAAGCAGCTCGGGGGTTTCGGCAAGGGATATCTTTGCACCATCGATAGCAGCGGCAAAAACGCCCAATGCATCAGCGCCGTCGGCCCTTGCCTTTTCGGCATATTCGCTGGCTACTCTGGCTACTGTAAGAATTGTGCCCTCGGTGGGTTTCATAACAGCCTTGTAAGCCGCCTCAACACCCAACTTGAATGCTGCGGCAAGATTTTCGGGTGTTACCTCGGCATCGTCGCCGATACCCTTGGCAAAGCCACGGAACAACAACGATGTAATAACGCCCGAGTTGCCGCGCGCACCGCGAAGCAAAGCAGAGGCGTTAATAGAAGCCACCTTGCCGGCGGTTTCACCCTCTACACCCTCAAGCTCGCGCACCGCATTTGACAGGGTCATTGACATATTAGTACCGGTGTCGCCATCAGGTACGGGGAATACGTTAAGGTCATCTACCTGCTTGCGATTATTGCTGAGATTGTTAGCGGCAGAAACAACTGCATCGCGTAATATATTACCGTTAAACAAATATAAACACTCCTAACTTAATATAAGGTTAGAAGGATTATCCAAACTCGGATAATACTTCTAAGCTTAATTATTCTTTTATTCCGTCTACCTTTACGGTTACCTTGTTTACGGTAATGCCGGTAGAGCCTTCGACAATGTATTTAACCTTTTCGGTGATGCTTTCGGCAATTGCCGCAATATTCATACCGTAGGTTACCATTATATGAATTTCAACATTGATTTGGTTTGCGTTGCCGGTTACCTTAATGCCGGTATCCATAGCCTGTTCCTTTGATACAAGGCCAAACAAACGTTGGCGATTGGTGTGTGGCATCATACCAACAACACCAAAGCAGGAGGTCACAGCGTGACCGATAAGCTTGCTTAAAAAGTTTTCGGTAAAGCAGATTGTGCCTGTTCTGGTTTCATAAGATATCATAAAAAATCCTCCTAAAATTCATAGTTTTCTATTGTAAAATAAATGTCACTGCTGCTGGCCTCTACACCGCCCTTGATTTGGGCACTGTAAAACATACTGCCGTTTAAATAGCAGATAGGTATTTGGGGCATTTCGGCAAGCAAAACGCTGGCAACGTCACCAACACTGCACTGCCCGTCATAGTATGAGGTCAGTATGTTTTTACATTTGTCCTCTTGAGGGGGTGTTGCTTGCTCTGCTGTGGTGTCGCCGTCTTCTTGAGTATTGACTTCGGCTTCACCCTCGGCTTCGGTTTTTGCCTGCTCATCGGTCGGGGGTGTTGTTTCGCCCACGCCGTAAGCCGCACTGCCACCCGATAACACAAGATTTGAAAAATCCATATTATCAAGGACCTGAACCTCACCCAAATAAAGCTGAAAGCTACCGCTGGTTAAACGTTCAACATATTGTGCATAGGTGCACTTTATGACATTTATTTGAATACCTGCCGCCTTACACTGTGCCGCTATTAAATCGGCCGCCGCGACGCGAGATGCGTTTTCGCTGTTTACCAATAAATTAAACGCCGTGTTATATCCCGACACATTAGCATAAAAGCCATTAGCATTCGTATTATTATACCCTATTTTGGCAAGATTTTCAACCGTTATTTTTAGGTTGGGTTTGCTTTCTATAGTTTGCACTGCACTTGCTGCTTTAAAAGACGGATTGAAAAATCCGTTTGCCGCCATAGCATTGTTGTAATATGCTGTACGACAGATAGCATCGCGGTCAAGGGCTGACGATATTGCATAGCGTATTTCTTTGCTTTGCAATGCGCTGTAATCGTGGTTTATACCTATATAAACAAAACGGTTTAAATTGACCTCGGTCTTTTTGCCGCTCATACGAACTATATCGCTGTCGTCGGTGTAATACGCTAAAGTAGCACCTACCTCTACAAAGTGTGATGTTGAGGTTGCATCGGGTGAATTTATAAGATTAATCTTTTTTATACTGCCTATTTTACCGTAATAATTTTCGTTAAGAATAAGGCTTTTGCCGTCATCGGACAGATAATATCTGCCACAGCCAATGGGCGCTATCTCTTTGCCGTCGGCATTACTAACACCTGCGGTGCCCGATTTAATTATAGGAAAATCAAGCAAATTGGCAAACAGTGGGTCATTTTGTGAAAGGTTGAACACCACCGTTTTGCTGTCTTGCGCCAAAACAGAGGTTACCTCATAAAAATTGGCGGCAAAGCGTGTACAGCCCTTTGCAAGATTATACGAATATATAACATCGTTTGCCGTAACGGCGCTGCCATCGGTAAAGGTGGCATTACGCAATTTAACAACACAGCTTTTGCCGTTAATTTCGGCTGATTGTGCCAACACCATTTTTTGTTCAAAATCATTATCGGTTTTTATAAGAGAGTCATATAAAAGGGTTGACAACTCGCGATTGGAGGCAGCCGTAGCTGTGTAGGGATTAAAGGTGTCGCTGTATGAATAAAGCAAATTTATATTCTTGGCAGAAATATTTTGTGACGACTCTACCGCTGCTTGGCTGCTACTGCTGCCGGTGTCCTCTACACTTTTGCAGGATACCAAGCCTGCAACCAAACAAGTCGCAAGCATAATGCAAATTATTTTTTTCAATTGCCGTCACCACCTTTTAATATGAATAATACCACTACATTATATATATACGCTTTACCGATTTGGTAAGTCCTGTTTTATCATCGGTTTCAAAAATGCAGCCGTTTAGCATACATTTACCGCTTTCCTGCTCAAAACGAGACTGGTCGCCGTCGCGCAAGCGGTTTATTATAATATCATTTTTTACACCCAGTATTGAATTTATTACACCGGTCATACCAAGGTCGGTAATATAGCCTGTGCCTTGGGGCAGAATTTGTGCATCGGCTGTTTGCACATGGGTGTGTGTGCCGAAAACCGCCGTAACCTTGCCGTCAAGATAAAAGCCCATAGCACGTTTTTCGCTTGTAGCCTCGGCATGAAAATCAACAAAAATATATTTTGCGCCGTCAGCCTTTGCCTTTTCGATAAGTGTGTCGGCGCATTTAAAGGGATTGTCGCAGGGTGTGCGCTCTAAATATATTTGCCCCATTAAATTTATAACCGCCACAGAGCATCGCCCCATATCAACAAGGCAATATCCACCGCCGATGTTTTCTTCCTTTAAATTGTGGGGGCGAAGTGTAAATGGGTTGGTTTCAAGCGTGTCGTAAAACTCTTTACGGCGAAAGGTGTGATTGCCGCCCGTAATAACATCGGCACCTGCCGCAAAAATTGTATCGGCACTATGCGGTGTGATACCGTTGCCTGCAGCCGAATTTTCACCGTTTACTATTACTAAATCAATATTTTCTTGGTGTTTTATTTGCGGTATTGCTTTAAGTGCAAATGTACTGCCGTCGGGGGCGCAAATATCACCCACTGCCAAAACCTTCATATATTCATCACTTTCTTATTGTCATACACATTTATATTAACACATAACTGCGCCGAGTTCAATTATTTTAATGGTTAAATTGAAATTTTTTAAAAATCGCAAGTGAGCATTTAAGAGAAAAAACGAGAAAACAAGAGAAAACAGGAGATTTTGTTTTTTAAATTAAAATTTTAAAAAATTAGTGTTGACAAAGTTTTTTGGCTGTGGTATTATATTCGGGCACTAAAAAACAAAAATTTATTTTGGAGGTTTTGATTATGTCTACATTTATGGCAAAACCTGCCGAAGTTCAGCGCAAATGGTACATCATTGATGCAGCTAACCGCCCACTTGGCCGTACTGCAACAAAGGTTGCTGATTTGCTTCGCGGTAAGCATAAGCCCACATTCACACCTCATGTTGACTGTGGTGACCACGTTATCGTAATCAACGCTGAAAAGGCAGTTTTAACAGGCAAAAAGCTTGACAACAAGTATTATTATCGTCATACAGGCTACATCGGCGGTCTTAAAGCGGTTAAATATTCAACCCTTATGAACACTCGCCCCGAGCTTGCTATGGAGCTTGCAGTAAAGGGTATGGTTCCCGATACTACAATCGGCCGTAAGGCACTTACACGCCTTCACATCTATCAAGGCGAAAACTACGCTCAGGTTGCTCAAAAGCCTGAAAAGTATGAATTTTAAGAAGGGAGACAGAAACCATGTTTGAAGGAAAGCCTTATTTTTACGGCACCGGCAGAAGAAAGAGTTCTGTTGCCCGTGTTAGAGTATACCAAGGTACAGGTAAAGTTACCATTAATGAAAGAGATATTGACGATTACTTTGGTCTTGAGACCCTAAAGGTTATCGTTCGTCAGCCACTTGTTCTTACCGAGAACGCTGACAAGTTTGATATAGTATGCCGCGTTGCAGGCGGCGGTGTTACCGGTCAAGCCGGTGCTATCCGTCACGGTATTGCACGTGCACTACTTCAAGCAGATGCAGAGCTTCGCCCTGCACTTAAAAAGGCCGGCTTCCTTACACGTGACCCACGTATGAAGGAAAGAAAGAAATACGGTCTTAAAGGCGCACGTCGTGCACCCCAGTTCTCAAAACGTTAATTTTATTATCAGTTTACAAGTCTTGCAGAAATGCAAGGCTTGTTTTTTGCCATAAAACAGCAATTTTATTTGACATTTAGTTGTAATATATTTATAATGTAGGTGTTATAATAGATGTGTTATGCACATCAAAAAATTATTCTTTGGAGGAATCAGTTATGAATTTTATCAAAGTAGACAGTTATGAAAAACTAAGCATTACAGCAGCAAACATTATAGCGGCTCAAATTATTATGAAGCCAAACTGCGTATTGGGTTTAGCCACCGGCTCTTCACCCGTTGGCACTTACAAAGAGCTTATCAAAAAGTGCGATGCCGGCGAGCTTGATTTTTCAACCGTTACATCTGTAAACCTTGACGAGTATGTTGGTCTTGACGGCAGCCACGACCAAAGCTATCGTTACTTTATGAATACCAACCTGTTTGACCACGTAAACATCGACAAGGCTCGCACAGCAGTACCAAGCGGTATGTCAGACGATTTAGCAGCCGAGGGTGCCGCTTATGACAAGCACATAGCAAGCCTTGGCGGCATTGACCTACAGCTGCTCGGTATCGGTCTTGACGGTCACATTGGCTTTAATGAGCCTGCTGACGTTTTTGTAAAAGAGACACATGAGGTAGAGCTTCACGAATCAACCATTGAGGCTAATGCACGTTTCTTTGCCGACATCAAAGATGTTCCCACAAAAGCAATTACAATGGGTATGGGCGCTATTATGAACGCTAAAAAGGTGCTTCTTGTAGCCAACGGTGCAAACAAAAAGGATATTCTTGAAAAGTCATTCTTTGGTCCTATTACACCTCAAGTTCCTGCATCAATCCTACAGCTTCACCCCGATGTAACGGTTATCTACAGCGAAAACTAATATAAAACGAGGTATTTTAAAATGACAGACAGAGAAGTTGCACTACTTGCGGCAAAGCAGTTTAACACCGGCGATGTTACCTATCTTGAGCCTTACGGCAACGGTCATATTAATGCTACCTGGCTTGCTATTCACAAGTCGGCTGACGGAAAAGATACCAAAAATCTTATGCAAAGAATAAGCACCGTTGCTTTTAAAAAGCCCTATGAGCTTATGGAAAACATCTGTGGTGTTACCCGCTTTTTAAGCGACAAGGTGCCCGCCGACGGCACACTTACTGTTATACCCACCCTTGACGGTAAAGATGTTTACTGTGACGAATGGGATAACTATTGGCGTGTTTACAAATTTATTGAAAACGCCACCGCTTATGACAAAATAGAAAATGACAAGGACTTTCAGACCTGCGGTGTTGCATTTGGCGAATTTCAACAAATGCTTGCAGATTACCCTGCCGAAAAGCTGCACGAAACAATTGTTAATTTTCACAATACACCCAGCCGCTTTGCTGATTTTAAGGCTGCTTTGGCTAAAGACACGGCAGGTCGCGCTAAAGATGTTCAAGACGAAATCAATTTTGTGCTTGCACGTGAAGCCAAGGCAGACGCTATTACATCTAAGCTTGCAAGCGGCGAAATCCCGTGGCGTGTAACACATAATGACACCAAGCTTAACAATATTCTTATTGACGATGCTACAGGTGAAGCAAAGTGTGTTATCGACCTTGACACCGTTATGCCCGGTGCCGTGGCTTATGACTTTGGCGACTGTATCCGTTTTGGTGCATCAACCGCAGCCGAGGACGAAACCGACCTATCTAAAGTATCGGTTGATATGCATTTGTTTGAGGTTTTTGCAAAGGCTTATCTTTCGGTTGCAAATAAATTTTTAACCGCAGCTGAAAAAGACAGTCTTGTTACCGGTGCATACCTTATGACACTTGAATGTGGCGTGCGTTTTCTGACCGACTATCTTAACGGCGACGTTTACTTTAAGATACATAGAGAAAACCACAACCTTGACCGTTGTCATACACAGTTTAAGCTGGTAGCCGATATGGAAGACAAAGAGGCACAAATGCGTGCTATCGTAAATGCGATTTAAGGGTATTTGATTATGGTAACAATATCTAACAAATTTTTGACCGCCACATTTAACGAAATCGGCGCCGAGCTTAAAAGCCTAAAGGACACAGACGGCCGTGAATACATTTGGATTAGCGACCCTGCCTTTTGGCCAAACTCTGCCCCTGTTTTGTTCCCTATTTGCAGCAATCTTAAAAACAACCAGTACATATATGAGGGCAAAACCTATACTATGGCAAAACACGGCTTTACAAGAAACGCCTTGTTTGAGGTGGAAAATGTCGGCGACGGTACAGCTACATTTCTACTTAGCTCAAATAATTTTAAAACCGATAACTATCCATTCCAATATGAATTGCGTATAGTTTATACCCTTATTGGCAAAAAGATGCAGGTTGAGTATAAGGTAAACAACCTTACCGACGGCGATATGTATTTTTCAATCGGCTCACACGAGGCGTATTACTGCCCCGAATTGATAAACGATTATGAAATACATTTTAGTCAACCCGAAACACTTAAAAACTGTATCTTTAAAAAAGGCTTAATCAGCGACGAGGTTAAGGTTATCACCGAAAACAGCGATGTATTTAAGTTGGATTATTCATACTTTGAAAAGGACGGTTGTCTTGTGTTCCGTGATGTTAAATCACGCGAGGTGGTACTGCAAAACAAATCGGGTGACCGCAAAATTGACATTAAGTTTGACGGTTGCGATTATCTGCTGTTTTGGACCGTGCCAAATGCGCCATATATTTGTATTGAGCCTTGGTGTGGTATTACCGACAGACTTGACACCAACCAAAATTTACCCGAAAAAGAGGGTATTGAGCACCTTAAAAAAGGCGAAAGCTTTTATCGTGTGCACAGCTTTGAAATCCTTTAATTTTATATGTAAAAAGCAAAATTCTCGGCACATTGTGTCGAGTTTTTTGTCGCTTGTAAAAGCATTGAATTTATGGTAAAATATTTTTCAGAGGTGGTTTTATGAAACGCAGTAAAAGCAAGGTTGTTATTCGTGCTGTGTGCATCACGCTGGCTGCGGTTATTTTATTGGCTGTTTCCTATCTTTTATATGTTGTTTTCAGTTATTACCGTGTAGAAGATAACCTAAGCCTTGACATAACCGACAAAACAGGCGATATTGCACCCACAAATCAAGCGCTGTCGCTTATAACATACAACATAGGCTTTGGTGCTTATAGCGCTGACTACTCGTTTTTTATGGATGGCGGCACACACTCGCGTGCACTGTCAAAGCAGGCGGTTGTTGACAATACAAGCGGTGCTATTGGTGCTGTACTTAAAGAAAATCCCGATTTTGTTTTGTTTCAAGAGGTTGACATTAAGGGCACTCGCAGTTATTCTGTTAACCAAACCGAGCTAATTGCCGACGCTATACCACACTTTGACAGTGTTTTTGCACAAAATTATGACTCGCCCTATTTTTTGTATCCGTTTAATGAGCCTATCGGTGCAAACCGTTCGGGGATTATGACCTTTTCACGCTTTAATATAAGTGCATCAACCAGAAAAAGTCTGCCTATTGAACAGTCACTATATAAATATCTCGATCTTGACCGTGCCTACAGCGTATCTACCGTTGATGTTGAGGGTAGCAAAAAACTTGTGCTTTATAACGTTCATCTTTCAGCCTATACCTCCGACGGCAGCATAGCCGACGAGCAGCTGAAAATGCTGTGCGAGGATATGGCAGCCGAATACGCAAAGGGCAATTATGTAATTGCGGCAGGCGATTTTAACAAAGATATGTTGGGTGATTCCTCAAAATATTTTAAACGCACCGAGGGTGAATTTACATGGGCAAAAGCGTTTGATAACACCCTGCTGCCCGATGTAATAACAAGCTACAGCGGCTCTAATGCGCCAAGCTGTCGCAACGCCGACTCAGCCTACCGCGGTGACGGCACCGATTTTGTGCTGTCGGTTGACGGAATTTTGGCAAGCGATAATGTTGGAGTTAAAGAATGCAACACCTTGGATTTGCAATTTGCATACAGCGACCATAACCCCGTAAAATTTGAATTTATATTAAAATCAAAATAGCAGTAAAAATGCACACCCTGTTAATACAAGGTGTGCATCATTTTTAATTTTCGTCGGACTTAATTTCTTCACCCTTTTGTGTTTGTATCCTTCGGTTTACAAAATTTTTAAACACCACATAAAGCACCGAGCACACCGGCACGCTAAAGAGCATTCCCGCAATGCCAAACAGTCCACCGCCTATTGTGACAGCCGTAAGCACCCAAATGCCGGGTAGACCCACCGATTTACCAACAACCTTGGGATAAATCAAATTGCCCTCAAGCTGTTGCAATATTACTATAAACACGATAAACCAAAACGCCTTTACGGGATTTTCAAGCAGTATCAAAAACGCACCTATGGCTGTACCTATAAATGCACCAAACATTGGTATTAGCGCAGTAAAGCCTATAAGCACCGATATAATACCGGCATACGGCATACCGAATATAAGCATACCGAAAAAGCACAATGCACCGATTATGCAAGCCTCGGTTAACTGCCCCGTTACAAACTTTGTAAAGACATTATTGGTAAGCGAGGTAAAACCTAACATCTTTTCGGCACGTTGAGCATTAAATATTGCATATAACGCTTTTTTGCACTGCTTGCCAAGCTTCTCTTTTTGAGCAAGAAGATATATGGCAAATACTATTCCCAAAACTATATCAACCAAAGTAGCAACAATTGATGCGGTGATATTTACCGTTGTATCAAGCACACTGTCACCATAGTTGCTTATAATATTTTTGGCAATTTCGGTAAGCTTTACGGTGTCAAGTGAAATTTCGGGCAATTCAAAATTGTAATGCGATAAAAAGTCTGATACATTATAGTACCAGCCCTCAAGTGTTTTTGCATACATCGGCACCTTGTTCACAAAAGAAACAACAGTATCCCTAAATGCCGGTATAATCATAAATACAATGGCAAAAATTGCACCTAAAACAATTATAAAACTAAGGGTTAAGCATACAAGTCTTTTGATTTTGGTTACAAATTTTTGGTTTTTTAATTTTCTAAAGCACCAAGTCCAAAATCTTTCAATCGGGCGTAGCAATAAATTTACAACATACGCCAAGCAAAAGCCTATTAAAAACGGAGACAATATAGAAATTGCAGCGGATATAAAATCACCTATTTTTTGAGGGGCGGCAACAATTGTATAGATAACCGCAACAACCGCTAAAAACGCAACCGCATACTTAAAAGTGCGACGGTTAATAGGTAATGTTAACTGAAATTTATCGTTTTCTGTTTTTTTATCCTTCATTTTTTAATCCTTTTCTTCTTCAGATAAGACTTTTCTTTCAACCTTTATTTCATCGGCGCGATGCGCATCGGCTTCGGTTACGGTAATTGTCAGATTTTCAAAGTTGAAGCTATCGCCTGTTTCGGGGATATTGCCTATTTGCTCGGCTACCCAGCCGCCAACAGATACGCTGTCGGATTCAACCTCGATATCAAACTCTTCACAAAAATCGTCAAGATTCATACCGCAATCTATTATAAAGTTGTTTTCGTCAAGCTCTTTAAATTCTTCGATAACCTCATCGTGCTCGTCCCAAATATCGCCTACAAGCTGTTCAAGTATATCCTCCATAGTGACAATACCCAAGGTGCCACCGTATTCGTCAACAACCACTGCGATGTGTGACTTTTCTTTTTGCAGCTTGCGAAGCAGGTCATCTGCCATTTCAGACTGATGTATAAACAGTACGGGTGAAATAATATCCTTTATAGGCGCGGTGGTGATGCCGCTGCCAACATAAAAATCCTTTTGGTGTATTACGCCGATTATGTTATCAATATTATCCTCATAAATCGGTATACGTGAAAAGCGGGTTTCGGCAAATTTTTGAGCAATCTCTTTTTTGGCCGAATCAATAGGCAATGCTTCAAGGTCAACACGGTGGGTGAGTATATCCTCCGCCTTTAGGTCAGAAAACTCAATAGCATTGCGAAGCAGGTCACCCTCATCGGTGTCAATATCACCCTCTTGCTCGGCTTCTTCAACCATCATAAGCAATTCCTCTTGGGCGATATTATCCTCGTCTTCCACCTTAAACATTTTACCGATTAACTTTTTCCAAGCCGAAAATATAAAATTAAGGGGCATAAGCAACCAAATAAGCACCTTAATAAACGGAGCCGAAAACATTGCAAATTTTTCGGGAAAATCGTTGGCAATGCTTTTTGGTGTGATTTCACCGAAAATTAATACCGCCACAGTTGCAACCGCAGTTGCAATTGTAGATGCATAGTTTTCATAATCACCGTTTTTCAGCAAATTGATAAAGAAAACCGTCGTGATAGATGAAAGCAAAATATTTACAATGTTGTTGCCGATAAGTATTGTAGAAATAAGACGGTCATATTTATCGGCTAGACTGACAGCCAATTCCGCCTTTTTATTGCCACGCTCTGCCATAGCACGCAGTCGGGTTTTATTGGCACATGAAAATGCCGTTTCGGTGGCAGAAAAATATGCCGAAAGAATAAGACATATAATCATAATAATGATTTGGGTTGACATGATTTTTTAAAATTCTCCTTAAATACAAAAAATTATTTAAACGCAAAAAGGCATACCTCTACCCTTAAAAGAGTATAGGTATGCCTGAATTTATAAAATTTAAAGAACAACAGTTACCGTTATCGCTACTATCGTCGCTGTCCATAAAGACAAGATTCCTCCTAAAAGAAATATTATACGTACATATTATAGCAAGCACGGTCTGTTTAGTCAAGAATATTTTTAAATAAGGCTTTCCCCTTGGAAACGGAACGGAATGTGAACATACACACCGCGGTCCCAGCCCTTTACCCAGCCGTAGTAGGTGCCCTCAAGGTTGCACCACTCATCAAGTCGGATAATATTATGAGCGCGAAGGTCGGTAAAGAATTGATTGATTGCTTCAGCATTGTAAGTACCTCTGCCGTCGTCAATCTCGTGCCAGTAAATTTCACAAAAACGAACTGACATTCTTGCCTTTTGCACGCGAGCAAGCAATATGCCGTTGCCGGCTACAGCCGCCTCTGCCTTATCAAACAACTCGTTATACTGTGCCAAACACTCATCATTTAGATACTCGTAGCGGTCAAGTGTGCCGTAATAAACGTGACAGCCAAGACGGTTAGAATTATCGCACAGGGCATTTATATATTCATCAAGATATGGCGCTGCATCGCCGTAAAAGTAATCTAAAAATTCCTTACGGTGAGTGTCAACATCACAATCGGGGTTCCAGAGCAGCTTGCAGATTAAATAGTTGCGAAGCTCGTTAAAATCGGTGCAGCCAAAGCGTGAACGGTTAGCCTGTTCAAAAACACCCTTAACATTATGGTCACGCAAAATTTGCAAATCTGGCTTTAGTGTGTTCCAGTTGGGGAAAGGCATTGGATAAAGCGGATAGTTGGTGGTATAGTTCCAAGCATAAAGGCGGTCACAAATTGCACTCCACTGCTTAAGGTCGTCAATAAAGAGTGTTTTGGTGCCATCACCCATTACATAAGAATATCTGTTATCGGTACACTCACCATAAACGTGAGAAAGACAGGTGCCTGCACAAAGACGAACACAAACATTATGACGTGGCTTTGTTATTTTGGATGCCGGACGGGTGTAACCGTATGCAAGAATATCAAACAAAACGTCGGGGAATTCCGGCTCTAAAGCTTCGGCTACCGCATTTGCAAAGCGAATCATCAAGCCTGCGGGTGAGCCTTCCTCTTCGTCTATTCTTTGACACTCTTCACATTGGCAATTGTTGCGGTTGTCGTTTTGTGAAATTGAAACGATTTTCTTGTCGGGGTTAGCGAGCAAAATTTTTCTTATATTTTTAACAGCAACATCAACCACACCGGGATTAGAAAGGCAAAGCTGCCACTCGGTATCGTCAGCATTGGCAACACGCTTGCCGTCACGAAGTGCATAATATTCGGGGTGCTCGGCAAAATTTTCGGCTACCGGTACAATATCAACAAGCGAATGCACAAAAAGGGCATACTTTACATTGCCGCCAAGTCCTTCTCCTGCCTCGTTGCAAGCACCGTTAAGTCGGCACATGGTCATATACTTGCGCATATCCTTGCTTGTCACATTATAATAGTCGGTTTCGCGATACTCAAAGACAGGCTTATCGGTTTTGTCAATTTCGGGTATTTCAAGATTTAAAATTGTGGGGATTTTTTCACACTCGGGTGTAAAGAAACGACAGCCCAATGACTCTAAAAAGTCCCATATACCGTAAATTACGCCGCGTTTACCACCGGTAATATAAAGACTGCCATTTTCGGTCTTAATAGAAAATTCATCGTCAATGCAGTCGGGGTTGATATCTATGTATATACCCTCGCCCTCTCCGCCTTCGACAATTTCAAAAGGCGCTATGGTAATACGTGACAGATAGTAACGAAGATAATACGCCGCATTGTAAATGGGTGATTTGTGATTTTCAAAAAGACCCTCTTTAATGTAGATATTAACCTTTGCTTCTCTGTTTTGTGCCAAAATCATAGTTGTTTCCTCCAAAATTTTATTTTTTAAATTAAGCTTTCGCCTTGATATCTAAACGGTATATGAACATAAACACCGCGGTTCCAGCCGCGCACCCAACCGTAAACCGTACCCTCTAAATTGCACCACTCGTCAAGTCGTGAAATGCCGTGAGCACGCAGGTCAACAATTAGCTGATTTATTCTTTCGGTGTCAAAGCCCTTTTCTATTATTTCGTGCCAATACACATCGCAAAAACGGATTGACAGTCTTGCCCTTTGCACACGCACAAGCCGTATGCCGTCACCGGCTACTGCCGCCTCTGCCTTATCAAACAGCTTGTTATACTGCTCTAAGCATTCGTCATTTAAATACTCATATCGGTCAATGGTGCCGTAATAAATGTGGCAACCAAGGCGATCGGCGTTATCACAGATAACATTAAGATATTCGTCAAGATAGGGTGCCGCCGCACCGTAATAATAATCTAAAAACTCTTTTCTGTGAGCATCAACATCACAGTCGGGGTTCCACATCAGCTTGCAAAGCAGATATGTACGAAGTTCGTTAAAATCAACGCCACCACCTCTTGCTCGGTTTGCCTCTTCAAAAACTCCCCTTACGTTATTGTCACGCATTATTTGCAAATTGGGTTTTAACACTCGCCAATTTGGAAAAGGCATAGGGTATAGCGGAAAGTTTGAGGTGTAATCCCAAACATAGAGACGGTCGGCAATATCACTCCACGCCGTTAGGTCCTCTATAAACAAGGTTTTTGTGCCATCGGGTCTTGGGGGTGCAAGGCGCTTATCCTCACAAGCATCATACGGGTGCAGCATACATGTGCCGCTTGCACAAATTCTTATATTTACATTATGTCTTGGTCGTGTTTTGTGGTTTGCGGGGCGGCTGTAGCCATAAGGCAAAATCTCAAACATAACATCGGGGAATTCCGGCTCTAACGCCTCGGCAATTTTATTGGTAAGGCGAATAATAGCGCCTATGGGCGAGCCTTCCTCTTCGTTTATCCTTTGACATTCCTCACACTGACAATGGTGCCAGTTGTCGTTTTGTGAAACGGATAATATTTTTTTATCCGGATTTTCTTTTAAAATCTTTCTGGCATTATCAATCGCAATAGGCACAATATCGGGATTAGACAGACACAGCTGCCACTCTTTACCCTCACCCGCTACACGCTCGCCCTCGTAAAGTGCATAATACTCGGGGTGTGCAGGATAATGCTCGAAAGCGGGCACAAGCGCATAAAAGCTGTGCACCCCCAAAGCATAATCTATATATCCGCCAAATTCCTCAGGAAATTCGTGGAAGCTACCGTTCACACGGCATTGGGATGCAAATTTAAGGCTTTTTTCATCTGTAAGGGTTGTATAGTCGCTTTCGCGGTATTCCATTACGGGCTTTTCGCGTTTGTCGATTTGGGGTATTTCAAGATTTACTATTACGGGGATTTTTTCACACTCGGGGGTGAAAAATCGGCAACCCAAAGACTCTAAAAAGTCCCATACGCCGTAAATTACACCACGGCGGCCACCCTTAATATAAAGGCTGCCGTTTTCGGTTTTTAAAGAAAACTCGTCGTCGGCATAATCGGGGGCTATATCTATGTATATTCCCTTTTCTCCACCGCTTTTTTCTATTTCAAACGGAGATACCGCAACACGTGATAAATAATAGCGAAGATAGTATGCCGCCGTCCACACGGGTGTGTCGGTATTTTCAAAGAATTCCTCTTTTACATAAATACCTACGCTGGGTATTCTGTTTTGTGATAAAACCATAAATATCCCCTCTTTTATTTGTTTGATTTAATTATACTATTATTTTTTGTTATTGTAAAGTTTATTTTTTAATCAAATCCAACACACCTGTATGACAACATATAATTTAAAATTATAATAAAAAATGTTGACAAATGAATTAAAATGCATATAATATTTTATGAAGATTCGGCTTTTGTGGAAAGTCTGTCAGGGAGAATGCGTCGTGGACTGAAAGCGCATTTCAGATGAGTAGTAAGTTCGGCAACACTTCATTTTAATTAAAACCGAATATGCTTGAAAGTGGATGTGTTTTTTTACGCATCAAAACGGGTGGCACCGCGGGTAAAAATTTGTTTTTCTCGTCCCGAAAATTCTTTAAGAATTTTCGGGGCGTTTTTTGTTTAGGAGGAAAAAATATGTACAGAACGCATTATTGCAATGACATTAACGAGTCTTTTGTAGGCAATCACGTTGAGCTTGCAGGTTGGATTCAGTCAAAAAGAGACCACGGCGGTGTTCTTTTTGTGGACCTGCGCGACTATACAGGCGTATCTCAGCTTGTAATCAACGACCCCGAGCTTATCGAAAAGCTTGACGCTAACAAGATTGAAACGGTAATTTCTGCCAAGGGCACGGTTTCATTAAGAGATGAGGAAACCGTAAACAACAACATTGCAACCGGTAAGGTAGAGCTTGTTGTAAGCGAATTTAAGGTGCTGGGTAAATGCACAAAAAATCTGCCCTTTGAAATAATTACCTCTAAAGCTTCAAACGAAAACCTAAGACTTAAAAACCGTTTTCTTGACCTTAGAAATCCAAAGGTTTCGTCCAGCATTTACAAGCGTTCACAGATTATAAAATATATGCGAAGACTTATGGAAGATGAGGGATTTTTAGAAATTCAAACCCCCATTCTTACCGCATCTTCGCCCGAAGGTGCACGCGATTTTTTGGTACCTTCAAGAAAACACGCAGGCGAATTTTATGCTCTGCCGCAAGCACCACAGCAATTTAAACAGCTGCTTATGGTTTCGGGCTTTGATAGATATTTCCAAATAGCGCCCTGTTTTCGTGACGAGGACGCCCGTGCCGACCGTTCGCCCGGTGAGTTTTATCAGCTTGACTTTGAAATGGCGTTTGCCACCCAAGAAGAGGTTTTGGCAGTTTGCGAACGTGTAATACGCTCTATATTTACAAAGTTTATCGGCAACCACAAGCCCATTAGCGAAGCACCCTTCCGACATATAACCTTTAAAGAGTCTATGCTTAAATATGGCAATGACAAGCCCGATTTGCGCAATCCGCTTGAAATTATCGACCTGACCGAATTTTTTAAGGGCGTTAATTTCCCCGTATTTAAAAATAAGGTTGTTCGCGCTATAGTTGCTCCCTGCAAAAATGAGCGTTGGTTCTTTGATAAATCGCTAACCTTTGCTACACGTGAGCTTGGTATGCAGGGTCTTGCGCACATCACCCTTTTAGATGCCGAAAAGTGCGAGTATAAAGACGACCCGATTGTCAAAAAGCTAACCGACGCGCAAAAGAAAGAAATGGTTGAGCTTACCGGTGTTAAAGAGGGCGAGACTATATTCTTTGTTTCGGATATGGCAGAAGATGTTGCCGCTAAAAATGCCGGCTTTGTTCGTGATTGGTTGGGCCGTGAATGCGATCTTATCGATAACAACAGCTTTGAATTTTGCTTTATTGTTGATTTTCCGATGTACGAATTTGACGAAAGCACCGATAAAATTATATTTACACACAACCCCTTCTCTATGCCACAGGGCGGTCTTGAGGCGTTGCTGACAAAGGACCCAACCGAGGTGCTTGCTTACCAATATGACCTTGTGTGCAACGGTATTGAGCTTGCATCGGGTGCGGTGCGAAATCACGATATTGAAATTATGCGCAAAGCGTTTGAAATTGCAGGCTACACCGAAGATGAGCTTGCATCAAGATTTAGCGCACTGTACGAAGCATTCCAATACGGTGCACCACCCCACGCAGGTATGGCACCCGGCGTTGACCGTATGATTATGTTGCTTGAAGACACCGAAACCATTAGAGATGTAATTGTATTTCCGCTTGACGGCAATGCACGTGACCAAATGCTGGGCGCACCTAGTCCTGTTAGCGAAATGCAGTTGTTTGAAGCAAATATTGCCATTCGTGGCACAGACGGTGCTGTGATTTCTTCAAGCGGCAATGCTGTGGCTGCGACCTCGGCAAAGACTGCCGACAAGGTTTTAAGCGAAGATGAAAAGCTTGATGCACTGTTGCAGGTTAACCAAATAAATCTGACCGCAGACGAAAAAAGCATTATGAAAAAGAACCTTGCTGTTTTAAACGATGCAGAAAAAACCATGGGTGATATTGACACCGAAAATGTAGAGCCTATGATTTATGTGGCTGAGCGCTTTAATGTTTTTCGTGAAGATAAGTGCATACAAAATTTTGACCGTGCAGACCTGCTTCGCGGTGCACCCGCTGCAAATGATGACAGCTGGATTGTGCCCAAGGTTGTGAAATGAGGTGTTTAAATTGAAGTATATTAGTGAAATAAATAAAAACGGCAATATTGCCGTTGACGATAATATTCTTGTTAAAGATGTTGTATCAAGTGCCGGCTCACATATTTTAGACGGCTTTAAGCCGCTGTTTAGCGCTGAGGCTGTAGATAGACTTGAAAAAGCCGGATATACCATTTCGGGTAAAGCCAATGTTGGTGAATTTGGTCTTGACCTTTTGGGTGAAACTTCATATTACGGCGCTGTTACAAAAGACGGCTGTCTTACAACCGCCGCCGCTGCGGTTGTCGCACAAGGTGATGTAGATGCGGCTCTTTGTGTTGATTTAAACGGTGCACCTCGCCGTGCCGCCGCAAGTAAAGACCTTGTATTTATAAAGCCAACCTATAGCACGGTTTCGCGCTATGGTGTTATTGCCTGTGCATGCTCGGGTGAGCAGATAGGTGTAATGGCACGTGATGCCGCAAAAGCCGCCGAGATACTAAAGGTTATAGCAGGTCATGACTCAAAGGACGGCACAAGCGATGTAAATGACAGCTATGACTATTCACTTGATATAAATCTAACCGGCAAAAAGGCCTGTATAGTTAAAGAACTTTTTGAGTCTGCATCCGACGAAGTAAAGTCCGATGTGCAGGCTATGGCAGAAGGTCTTAAAGCAAAGGGTGCCACAGTAGACGAGGTTTCAATTTCCTGCTTAGATGCAGCGCAGGCTGCTTGGCAAATTTTGCTTTCGGCAGAGACAACAAACAACCTTTCAAAATTTGACGGTGTTAAATACGGACACCGCACATCAAGCTTTAAAAACATAGACGACATTTATACAAACACCCGTACAGAGGGCTTTGGTCTGCTTGCAAAGGCGACTATACTTTACGGATCTGAGGCTCTTTCAAAGGATAAATACGAAAAGTGCTATGACAAAGCAATGCGTATACGCCGTGTGGTAACCGACGAGATTAAAAAGTTGTTTGAAAGCTATGACTTTATAATGTCGCCCGTTGCAAGCCAAAAACAGTTTAATGAATATAATCTTGAAGACGCCTTTGAAAAGGTATATGAGCAAAGCAAATACACCGTTTTGGCTTCGCTCACAGGTATGCCTGCCATAGTGTCAAACGGCGTTCAGCTAATGGCAAACACATTTGGCGACAGCACATTACTTGGTGCTGTGCACGCTATTAAGGAGGCAGAGTAATGGGATACGAAGTAGTAATAGGTCTTGAAACTCACGTTGAGCTTTCAACCGAATCAAAGCTTTTTTGCTCTTGCGGCGGTCACGGTAAAGGTTCTGAGCCTAACGACTGTGTTTGCCCTGCCTGCTGCGGTATGCCGGGTATGCTGCCCGTTGTAAACCGTCAAGCACTTGAGCTTGCAATTAAAGCCGGCTTTATGCTTAACTGCAAAATTAATCAGTACACAACCTTTGATAAAAAAAGTTATTATTACCCCGACCTGCCTGCTGCCTATCAAACAACACAGTGGTTTCACCCAATATGTGTTGAAGGTCTTGTAGATGTTGAGGTTGACGGTGAAATAAGACAAATTGGCATTAAGCAGATACACGTTGAAGAAGATGCCGGAAAATTAGTTCATACAAACGATTCGTCACTTGTTGACTATAACCGTACAAGTGTACCGCTTATTGAAATTGTTACAAAGCCCGATTTCAGAAGTGCAAAAGAGGTTATAAGCTATCTTAAAGCACTTAAATCAAAGCTTCAATTTGCAGGCATATCAGAGTGTGAAGAGGGCGCAATGCGCTGTGATATTAATATTTCGGTTCGCCCCGAGGGCAGCGACCAATTGGGCGTTAGAACCGAGATTAAAAATATGAGTTCTCTTACCTCTATTGAAGAAGCAATTAATAAAGAATCGGTTCGTCACATTGATGCGATTGAACGCGGCACCGAAACACTAACACAGGGTACTCGCCGTTGGGATGATGTTAAAAAGCGTACCTTCCCCATGCGTGACAAGGAAACCGCCGCCGATTACCGTTATTTCCCCGACCCTAATGTTATGCCTATAGTAATTGACGACGAATGGCTAAACCAGATAAGAGCAAGTATGCCGCAAACCGCCGATGCACAGGTAGAAAGATATGTTGGTCTTGGTCTTTCGGCAAAAGAGGCTAACGCCCTTGTAGCAGAATCTAATATCGCGACACTGCTTGATAAGGTTATGGATAGGGGTATTGACATTAAAACCGCCGCCGGTTGGATTCTTACCGATTGCTTGGGCATTTTAAAACGAAACAATATCGCTGTTAAAGATTTAAGCCTTGACGACAGCAAGCTTGCTTGGATAATAAAGGCTACGGCTGATGGTACCATTACAAGAAACGCCGGCAAAAAGGTGCTTTCTGCGGTTATACTTGATAATGTAGACCCCGAAAAGTTCTGTGGTGACAATAACCTTACCGCACAAAACGACCTTGAAGCCATAAAGGCTGTAGTGGCAAAGGCTATTGAGCAAAATCCAAATGCGGTTGCCGATTACAAATCAGGCAAAGAAAAGGCGATTGGTGCAATATTTGGTGCTGCTATGCGCGAGCTTCGCGGTACAGCTTCGCCTGATATAATCAATAAAACCTTACTTGAACTGTTAAACCAATAAAGTATAAACACGGTTATAGGACTAAAGCCCATAACCGTGTTTTTTAGTTAAACTCGTTATTTATATTCGTATTCATATATTCAAAAATTTGCTGTTTGGTCATTTTGCAGGATAATGCAATTATCAGCTTTGCATAGGCGGCTTCGGTTGTCATATTAATCAAAACCGCATTGGTGCCGTCGGCTACCTTGTTCATAGTTTCATATTGGTCCTTGCCCAAAAAAGACGGGGCTATAAAAACGGGAATGTCGTTTTTTTGGCACAGCGTCGTCAAATAGCCTATTGAATTAACACTGTCGTGCCCCTGCCACGAAACGGTACCGGAATGATATGTGCCGTGTACAATCCCCTTTGTGTTACCGTTTTCTATATAATTTGAATAAATCGAATAATCAAGACCTGTATAAGGCTTTATAAGCAACGCCTGTTCTGACAAATCGTCTTTGCCCAAATACTCTGCTACGGGATAGTTTTTTCGATTTTGCGAAAGAGTATAACATAGGCTTAACACCGCAGAAATATCGCCCGATATTTCAAAATGTTTTTTGTCTGAACCCGATTTAAAATCATCTGTATAGTTTTCGCTTTGCATAATGCAGCTACCCAAAAACAGTCGCATTACGCCGTCTGTGTTTTGATAGGTAACATAAACATTAGGAGCTATGCCGCCCCAAATAAGCTCGATTGCCGCAGTAAAGTTTGCGTTAGCGTTAGAAAGACTGTCATGCGGCGGACGATTGCCCGAAACCAATATTAACGGTATTTGTATATTGCAAAAGGCAAAGGACAGCAGCGCCGCTGTGTAGGATAGCGTATCGGTGCCGTGCAAAACAACGATGCCGTCATAGTCGTCTTGTTTTATACTGCCGATATATTTTACAAGCTGTGACAGTTTGTTTAATGTCATATTTTCGCTAAGGGTGGTGTTTTGATAAGGATAATCAGAAAACTTGATTTTTTCGTAGTGCTTTGCAAAAGCCGAATTGCTTTGGGCAAAATTTTCAACCAAGATTAGCTTGGTTTCATTAATGCTTTCGCCGCTTAAACGTCTTGCATTTTGCCGAGCAAAGGTTCCTATTGTACCACCGGTGTGAATTATCAATATATCCTTCAAGTTTTATCACCTCTTTAAGGTTAAGTATACCATTCGCCCTTTTTTCAGTCAAGAATTAAGGGGTATTATTTAAATATTTCCCCAGCGATTTTTTGGGCATATTGAGTTACCGACCTAAAATCCATAGCATCTATATAATAGCTTTCCATTTGGTCGTGCACAGCTTTTGCATTACTTAAAGCGGTTGCGGCACCTATAAGCAGCTCGCGTGAGACACGGCGGTTAAAGGTTATTCGCGTGCGCACAGCTCGCAGCATATTAACGTTTTCAAATCGGCGAGAGTGTATGCGTCGGTGATGCTCGTCAAAACGCATATACTCGTACTCTCGTACAAAAGCCGTTGACAGCTCGGGTATTAGTATGTGGTCGATAATAAGGGAGGGCAAAAACGGATTTTTTAGTGTGATTATTTCGTGACCGCGTGAAAGGGCATATTTTCGCACGGCTTGCATCATTTGGTTTGCAACAGCTCCGTTTTTATCCTCTATAACAACTATGTTTTTATAATGCTTTTCTACTGTGCCGCTAAAGGCAACAACGCCGGCAGGTGTTATACCGCCTATAAAGCGCACCCACTCATACGAATTTTTGTTTGATTTTGGTATAAGGCGTGCAGCCGTTTTTTGAGCAAAATGTTGGGCTTTTTTTAAATTGGTTGCCTGTTCTGATAATTTAAAATTGTCAAGCATTAACTCACCCGCCGCCGATATATAGGCTGAGGCTGTTTTGTGTAATTTTTTGTTTTGGTCGGTAACCTCTATTATTTTTTGTGCATTTTTGTGCAGCTTTTCACCATTCCAAAATTCGCCCAAATTTATAACCTGCTCGCAAGCGGCAGGATATTTTGGCTCTAAAGCGTGGGGTGAGGTGGCGTCAAGCAGTACGGTTTTTATATCCTTTATAATTACACCGTCAAGCGAATCGGGGTCGCTTGAACAGGGGCACAGCTCTACAGTGTAGCCACAGTCTACAGCCTTTACGGCAATATATTTCATAAAAGATGATTTGCCGCTACCCGGTCCCCCTTTTATTAAATATGCACGCCAGCCGTCGTGTGCATTAAAGCTGTCGCCAAAATGCGACACAAAGCCTTCAGCAGAATTTGCCGCTAAAAAGAATTTTGGACATTCTATTTTCATACATAAAGCCCTCCAAATTTAAAATGTCTGTCTTTACATACTATTCTTTACAGATTTCTTTGACACAACGTAATTTTTGTGCTAAAATACCTACACAAGTTAGTTACACGGTTGCGTGCGGCTTTGCCGCGCGAGGAAAGTCCGAGCCCCGCAGGGCATAATAGCAGCTAACGGCTGCCGAGGGTGACCTTAGAGAGAGTGCAACAGAGATA
>JAUNAM010000065.1 GCA_030527615.1 Clostridia bacterium
CTCCCTTGCAAAAGTCATTGCCTTTGAATTTGGCTGTGATGCAGAGTGGATACTGCATGGGGATAACAAAACAGTATAAATCGAGTAGAGCGGAATAAGTCCATTCTCTCACACCACCATGTATGCAGTTCGGCGCACAGCGCTTCATCCCAAAATTTAATATGTCCTATCTTTTGGTAGTAATCGTAAATACTGACTAAGCCTTGCTTGGTCAGTATTTCTTTTGAAATACTCTTTTAAGAACAGACTTTTGTGCCACAAATTAGTAATGTCTCCCCCCATTTGCAAGCTTGTGTGCAATCCATTTTTGAACTCCAAGTTTTAAAAGTTCCTATTCCTTTTTAATTGCTACCTTCCCACTGTTTCCAAATTTCTGACAATGCAATTTTTCCGTTTTATTTGATGTTTTTTAATAAAAAAGTTCCTTCCCGAACAGAAAGTATCTACTCAGAAAAGAACTTGTAAATTTCGCGCAATATAACTTTATATCATTTTGTTTTTTATAGGGTGATATTTTAAATCGCCTAAATAAGGCTTTTTTGATAAAAAAATGATTAAAAAAGCGATTTTAAAGGGGCGTGTGCTATTTTAAAATATTGTATAATAAAAGCGGGTATGTGATTTACCTCCAAAACAAAACTAAGGAGGACACATCATGAAAAAGACTTATTCACAGGAATTCAAGGAACAAATCGTACAGGAACACTTCGCCGGTAGCACAATTACTGAGTTAGCTAAGGAGTACTCTCTATCCCGCAACACGTTATATTCTTGGATTCAGCAACACGGTATCTCAATCAAAAGAACAAAACCAATTAATATGAGAGAGTATAACGATCTGCGGCAAAAATGTGAGCAACTCGAAAAGATGGTGGAGATTTTGCAAGAAGCCCCATGTACTGTAACTGCACCGTTATCCGAACGCTATGCGGTGATACAAAATCTCTCAGACAAATATAGCGTTAACCTTCTCTGTAAAGCTATGAAAGTAGCCAAGGGCAGTTATTACAATCACATTTTACGAAACAAAAACGAAGATACGCTTGCGGCTCAAAAACGGGCTGAGATTACTCCAATTATTGGAGAAATCTTTGAAAAAAGCAATCAGGTATACGGTGCAAGTAAAATCCATGCCATACTGCAAGACCGCGGATACAAAATCGGTCCTAATACTGTGGCAGACATTATGCACGATAACGGTTGGTTTTCTTCAAGAGGCGGGGCTAAAAAGTTGTATCTTAAATCACAGGAGCGCAAGCAAATAGCTTCAACTTATAAAATGAAAGCAACCAGACCTAATGAGATATGGGTTGGCGATGTTACAATCTTCTGTTTAAGTAAAGTTTATTACTATATTTGCGTAATTATGGATATTTATTCTCGCAAGGTGGTTGGGTATAGAATCTCCACTAGCAACAGCACACAACTCACTAAAGCAACCTTTAAAATGGCATATGAACGTCGTGCGCCAACAGAGCTACATTTTCATAGTGATCAAGGCAGAAATTATATATCACGAACCTATGTTGATTATCTAAAAAGTTTAGGCATAAAACAAACATTTTCTAGACCAAGCAAGCCGTACGATAACTCAATAATCGAAGCATTCTTTAAATCATTAAAGACCGAAAAACTATATCGTATCGAATTTCGATCTGAACGCGAACTAAAAGAAGGAGTAAAGGAATACATAGAGCATTATAATAGTGCCCGTCCACACGAGTTCTTGAATTATAAGACACCAGACGCATTTGAAAGAAATTTTCATAGCAAACAAGCGGCTTTGCACGAACAGGAATTGAACACCTAAGGTTCGTATTTATGAGATTATAATAATCGTGAACACATTTTAAAGATTTTCTGCAACCGTGTATAATAAACCCAAAAATAAAAAATCGGCTCGAAGCCGCATGATAACTGAATACAAAAAAACAAATCACCCCTTAATCGAACACATATGGTTCAGATTTGAGGGGTGATTCATGTGGAGCTGCTAACCAGATTCGAACTGGTGACCTCGTCCTTACCAAGGACGTGCTCTACCACCTGAGCCATAGCAGCATATATAGTTGTATGCAGGTCACTAATAACTTTAGCGACCTGCATATTATATTATAACAAATCGCTAAAGTCAAGTATTAATTTTTAAAAATTATCTTTCAGCACGTTTTGGGCGTTGCATTAAGCCTTTAACCGCTGCATCAGGATTGCCACCGTTATAAAGAATTTCATAACAGGCGTTAATAATCGGCAATTCAACACCATATTTTTGACCAAGCAAATATGCGGTTTTGCAAGCGTAATAACCCTCTACCGTGCCAACCTCATTTAGTGCTTGATCAACCGGCATTCCCTTACCTACTTTATTGCCGAAGCGGTTGTTGCGGCTGTGCACTGATGTGCAGGTAACAACCAAGTCACCTATGCCCGACAGCCCCATAAATGTACGCTCGTCAGCACCCATACAAACACCAAGGTTTGCCATTTCGGCAAGACCACGTGTAATTAATGCCGCTTTTGTATTGTCGCCGTGACCAAGACCGTCGCATATACCTGCGCAAATTGCAATGACATTTTTAAGCGCACCGCCAAGCTCGACGCCCACCAAATCGTCGGTGGTGTATATGCGCAAATATTCACATGACATAACGTCTTGAACGATAGATGCCGCAGTAAAGCTTTTAGACGATACAACCAATGATGTCGGCACCCGACGGGCAACCTCCTCAGCGTGAGAAGGACCCGATAAAACGGCGATTTTATCGTTGGGCAGCTCTGAACTAATAATTTGTGAAAGGCGCTTTAAATTATCGCTTTCAATACCCTTTGATACATTTACAACAATACCGTGATTTGGTACATCGGCAAGCTTTTGTGCGGCAGAACGCACAGCAAGTGAAGGTGTTGCAATAATGGTGATAAGAGAATCATCGGCAATACCTATATCGGTTGTAATAATTATATCGTCAGGTATTTTAATGCCCGCCAATAGCTTTTTGCTTTCACGGTCGGCAAGCAAGGTGTTAACCTCGTTTTCAAATGGTGACCAAAGTGCCACATTATGACCACAGCTGTGTGCCGTTAGTGCCAGTGCAATGCCCCAACCACCGGGACCTAAAACCGTAACCTTTGCCATTATTTTTTACCTCCGGTTCCAATCTTATTTTCAGTACCGTTAAATATTCTTTTAATATTTTCAATATGTTTTAGTATAACAATCAGACCCATTACAACAGCTAAAACAGCCTGTGGCAATAATAGTGCAACATCATTATAAAACACCATTGTAAGTGTAACAACCGTAATAGCCGCCGTTATTGACGCTACAGATACATATCTAAAAACCAAAACTATAATTGCAAAAACAGCAAGACCAATTGCTATTGCTATTGGATTGCAAACAGCAAATATGCCAACGCTGGTGGCTATACCCTTGCCGCCTCTAAACCCAAAGAAAATCGGGAAAACGTGGCCTAACATACAGGCAACACCGCATATAAAAGCACCATAAATCGCCCATTCATCGGCATTTTGAATATTCATTACACCAAATACTATCTTGCCGACATAACAAGCCACAAAGCCCTTTAAAGCATCACAAATAAAGGTAAGTGCACCGGGCAAAAATCCACCCTCGCGCATCATATTTGTGGTGCCGGCATTACCGCTGCCGTGTGTGCGAATATCGTCCTTCATAAAGATTTTTGAAAACACAACAGCAAAGCTGATGCTGCCGATTAAATATGCAAATATAACAACTAAAACAGCAAAAATCATGCGTTTTTATCTCCTCTCTCACGGATAACAAACCTTACAGGTGTACCCTCTAGCCCAAAGGTTGAGCGTATCTGATTTTCAAGATAACGTTGATACGAAAAATGAAATAGCTCGGCGTTGTTGCAAAAACAAACAAAGGTTGGCGGACAGGTTGATGCCTGTGTCATATAATAAATTTTAAGTCGTTTGCCTTTGTCTGACGGCGGTTGAACGCGTGCTGTAGCATCTGCCAAAATATCGTTTAGCTTGCCTGTAGAAATTCGCATAGTGTTTTGTGTTCGAACATAATTGATAAGCTCAAAAAGTCGGTCAAGCCTTTGCCCTGTTTTTGCCGATATAAATATAATAGGTGCATACGGCATAAACGAAAAATCTACCGTCAGCTTTTTGCGGTAGTTGTCCATGGTTTGTCCGTCTTTTTCGACAGCATCCCACTTATTTACCGCAATAATACACGCTTTACCCTCTTCAAGTGCCAAACCTGCCACCTTTGAATCCTGTTCGGTAAAGCCCTCTACGCCGTCAATCATAATAACACATACATCAGAGCGCTCTATAGCCATTTTAGCACGGATAATGCTGTATTTTTCGATTTTATCGTCAACACGACTGCTGCGACGTAAACCTGCCGTATCAATAAAATTAAATTTGCCAAACTTATTTTCTACAAGCGAGTCTATAGCATCACGCGTGGTACCTGCAATATCCGACACAATAGCACGTTCTTCACCGGTAATTTTATTTACAAGTGAGCTTTTACCGGCATTTGGCTTGCCGATAACGGCAACATTTATTATATCCTCGTCCTCTTCATCATCGGTATCGGGTAAAAATTCATAAGCCGCATCAAGCAGATCACCCGTGCCATGACCATGTACTGAAGACACACCAATCGGGTCACCAAGTCCTAAATTGTAAAACTCATAAAACTCAGGTGGAACATCACCGATTTTGTCACACTTATTAACACATAAAACAATCGGTTTACCGCTTTTAAGCAGCATTGACGCAATCTCACTATCGGTAGCAGTAACACCCGTTTGCATATCACAAACCAAAATGATTACATTTGCAGTATCAATAGCAAGCTGCGCTTGCGAGCGCATACCCGAAAGGATAATATCGTTGGTTTTAGGCTCTATACCGCCGGTATCAACCAACATTATTTTTTTGCCGCGCCACTCGGTATCACCGTAAATTCGGTCACGGGTAACACCGGGGGTGTCGTCAACAATCGACATTCGCTTGCCGACGAGCTTATTAAAAAGTGTAGATTTACCGACATTTGGTCGACCTACTACAGCAATAATCGGTTTTGCCATAAAGCATACCTCCTAATTTTCTAAAATAGCACAAATCAGCTCATAACCGTCATTATTAACAGGCTGTATACTGATATTAAGTTTTTGTGATAGCTCGTCTAAAGTTATGCTATCCAAAAACATATCACCCTCGGCACGTAGCATAGCAGACGGAATAAGCAACTTTTCGCCCAAATCCTTATCCTTTAGCTGGTCAAAAATATCGGTGGCGGTCACAAGACCCGATACCGTTATTTTTTTGCCGAAGAAATTATTTTGTATAGCATAAACATCACACTTTAAGCCGCCCGGCTTTTGTTCACACAAATCAGCAATATGACGAATTAATGGATAGGCACTAACACCCGTAGCCATTGAAATATGACGTTTTTCACTAATTGTATCAAACTCATTAAGGGCGGACTCGGCTTCACTTTTAAGCAGTGCCCAAAGTCCTACGCCGTTTTCAAGCTGTAAAAAATCACCGTAAAATTCTGCAGGCGGGATTTCTCTGCCCGACATAAGATAAAACTCATCCGAGCCGTAAATACGGCGGCTGCCATATTTTTGCACAGAGATTTCGGCGTATTTATCTATAATATCCAAAACCTCGGCAGCACTATATTTATCAAACGGTTTAAGTGCCGTAAGACCCTCACGGTGGTCGGTAAGCCCCACAGGAACACAGGCAATACACTCCATATTTTTAAGCGACAGCAAATCATTTAGGCTGCGCTCAAGCTCGACACCGTCATTGATTTGTGGGCAAAGCACAAGTTGACTGTTCATCTTAATACCCGCCTCGTCAAAGCGTTTCATAACCTTTAATGCATTACCTGCATTTTTATTGGTCATCATTTTGACACGAAGCTCGGGGTTTGTAGTATGCACCGAAATATTAATAGGGCTTATATGCATCTTAATTATGCGCTCAATTTCGTGCTCGGTGATATTGGTAAGCGTAATATAGTTGCCAAACAAAAATGAAAGACGTGAATCATCATCTTTAAAATAAAGGCTGTCACGCATACCGACAGGTAACTGGTCAATAAAGCAGAATATACATTTATTTTTGCAAGAACGCTTTTGGTCCATTAGATAGGTGTCAAATATAAGACCAATTTCGTCATACTCTTTTTTTTTGATTTTACCTTTTGAATTGATTATCTCGGCAATTATTTTTTCTCGCGTTTGATAAAAACGGTAATCAAGCACATCCATTATAATATTGCCATCAAGCGACACTAATGTATCGCCTGCCTTAATGCCCGCCTTTTTTGCAGGGCTTTTGTTTTCAACATCTTTAATTATAACCGACAAGTGCTTCACCACCTAACATATATTAACAACAAATTATTATACATTATTTTTCATAAAAAAACAAGAGGAGGATTTAGCAACAGCCCCGTAAGGAAGTTTTTTATGTAGGTGACGGTGTAACCCCGAAATGGGGTTGCACCGTTTCCGCATTTAAGCGGAGAATAACTTGGTTTCATCTTCTTCATTACGAATTTCCTCCATAAGTGCAATGATTTCTTTTTCTGTAGGAACATCTATTATTCCTGCACCTGTAAAGTAAATATCCACTTTTACGTGGCAATGACCGTCATACTTGTCATTGTTGTGGACTTCTATTCGCTGAATTAGTTTGTTGACAAGCATTCTGTCAAGTTCTTTAATCTCGGTACACTCACGAAGCGTACTGAGTAGTAGCCGAAGGTCAACCGTTGTTTGTTTCAAAGCGGTAAGCCGTTTTTCATCTGCTTCGATTCTTGTTGCAAGTTCTCTTTGTTCTGCTTCATATCCTGATGACATTTTCATATAACGCTCGTCA
>JAUNAM010000066.1 GCA_030527615.1 Clostridia bacterium
GGGTGCTCACATTTTGGGGACCTTTTGCACTAGTTCCATTTTACCGAAAACACAATTATGTAATCATTAATCAATATGTATCTGAAAAATCAATATCAGGAAATCTAAATACCAAAGAAGCTTTATCTCCATCATATATTCAGACAATTTGTTTTATTATTGAATCCACTATACGGTTTTGTGTTGAAAACAATCTTTGCTCACCTATAGGCATTGTGCTTTACGAAATGAAGCAGATACCAATATTCAAAGCAAGGGTTAGAATAAGCAATTTTATATCCCTTTTGGTGTGCATATTCTTCCGCTTCGCTAAGCTGAGGATTTTTATTTGTATCACAGTCGAATACACACCACAGTTGGTCTCCGTCTTTTGGAAAATAATCTGCCTGTGAAAGCTGTCTTCGTGCATTTTTTACAATCATTTGTGCCGCAGTATCTTTAGAGGACATCGGAATTATATCCACAAGACAGTTACGGGTGCGAAAGTGCTTGAAATACAATATTTCGGTATCGCTGCCTTCACAAATGATATAAATTATAGGCTTTCGTTTACGGCGGTCAGCACGGTCAGGGTTATATTCTTTTCTCATTTTGCTCATACGCCATTACCTCCGATAAAAGGAATAGCACCAAATCGGCCTTGAAGATAACCCTTGCGGATGTTTTCGTCCTTTCTTGGAGAAAAAGAAGCCAATGAATAAATATCGGTAGCAAGAGTAGTTTCGTTTTTCTCGGCAAACCAAATTTGGTCTCTGCGAAGAAATGAAATATCAAGCATCATATCATCATGGGTAGTGAAAAGAAGTTGAGTACCGTTGGTATTTATGTTGCTGTCCTGCACCATTTCAATTAGTCGCTTTGTAAGCAGCGGGTGTAGGCTATCTTCAATCTCATCAACCACTAATAACGCACCGTTCTCAAGAGCTTGTAACCAACCACCGATACGAGCAAAGAATCGCTGAGTACCGGAAGACTCCTGCTCCATGTTCAGCTGGAAAAATTCCTCGTTGCCATTTTCATCGGTAATACGGTGTGTAGTTGTAATAACTGGTGTCTTGCTTTCAATATTCTTTACAGTAACATCGGTAATACCAAGATCAGCAAATAACATTTCCTTTAATATTCGGTTCTTCTTTTCGTCGCCGCTGATAATATGAGCAACTGTTTCGGATGTTGCAGGTGTCTGTTCCATTAGGAAAGTGAGCTTATTAAGAAACCACTTATAAGCATTTTCTGTCTGCGGTAAGTTCCAGTCATTAGAGGACACCAAATAGAGCTTGTTATCTGGTGTTCTGCCTGCGAGTGTCATTTGTTCGGCAACATTATCTCTGAACTCATACTTATCTCCTTCACGGGAGAAAATAAGTGCTTCTCTGCCGTTGGGCCAATAGTGCAGATACTCGTCATGGATACGCTTTTCATCAAATGAAAATCCATAGGAATATCTAATGCCGTCATAGATAAATACCGCTTCAAAGGAAGTGGGATTGTCAGTATTTCCAAAAGGCTCAAAGGGCAGCTTATGTCCCTTTGAAATCTTAGATGTGCTGCCAACCACCATATTTCTCATTGTCATAAGAGCGTGAAGAACATTGCTCTTACCGGCAGCATTTGCACCGTATAAAGCAAGTACAGGTAAAAGAGTCTTCTTTTCATCGGGATGTAAAAGGCAGGATTCCAATGACTTATCCTTTGATGCTGTGAAACTGATTACAGCAGTATTCTTTATAGAACGATGATTTTCAATAGTAAATTGTATAAGCATAAACGGATACCTCCCATTTTCCATATAGTTTTTCCGTTCTTTGCCTATATTATAGCAATTAAAATCCGTCATGTCAATATTTAACCTCAAATCTTGCGGAAATTTCACAAATTTTTGAAATAAAAACCGTTCATTCGGTTTTTATCATCATTTTTCTTGCTTTTCTTCCGTATTTTCAAATTCACCTAATTCCTCGAAACCTAAAAAACAATCTGACGAAGTTGCCGAGTCAAGATATTCACTGCCATAGGACAAGCTTTGTGTTTCCTTGAAAAAGAAACGGTAACGATATCCTATTTTAACCTTTGTTTGCTTGTTCAAAAGCATAGTTGATTCTACACCGACATCGTCCATTATTTTTATTTTTCGGTATTTTCTCAAGGGCTTCGGAACAATGCCAACACAAGTCCCTTCAACCACTTCATATTTTTTATTTGCAATGAGCAGATAAAATTCTACGGCTTTGCCTATGCTCAATACAAATACTGCAAGGCTCAAAAGAGCATCATTCTGTCTTTTAACAGAAGCATCATAGCAATACCTATGAGCAAGCAGGTAAAACCGATAATGACAGTCAGAAACAGTTTTCGTTTAGCATAGATTCGTTTTCGGGCTTTTGTTTTTCTTTCTTTATCTTTTCAGTCTTTGTCTTTTGCTTTTTAGGATTAGCATTGATTTTACCGATAACACGGCGGTTGCCAAGCCATTTGAAAAAGGCAAACACAAAAGAAGATAATGGCTCTCCGTCAATACCCATTAAGCCGAATATACCCAACGGCAGAGCAGTTAAGCACAGCACAACAATACGGGCGGTTAAGGTAATATCCAATTTGAAAACCGGCACTCCCACTAAAACTGCAAGAATGCCGGCCTCAAATACATTTCTAATTTTGAACATCAACTCGCTTTGCGAGTTGTATCTCATCACACCGTAGGTGTGTATAAAAACTGTCGGCTTGATGATATACAGCCCGTTGGGCTGATGATATGCAATTCCTAACGGAATTGATGATATACAAGGCTTACGCCTTGATTTTAATAGATATCTAAACCGCACCCTTAACACAAAAAATCTCGGTACACCTTTTGATGTGCCGAGATTTTTCTATTAAGTGATCAAAATTTAAATTATTTATACTCTGTGAGCAGGTTTACATTATAACGCTCAACCTCATTAAAATCGTTTGTTGAAAAATTGGGGTCGGGATTATACCAAGATTTTGCCGAATAGTAATTATATAGGTGGGTCTTTTTAAATACATAGCCGTTGCGGGCATAAATATCATTTATAGCAAGCTGAACTGCCTCTTTTGAAAGACCTTCTATTTCGCCTCGGGTAAGCTTTCTTGTAGAAGAATCGGGAAAAACCGTATCCTCACTGTAGGTAACCTTTATGTCAGAGCTATCGGCCTTTACTGTTACGGTACAGGATGCCTCTACTCCGTTTTCGGCTTGGCATTTAATGTTTGCAACGCCCGCCTTAATGGCTGTAACGCGACCGTCACTGTTAACAACCGCTACATCCTCTTTTGAAGAACTCCACTTTAGGTTGCTGTCGGCATCCTCAGGTGTTACTGTTGCAGAAATTGTAAGGGTGTTACCAATCTTTATAGTGGCACTTGAGTGGCTAAGCGTAATGGATTTTATTTCTTTTTCAACTACTGTTACATTACAGGTAGCTGATTGTCTTTTTGATTTTACGGTTACTATGGCGTTGCCGGACTTTTTGCCCAAAATAACACCGCCTTCTACGGTAAGCACATCGGTATTGGAGCTGGTCCATTCAAGGCTGTTGTTTGCTTTAATGTCAGCAACCAGCTCAAGTGTTGCAGATTCGCCCACCTTAACGGTAACCTCTTGGTTGATGAATGCCAATTTTTGCGGTTTAAGTCCTACACATCCGCATACTGATAACGCAATAATTGCCACCAAAATAAATGATAATATTTTTTTCATAATAAAAATCCCCCTGTATTAATGTAAATCTTTTCTTAACAACTTACCGTTAAAGCTGCGTGGTATTTTGTCTATTTGCTCTATATAAAGCGGAACTTTATACGGTTCAAGGTGGGCTGATAAAAACTCTCGTATCTTTATAGGGTCAAACGTGGCACCGCTTTTTAACTGCACAAACAATTTTGGCACCTGACCCTTGGCCTTATCCTCAACCGGAATACATCCGCAATCGGCGATTGTGTCCATTTTTTTTGGCGACGGTTTCTATTTCATCGGGAGACACCTTGTTGCCCCCAACATTAATTACATCGCCCTTGCGACCAAGCAATATGGCATCGCCATCGGCATCAAAATATGCCATATCATTTGAATATACCGTACCTTCTTTAAGCACCTTTTCGGTCTCCGCAGGGTCTGCCCAATATCCTAACATATTCATACCGCCTCTGGTTGCAAGCAATCCGCCTGTTTCATCGTTCGACTCTATTTTTGCACGGTTATCGTCGGTTAAAATCGCCTTAACATTGTAGGTTGGCTTGCCTATGCAGTTCTTTTTGCGGTTTGGCACATTAAAATCATAAATAAAGGTGCAACCGCTTTCGGTGCTTCCGTAAAAGTTATACATTCTGGTATAAGGCAGCAAAGTGCAAATTGTATCCTTATCGTCTTCTGACATAGGCGCCGCACCAAACTGAATATATTGAAGTTGCTATTTATATTCACCAAGCTTGCCCTTTGTCAGCCTTAATATAACGGTCATAGCGGTAGGCACTAAATCCATTGCGGTAACACGATAATTTTCCAAGCAAAAAAACATTCGTCTTACATTCATTGCACTGCCGAGCAAAATCACCGTACTGCCATTATACATATTGGCATAATAACGGCGCAACCCGTGCGAATGATTCATCGGTGACGGTATAAGCTCAACATTATCCTTTAGCATACCCACGCCGTATATAACATTTTCGGCAAGGCACAAATCGTTTTTATGGCACAATGTTATGCCTTTTTCCTTGCCGGTAGTGCCTGTGCTAAACAAAATTTCACTTATATCATTTTCGTTTGGCAAAGCAGGTGTTGCGCTGTCTTTGGCGTTCTGCATTAACTCGTACAACGCAGCATAACCGTATACCGATTTTTGTGTTTCTAAAACTTGGTTTGTGATAATAGCCGAGGCGTTCATATAATCGGATATTTCCAATATTTTGCTCGCAGAACAGTTGTGTTCTAACGGGATAAACACAGCACCCGTCAGCTGTATTGCCAACTCTAACGCCAAATATGCGATACTTTGCTCCGCTTCTAAAACAACCGTGTCAGATTTTTTGATGCCTATATCTTGTAAAACCGAAGCATATTTTTTAATCATAACAGCATATTCGCTATATGTAACCTCAGATGTATCATCAGCCAAAGCCAATTTATCCGGTGTTTTTTCGGCGTGATAAAGCACCGCCTCAACAATTGAACCAAACATAAAAAAGTTCTCCTTACACTGTACTGAAAAGCGACCAATACTTTAACAAAAGGTAGCCTACCACGCTCATAATCACTATAGACACTATGGTAATCGGCACGCCCTTTTTAAACATATAACCGGGTTTTAGTCCATATCCTACCGGAACCGCTCTGATAGAGGTAGGCAGCATATACGACAGATTAACACCTATTGTTGTTATGTATATATAAGGTATTGCGTTCACGTTTTTCATACCGCTGATTATGCTTATAACAATGGGAAAGGATATTGCCGCCGTTGCGGTATTGCTTGTCACATCCGACAGCAAAATTGTAACACCAACAATTAATAAAACAAGCAAATATCCGCTTTGAAGATTTGCTTTTTTAACCAGCTCACCCACTGCTGCAGCCGCACCGCTGCCTTCGATAAGCACGCCGATGCTTAAACCACCGCCGAAAATATATATTAAATCCCACGGAATTTTTTTGGCTGTGACTTTCCATTTCATAATGCGTGTCCCGTCTTTTTTGGTAATCAAAAAAGAAAGCACGGCACAGGTTATAAAAATATATGCCGGTTTTAAGCCGGGTAAATATGCCTGATAAAGCGAACGTGTAAAACAAAGCAGAGTAGCAATCAAAAATAGTCCTAAAGAAATAATTTCTTGCCGTTCTATCTTTGGCAACGCCTTATACTGTGCAACAAAATATTCTCTTGACCCACCTAAATTGTCCTGCTTTTTTACGCCAATTAAAAGCATGGCGATATTGCTGACAATAAGCACAACGGTAATGGGCAAAAAGCGCACCACCCAAGAAGAATACATATATTCGGCATTTGTTACCTGCTCTAAATAATCAACCGCCACCAAATTCATCGCACCGCCCAACGGTGATGCAATTCCTCCGGCACCTGCGGCATAGGCTATAGTAACAAGCAACAGCGAGCCTGTTTTGCTTTTGCCTATGTCATCTATACCGACATATTTAAGCATTGAAACAGCAATAGGTGTCATCGCAGCACAAACCACCGCGTTGGGCAACACTGCCGACAGTGCAAAGCAAATTGTATACCAAAACACAACCTGCCATTTTACCGCTGAGCCGATTAAAGATAAAAAACGCAAGGATATACGCTTATCAAGACCGGTTTCATCCCAAGATGCGGTTATAATGGCAGCGCCCAGCACCAACATTATCGTTTCCGAAGCGTAGCTACTGATAACCTTTGCCATATCGGTTATTTGAAACAGTGCGTTAATAACAATGGGTATAAACGCGGTTACTGCATAATCGACAGCCCCCGTAATCCACCAAAATGCCATCCTACCAAGTGTTCCTATTGCGGCATTGGCAGAAACAGACCCAAAAACCGAAGTGGGTATGCAAAAATAACTTATTAAAAATATTATAGGTCCGATTAGTGTAGTAATCGTCTGCTTTTTCATTGCAGTTCTTCAATCATTGCCCATATTGTTTCTACCGATTCAAAGTGGGCGGGCTGTATATATTCCATAGTAACTTCAATATCAAACTCGTCCTCTATTTCGGCAATAAGCTCTACCACCTGCATAGAATCGAGCAAACCGCCCGAAACAAGTGCTGTTTCGGTATCAAAGTTTATTGTGGGATACTTTTCCTGTAATAGTTCCTTTAGTTTTTCCATTTTATTTTCCTCCTCGTATAATATAAATATAGTTTTTTAAAATTTCTTTTTAAGGACTA
>JAUNAM010000002.1:0-32844 GCA_030527615.1 Clostridia bacterium
AGCAGTGAGGAAGAATCCGTTATTATTTTATATTAGTCTGCATAGCCGACACAATAATTATGCATTATGAATTGTGCATTGTGAATTGTCAACGGAAAAATTTATTTTTTCCGTTGACAAGATATTGTGTTTATGATAAAATACATTAGATAAAAATGTGTTACTATGTGTTGATAAGAAAGGGCAGAAATTAAAATGACTGACTTAAAAAATTTGCAAATTTTTAAAGCCAAAACAACCGATAGCTTTGTCCCTGTTATAGACAAGGCGGTTTTGTCACCATTTTTTGCCGACACACAGAATAATTATTTCATTTTACCCGGTTTTTGCGATGTGCATGTGCATTTTCGTGAGCCGGGTTTTTCTTATAAAGAAACGGTGGTTACGGGCTCTTTGGCAGCAGCCCACGGTGGTTATACTGCCGTTTGCACTATGCCAAATCTAAACCCCGTACCCGACAGTGTCGGGCACCTGCGTGAGCAGCTTGATATTATAAACCGCGATGCCGCAATTCACGTTTACCCGTACGGTGCAATTACGGTGGGGCAAAACGGCGGCACACTTGCCGATATGCAGGGTATGGCACACGAAGTAATCGCTTTTTCTGATGATGGTCGCGGTGTGCAATCACGTGATATGATGCGCGAGGCTATGCTTAAAGCAAAGTCGCTCGGTAAAATGATTGTTGCTCATTGTGAGGACAACTCACTACTGCACGGCGGCTATATACACGACGGTGAATATGCAAAAACACACGGCCACCGCGGTATATGCTCTGAGAGCGAATGGGGACCGATAGCCCGTGATATTGAGCTTGTGCGTGAGACCGGTTGCAAATACCACGTGTGTCATATATCCTGCCGTGAGAGTGTTGAGCTTATAAGAAAAGCCAAGGCAGAGGGTCTTGACATTACGTGTGAGACCGCACCGCACTATCTAATACTTGACGAAAACGACCTGCAAGAAGACGGTAAATTTAAAATGAATCCGCCGCTGCGCTCGGCTGACGATAAGGTGGCACTAATTGATGGCATATTAGACGGCACTATTGATATGATAGCCACCGACCACGCGCCGCATAGCGCTGACGAAAAGGCAAGAGGACTCGAGAAAAGTGCATTTGGCATTGTGGGTATTGAAACAGCATTTCCGCTAATGTATACCTACTTTGTAAAAACCAATATAATAACGCTTGAAAAATTAATGGATTTGCTTGTGTTTAATGCAAGAGAACGCTTTAATATACCGCTTGGTAATGATTATAGCGTTTGGAATTTAGACGAAGAATATGAGATAAATTCCAATGATTTTTTATCAAAGGGCAGGGCAATGCCGTTTGAGAATACAAAAGTTTTTGGTAAATGTTATCTTACTGTCTGTGACGGTAAGGTTGTATATGGAGGCAATTGATTATGGCAAAAAGAACAGACATTAAAAAGGTACTTATAATAGGCTCAGGTCCTATTATTATCGGTCAGGCGGCAGAGTTTGACTATGCCGGTACACAGGCGTGCTTGGCACTAAAGGAAGAGGGATACGAGGTTATTCTTTGCAACTCTAACCCTGCAACAATTATGACCGATACCCAAATTGCCGATAAGGTTTATATGGAGCCGCTGACACTTGAATATATCGCCAAAATTTTGCGCTATGAGCGCCCCGATGCTATAGTACCCGGTATTGGCGGTCAAACCGGTCTTAATCTTGCAATGCAGCTTGAAAAAAAGGGTATTCTTAAAGAGTGCGGCGTAGAGCTGCTTGGTACTTCAAGTGAAAGTATTGAGCGTGCCGAAGACCGTGAGCTGTTTAAAGAAATGTGTGAGGCAATCGGCGAGCCGGTAATTCCTTCTGAAATTACATATAACATTGAAGAGGCAAAGGCAGCAGCCGAGCACATTGGCTACCCCGTAGTATTGCGCCCTGCGTTTACCTTGGGCGGTACAGGCGGCGGCTTTGCTTATAACGAGGCAGAGCTTGAACAAGTAGGTCTTAATGCGTTTAAATTGTCACCCGTACATCAGGTGCTTATTGAAAAGAGTGTAAAAGGTTATAAAGAGATTGAGTTTGAGGTAATGCGCGACTCTAATGACCATGCTATAACTATATGCGGTATGGAAAATATAGACCCTGTGGGTGTGCATACCGGTGACTCGGCAGTTGTGGCACCGATTTTGTCACTCAATGACCACGATCTTAAAATGCTAAACGACAGTGCAATTAAAATTATTCGCGAGCTTAAAATCTCGGGCGGTTGTAACGTTCAGTTTGCACTAAATCCTTACTCAAGCGAGTATTATTTAATAGAGGTTAACCCCCGTGTTTCACGTTCATCGGCGTTGGCTTCAAAGGCAAGTGGATACCCAATAGCACGTGTTACCGCTAAAATTGCACTTGGTATGTCACTTGAAGAAATACCGGTAGCAGGCGGCACAGCAGCCATTGAACCACGTCTTGATTATATTGTGGCAAAATTCCCACGTTTTCCGTTTGACAAGTTTGCCGATGCACCTAATGTATTAGGTACTCAAATGAAGGCAACTGGTGAAGTAATGGGCATTGGCTCTACAATAGAGGAGTGCTTGCTTAAATCGGTACGCTCACTTGAAACGGGTGTTTGCCACTTTCATATAGCTAAATTTGACTGTATGACCGACAGCGAAATCGTTGATTATATGGCTGAATTCCACGACGATAACATCTATGCTACGTTTGAACTTTTACGTCGTGGCTTTACCATAGAAAAGCTACACGAAATTACAAAGATTACTCCACTATTCCTTGAAGCGTTTAAGAAAATTGTTGACTGTGAAAATAAAATTAAAAATAACGCAGGCGATATTGATGTTTTAAAAGAGGCTAAAATTTTAGGCTTTTCTGACGAGTGGATAGCAAAGATTTGGAATATGCCCGAGGTTGACCTTTATAAGCTTCGTAAAGAAAACGGCATTACCCCAATATTTAAAATGGTTGATACTCTACACACAGGCAAGTATATTGCATATCTTTATTCGTCATATACAGGCACTAACGAATCACGTCTTACCGATAAGAAAAAGATTGTGGTATTAGGTGCAGGTCCTATACGTATAGGTCAGGGTGTAGAGTTTGACTACTCTACCGTTCACGCTGTGCAGACAATAGGCAGAGCAGGCTATGAGTCAATTATTATCAACAACAACCCCGAGACCGTATCCACCGACTACACAACCGCTGATAAGCTTTATTTTGAGCCGCTTACCCCCGAAGATGTAATGGCTATTATCGACTTTGAGCAGCCCGAGGGTGTTGTGGCGTCGCTTGGTGGTCAAACTGCAATAAACCTAGCACAACCGCTTATGGACCGTGGTGTTAAGATTATCGGTACCGACTGTGCCGCTATTGAGCGTGCCGAAAACCGCGACAGCTTTGAAAAGATTTTACAAGAATTGGGTATTCCTCAGCCAAAGGGCAGAGCTGTAACAAAAATTGAAGACGGTGTTGCTGCCGCCGCTGAAATCGGTTATCCGGTGCTTGTGCGTCCAAGCTTTGTACTGGGTGGACGTGCTATGCAAATAGTAGCCGACGAAGAGCAGCTAAGACACTACCTAAAAACCGCCGTTGAAATTGATGCCGACAAACCTGTTTTGGTAGATAAATACATTCAAGGTAAAGAGGTAGAAATTGACGCTATTTGTGACGGACAAGATGTATTTGTGCCCGGTATTATGGAGCTTGTAGAGCGCACCGGTATTCACTCGGGTGACTCTATCAGCGTATACCCAACCTTTAGTATCAGCGATAAGGTAAAGGGTACTATACTGCAGTACGCTAAAAAACTGGGTCTTGGTATTGGCATTATCGGTCTTTATAATATTCAATTTATCGTAGACGAAAATGATGATGTTTATATAATTGAGGTTAACCCACGTTCATCACGTACAGTACCGTTCCTTTCAAAATCAACAGGCTATTCACTAGCCGACATTGCTACCGAGGTAATCTTGGGCAAGTCACTTAAAGAACAGGGAATATTCAAGCTTTATGCCGATGAAAAAGACCGATATTATGTAAAGGTTCCGGTATTCTCATTTAATAAAATTAAGGGACTTGACGCTTATCTTTCACCCGAAATGAAGTCTACCGGTGAAGCAATCGGCTATGACGACAAACTAAACCGCGCACTTTATAAGGCGCTGCAGGCTGCAGGCACCCATATGCAAAACTATGGCACAGTGTTTGCAACCATAGCCGACAAAGATAAGGAAGAGGCTTTGCCGCTTATTCGCAGATTTTATAACCTAGGCTTTAACATTCAGGCAACCGCAGGTACGGCACAATTCCTTAAAGAAAACGGTATTCGCACCCACGTGCTTAAAAAGATTAGTGAAGATGCTGACGAAATACCCGATGCAATCAGACAGGGCCATATTGCGTATGTTATAAATACACGTGATATCGGTGCATCTGTGCAGGCAAGTGACGGTCAACAAATTCGCCGTCTTGCTACCGAAAACAACGTTACAATCTTTACTTCTCTTGATACTGTTAGAGTGTTGCTTGATGTAATAGAAGAAAGCACACTTACAATATCGACTATTGATTCATAAGAGGATTAAAATGAAACAGTCAATTTTTGAAATATTAGAAAATAAGCCACTAAATCAAAATGTCTATAAAATGATTTTAAAGGGTGATACCTCTGATATTACCGCTTGCGGTCAGTTTATAAATATTCAGCTTGAAGGTCTTTATTTGCGTCGTCCTATTTCGGTTTGCGATGCAGATACCAATACTGTAACCATTATTTATAAGGTTGTAGGTAAAGGTACCGAGCAAATGGCTAAAATGACAACCGGCGAAACACTTGATGTGCTGACAGGTCTTGGCAACGGCTACGATTTGTCGCTTGCGGGCGATAAGCCACTGCTGCTTGGTGGCGGCGTTGGTGTGCCTCCGCTTTATATGCTGGCTAAAAAGCTAATAGAGCAGGGCAAGGCTGTAACGGTAATTCTTGGCTTTAATACCAAAGACGAAGTGTTTTATGAAGACGAATTTAAGGCACTTGGCTGCGATGTAGCGGTAACTACTGTTGATGGCAGCTATGGTGTAAAGGGCTTTGTAACCGATGCTTACCCGCAGGAGTATTCATATTTTTATACCTGCGGACCCGAGCCTATGCTTAAAGCTATCTATAAAACCTCTGTTACTAGCGGTCAAATGAGCTTTGAAGAGCGTATGGGCTGTGGTTTTGGCGCTTGTATGGGCTGTAGCTGTAAAACGATTGCCGGTTATAAGCGTATTTGTAAAGACGGCCCCGTTATGCTAAAGGAGGAAATATTATGGGAAGACTAAGTGTTAACCTTTGCGGTATTGAGCTTGATAACCCAATAATTCCGGCCTCAGGCACATTTGGATTTGGTTATGAATTTGCAGAACTTTATGATATAAATTGCCTTGGTACATTTTCTTTCAAAGGCACCACAAAGGATGCTCGTTTTGGTAACTCGACACCACGTATTGCCGAGTGTACTGCCGGTATGATAAACGCTGTAGGACTTCAAAACCCCGGTGTAGAAAAGGTTATTGCAGAGGAACTACCCAAGCTTAAAGCCTGCTTTAATAAGCCGGTAATGGCAAATGTAAGCGGTTTTGCAATTGAAGATTATGCTTATACCTGCGAAAAACTTGACAAAGAGGAACAGGTTGGTTGGCTTGAAGTAAATGTAAGCTGTCCTAATGTTCACGGTGGCGGTATGAGCTTTGGCACAAGTGGTGAGGCTGCAGCCGAGGTCGTGCGTGCTGTAAAGAAGGTTACAACCAAGCCGATTATTGTTAAGCTATCACCAAATGTTACTGATATTGTGGCAATCGCCAAGGCTTGCGAAGATGCAGGTGCCGACGGCATAAGCCTAATAAACACCATGCTCGGTATGCGAATTGACCTTGAAACCCGTAAGCCCGTAATTGCCAATAAAATGGGCGGCTTTTCGGGTCCGGCAATTTTCCCCGTAGCTGTCAGAATGGTTTATCAAGTATCACACGCTGTAAATATTCCGGTTATTGGTATGGGTGGTGTGTCTACGGCTGAAGATGTGGTTGAAATGATGCTTGCAGGTGCTACCGCTGTTGAGGTTGGCGCTGCAAACCTTGTAAACCCTTACGCTTGCCGCGATATTATTAATGATTTACCTATGGTTCTTGACAAATATAACATTAAAAATATTAACGATATAATCAAAGGAGTAAAATAATGGGTAAGGACGTTATTATTGCTTGCGATTTTGCAAGCGCTGAACAAACTTTTGAATTTTTAGATAAATTTACCGGTCGTAAGCCTTTTGTAAAGATTGGTATGGAGCTTTTTTATGGCGCAGGTCCTGATATAGTTAAGCAAATCAAGGCTCGCGGTCACAAGATTTTCTTAGATCTTAAGCTCCACGATATCCCCAACACCGTTAAAAAGGCTATGGCTGTTCTTTCAAATCTTGATGTGGATATTTGCAATCTACATGCAGGTGGCACTATTGCTATGATGGAGGCAGCAATTGAAGGACTTACCCGTCCTGACGGAACACGTCCTTTGCTTATTGCTGTAACACAGTTAACATCAACAAACCAAGAGGCTATGGAAAACGATTTGCTTATTAAAGAGCCTATCGATAAGGTAGTTATGCATTATGCACTTAATGCCAAAAAAGCGGGTCTTGACGGCGTTGTTTGTTCACCGCTTGAAGCCGGTAAGGTTCACGAGGTTTGCGGTAATGAATTTTTAACCGTAACACCCGGTGTTCGCTTTGCTGACGGTGATGTTGGTGACCAAAAGCGTGTTATGACACCCGAGCAGGCAAAGATAATCGGTTCTGATTATATTGTTGTAGGTCGTCCTATTACAGCAGCGGCTGACCCCGTAGCGGCATATAACCGTTGTGTTGAAGAATTTATAGGTTAAGGAGAACGGTAATGGAAAGCTATAAAAGAGAATTTATACAGTTTTTAGAGGGCGCAGGCGTTCTTAAATTTGGTGATTTTACCGCAAAAAGCGGCAGAAAAATCCCTTACTTTATAAATGCCGGTGATATTAAAACAGGCGACCAAATTTCAAAGCTTGGCGAATTTTATGCAAAGGCATATTTTGATAAGATTGGCAACAAAAAAACTGTTCTTTACGGACCTGCTTATAAAGGTATTCCGATTGCAGTATCGGTTGCTTGTGCACTTTCTAAAAATGATTTAGATGTACCTTTCTTCTTTAACCGTAAAGAAGAAAAAGATCACGGCGAAGGCGGCGTATTTGTTGGTTACAAGCCTATTGCCGGTGAAGAGGTTGTAATCGTAGAGGATGTTATTACAGCAGGTACCGCAATTCGTGAAAGTATGGCAATTCTATCAAAGCTTGATGGTGTAAAGGTTGCCGCAACCTTTGTTATGGTTGATCGCAAAGAAAAGGGACAAACCGATAAATCCGCTATGGCAGAGGTTGGTGAAGAATATGGTTTCCCTGTATATTCGGTAGTTGATGTTTATGATATTATCGAGTATCTTGAGGAAAAACCCGAAAACAAAGAGAACGTTGATAGAATTAAGGCATATCTTGCTATCAACGGTGCAAAGGAATAATTTATAATCTTTATAAGGAGAAGCTTATGAGAAGCGTTATTGATATATTGGATTTTTCAGTGGCAGAGCTTGATGAGCTTATAAGCACCGCACTTGATATTATCGAAAATTCTAAAAAATACGCCCACATTTGTGAAGGTAAAAAGCTTGCAACTCTCTTTTTTGAGCCTTCCACTCGTACAAGACTCAGTTTTGAGGCTGCCATGTATGAGTTGGGCGGTAATGTACTCGGCTTTTCAGAGTCAAATAGCTCGTCTGCTGCAAAGGGTGAAAGCATTGCAGATACTGCAAAAACGGTTAGTTGTTATGCGGATATTATCGCCATGCGCCATCCCAAAGAGGGTGCAGCACTTGTAGCATCAAATAACGCTACGGTGCCTGTAATTAATGCGGGCGATGGCGGTCATTGCCACCCAACACAAACACTTGCCGATTTACTTACCATTCGTCGTGCAAAGGGAGGCTTTAACGGTCTTACGGTAGGACTTTGTGGCGACTTAAAATTCGGTAGAACTGTACATTCACTTATAAACGCACTCAGCCGTTACAACAATATTAACTTTGTGCTTATTTCACCCGAAGAGCTAAAGCTGCCAAGCTATGTTAAAAAAGACGTTCTTCAAAAAAATAATATTCCTTATACACAAACTACCGATTTAGAGGCGGCAATGCCAAGCCTTGATATACTTTATATGACACGTGTTCAACGTGAACGCTTCTTTAATGAAGAAGATTATCTTCGCCTTAAAGACAGTTATATTTTAACACCCGATAAGCTTAAAAATGCAAAGCCGGATTTGTCAATTTTGCATCCGCTACCGCGTGTTAATGAGATTAGTGTAGCCATAGATAATGACCCGCGTGCGTGCTACTTTAAACAGGTGCTAAACGGTAAATATATGCGTATGGCACTTATACTTAAGCTTTTAAAGGAGGCAGGCACAATATGAATATAGATTCTATTCAAAACGGTGTTGTTATTGACCACATTTCAGCAGGTCTTGGTATGCGCTTGTATGAGCTGTTAGACCTTGCCTCACTCGATGCTTCAATAGCGCTAATTAAAAATGTTAACAGCAAAAAAATGGGCAAAAAAGATATAATCAAAATTGATGCTGATATTTTACTAAATCTTGATGTAATAGGCTTTGTTGACCCCGATGCTACTGTTAATATAATTAAAGATGGAGTTTTGGTTGAAAAGCGTAGCATTGGTATGCCCGAAACACTTACAAATGTCATCAAATGCAAAAATCCTCGTTGTATAACATCGTGCGAGCAAGAACTCGACCATAAATTCAAGCTAACCGATAAAGACGCAAAGGTTTACCGTTGTATTTATTGTGAAACAAAGGCATAAATTTTTCGCAAAATTTGGTTATTTTTATACGACAAAATTCGAGTTTGCTTCTTGACAGTTTTTATCTTAAATGATATACTTTATAGGTGCTAAAAAAGCACTAATCTTTGTGACTGACGGAGTAATTGTGGAGCACCACTAAGGAACAAAGATTGTATATTTTATGTCTTTTGACATTAAGCCGACCGTCTGGGCACACTTGAACTTATAGTCCAAGTGCGCCCTTTTATTTTTTATTGGAGGTATTATAATGAAAAAAGTCGGAATTATTATGGGTAGTGACAGTGATTTACCAATTATTAAAAAGGCTACCGATACATTAAAAATGCTTGATATACCCTTTGAGGTTCATATATATTCAGCACACCGCACACCGGTTGAGGCACGCGATTTTGCTGTAAATGCACGCGATAACGGCTTTGGCGTACTTATTGCGGCTGCTGGTATGGCGGCACACCTAGCCGGTGCCATTGCGGCAAACACTACGTTGCCGGTAATTGGCATTCCTTGTAAGTCATCAAATCTTGACGGTATGGATGCGCTGCTTTCTACCGTTCAGATGCCAACAGGCATACCTGTGGCTACCGTTGCCATAAACGGCGGTGCTAATGCAGCGCTTCTTGCAGCACAAATTATCGCTGTAGAAGATATCGACCTTGCAGCTCGTCTTGATAAAAAGCGTGCTGATGATGCGACTGCAGTGCTTAAAAAAGACAGCACTGTTATGGAAAATTTGTAATTTTTATTTTTAAAGGAGATATATATTATGGAAAAGAAACTTGTTTACACAGGAAAAACAAAGGATGTTTTCGCACTTGAAAACGGCAATTGCCTTTTAAAATTCAAGGATGATTGCACCGGTAAAGACGGTGTGTTTGATCCGGGCGAAAATTCTGTTGGTCTTACTATTGAAGGTGTTGGCGATGTTAACCTTCGTATGTCTATTTACTTCTTTGAAAAAATCAATGCCGCAGGAATTAAAACCCACTATGTAAATGCAAACCTTGACGATACCACTATGGAAGTATTACCCGCAAAGGTTTTCGGACACGGTCTTGAGGTTATCTGCCGTTATAAGGCAGTAGGCAGCTTTATCCGTCGTTATGGCGATTATATTGCAGAGGGTGCTGACCTTCCGTCATATGTTGAAATGACCTTTAAAAACGACGAAAAGGGCGACCCGCTCGTAATTAAAGATGCCCTTGTAGCACTTGGTGTTATGACCGACAAGCAGTATGATGATATTAAGGATATGACTCAAAAAATTACCAAAATCGTTGCTGACGACTTAAAGGAAAAGGGTCTTGACCTTTATGATATCAAGTTTGAATTTGGCTATGACCCCAACGGCGACGTAATGCTAATCGACGAAATTGCATCAGGTAATATGCGCGTTTACAAAGACGGCGAATATATTGATCCGATGACTCTTTCAAAACTATTCTTTGCATAAAGATAAAAGGTAGGTCATTATGGGCGGATTTTTCGGAATCACTTCTAAAAATGACTGTATGGTGGATGTCTTTTTTGGTGTGGATTATCATTCACACCTTGGCACCCGTCGAGGCGGTCTTGCTGCATACGATAGCGAAATCGGCTTGCAGCGAAAAATACACAATATTGAAAATTCGCCCTTCAGAACAAAGTTTGAAAAAATCTTTGACGAAATGAAGGGCACTTCTGCTATAGGTTGTATCAGTGATACTGACCCACAGCCTATGCTTATACGTTCAAAATTTGGCACCTATGCCATTTGCACGGTAGGACTTATAAATAATGTTGATGAGCTTATTGATAAGTGTCTTGACCAAACAGGCGGATATTTTGACGCTATGACAGGTGGTAGAGTAAATACTACCGAGCTTGTTGCAGCGCTTGTTAATCAAAAAGATACCTTTGCTGACGGTATTAAGTTTGCACAAGACAGCATTGACGGCACAATGTCAATACTAATCCTTACAAGCAAGGGCGCAATAATTGCTGCACGTGATAAGCTTGGCAGAATACCGGTGCTTATCGGTAAAAACGATGACGGTTATGCTGTAACCTTTGAATCTTTTGCTTATCAAAAGTTAGGTTACGTTGACGAAAAAGAACTTGGTCCCGGTGAAATTGTAAAAATTAATCCTGACGGTATCAAGCAACTTGCAGCCCCAGGCAATAAAAAACGTATCTGCTCTTTCCTTTGGAGCTATTACGGTTACCCGACCTCTACCTATGAGGGCGTAAATGTTGAGGCTATGCGTTGCCGCAACGGCGAAATTATGGCTGAATATGACCGCCAAAAAGGTGTAGCACAGGATGTTGACTATGTAGGTGGCGTGCCCGACTCGGGTATTCCACATGCAATAGGCTATGCCAACGAAAGCGGCAAAAAGTATGCCCGTGCATTTATTAAATACACACCCACCTGGGCACGTAGCTTTACACCGGCAAAACAGACCGAACGTAATAAGGTAGCCCGTATGAAGCAAATCCCAGTACACGATTTTATTGTTGATAAAAACTTGCTTTTTGTCGATGATTCTATTGTTCGCGGTACGCAGCTTAAAGAAACTGTTGATTTTCTTTACGAAAACGGTGCAAAGGCAGTGCATATGCGCTCTGCCTGTCCACCAATTATGTACGGTTGTAAATATCTAAACTTTTCTCGCTCTACAAACGATATGGAGCTTATTGCCCGACGTGTTATTGTTGAGCTTGAGGGCGAAGAGGGATTTAACTATATTGAAGAATATGCAAACGGTGAAACCGAGCGTGGCAGACGCTTGCGTGATACCATTTGCAAAAAATTTAACTTTGCATCTTTAGAGTTTCAATCCCTTGAGGGAATTATTAAAGCGATAGGACTACCCGAATGTGAGTTATGTACCTATTGTTGGAACGGAAAGGAATAAATTATGCATAACAATTCTAAATCTGAAGCTTACGCTGCTGCGGGCGTTGATATTACCGCAGGTTACAAGTCTGTTGAGCTTATGAAACAGCATATTGCAAGAACAAAAAATGAAGGCTGTCTTGATGATGTAGGCGGCTTTGGCGGTTGCTTTGGTCTTAATGCCTTTGGTATGGAAGAACCCGTTTTGGTTAGCGGCACCGACGGTTGCGGCACCAAGGTTAAGCTTGCAATACTTATGGATAAGCACGATACAATCGGTGTTGATGCAGTTGCTATGTGTGTAAACGATATTATCTGCTGTGGTGCAAAGCCACTTTTCTTCCTAGATTATATCGCTTGCGGCAAAAATATTCCCGAAAAGATAGCTTCAATTGTAAGCGGTGTTTGTGAAGGCTGTGTTCAGTCGGGTGCTGCACTAATCGGTGGAGAGACTGCCGAACACCCCGGTATGATGCCGGTAGATGATTATGACCTTGCAGGCTTTGCTGTTGGCATTGTTGATAAGAAAAAGATGCTTGATAACAACACTGTATCGGCAGGTGATGTTGTTATAGCACTTCCGTCAACAGGTGTTCATTCTAACGGTTTTTCACTCGTTCGTAAGGTGTTTGATATTGAAAACTGCGATCTTACAGCATACAAGGACGAGCTTGGCGGTAAAACACTTGGTGAAACCTTGCTTACACCTACCAAGATTTATGTTAAACCCGTTCTTGCTCTTTTAAATGAGGTTAATGTTCACGCAATATCTCATATTACAGGCGGCGGCTTTTACGAGAATATTCCTCGTAGCTTACCAAAGGGCTTTAGCGTAAAGGTTGACAAGTCTGCTCTTAAGATTCTTCCTATATTTGACCTTATTCAAAAGGTTGGCGGCATTAGTGAACGCGATATGTTTAACACATATAATATGGGCGTTGGTATGAGCATTGTTGTAGCTGCTGCAGATGCAGATAAAGCTATCGAAATACTAAAGGCAAACGGCGAAGAAGCTTATATTATCGGCTCTGTTATAGAAAGTGACGAGGGCGTTATCATTGAATAATATTAAAAATATTGCTGTTTTGGTGTCGGGTGGCGGCACCAATTTGCAAGCCATAATTGACGCTCAAAATAGCGGAATAATCAGTAGCGGCAGAGTATCTTTGGTGATTGCAAACAAGGCAGACGCCTATGCACTTACCCGTGCTCAAAATGCAGGCATTGATACTGCTGTTGTGCTTAAAAAAGATTTTGATTCACAATATAAATTTGAAACAAAAATAATCGAGCTGCTTGAAGAAAAAAATATCGATTTAATAGTGCTTGCAGGCTTTATGTCTATTTTAAGCGAGCGCTTTACAAGTCACTTTGATAAAAAGATAATTAATGTTCATCCGTCGCTGATACCTTCTTTTTGCGGTGAGGGCTTTTATGGTCTTCACGTGCACGAGGCGGCGCTTAAAAAGGGCGTAAAGGTTACGGGCGCTACGGTGCATTTTGTTAATGAAATTCCCGACGGTGGCGAGATTATTATGCAAAAAGCGGTTGAGGTGATTGACGGTGATACACCTGAGATACTTCAAAAGCGTGTAATGCAGCAGGCCGAGTGGAAAATTCTGCCTGCGGCAATCGAAAAAATTTGTAGTGAGGTAAATTAATATGGCTTTATTTGATTTAGCAACACTTTTAAAAGAAAATTCATATCCAGGTCGTGGCATTGTTATCGGTAAAAGTAAAGACGGCAAAAATGCTATGATTGCTTATTTTATTATGGGTCGTAGCGTTAACAGCCGCAACCGAATTTTTGAGCGTTTTGAGGGCGGTATGCGCACCAAAGCTTTTGACGAAAGCAAGCTTTCTGACCCACATCTAATTATTTATAATCCGTACCTTACCACCAAAGGCGGAAATATTGATATTATCACAAACGGTGACCAAACAAACACTGTTTTTGATTATATTAACGAAGGTAAAACCTTTGCTGATGCATTAAATATCCGTGAGTTTGAGGATGATGCTCCAAACTGGACACCTCGTATTTCTGGTGTTTTATATTATTGTTTCCCAAGAAATGTCTTTGCATATAAAATGTCTATTTTAAAGAGTGCTAACGGCAGAGGTGAATCTTGCAGAAGATTTTACTTTGACTATAATGCACCCGAAAACGGTATTGGCCATTTTATCCACACCTATAAATGTGACGGTAATCCTATTCCGTCATTTTACGGCGAGCCTGAAGAGGTAGAACTACCAAACACAGCAGAGGAATTAGCTGACCTTGTTTGGACAAATCTTAATGAAGACAATAAGGTTTCGTTGTTTGTTCGCTGTGTACCGCTTGACGGCAGTGAAGCAAGTGAAATTATTATTAATAAAAACGTATAAGGAGAAGGCAAAATGAAAGAATTTGAGTTAAAATACGGTTGCAACCCCAACCAAAAACCTTCAAAAATATATATGCAAGACGGTAGCGAACTACCGATAGAAATTTTATGCGGCAGACCGGGTTATATCAATTTTCTTGATGCATTTAATTCTTGGCAATTAGTAAAAGAACTAAAAGCTGCATTAGGTCTTCCTGCTGTTACATCATTTAAGCATGTAAGCCCTACATCAGCAGCTGTTGGTATTCCGCTATCAGACAAGCTAAAAAAGGCTTGCTTTGTTGACGATATCGAAGGTCTTGACGAGTCACCCTTGGCTTGTGCTTACGCTCGTGCCAGAGGTACCGACCGTATGTGTTCTTTTGGTGACTGGGTAGCACTTTCTGATGTTTGTGACACCACAACAGCACTACTTATCAAGCGTGAGGTATCTGACGGCGTTATAGCTCCCGGTTATACCGACGAAGCACTTGAAATACTAAAGTCAAAAAGGAAGGGCAATTACAACATTGTAAAAATTGACCCTGATTATATTCCTGCTGTGCAAGAAACAAAACAAGTTTTTGGTATTACCTTTGAGCAGGGCAGAAACAATTTTGAAATTAACCGTGAATTACTTTCAAATATTGTTACCGATAACAAGGATTTACCCGAAAGTGCAGTTCGTGATCTAATAATTGCATTAATTACACTTAAATACACACAGTCAAACTCTGTTTGCTATGCGGTTGACGGACAGGCTATTGGTGTTGGTGCCGGTCAGCAATCACGTATCCACTGCACACGCCTTGCAGGCACCAAGGCTGACACTTGGTTTTTACGTCAGCACGACAAGGTGTTAAATTTGACCTTTAAGGCAGAGTTAGGCAGACCTGACCGTGACAATGTAATTGACGGTTATATAAACCAAAACGAGGAGGATGTTTGCGCTGACGGTATTTGGCAAAAGTACTTTACCGTGCAACCCGAACGCTTTACGCTTGATGAGCAAAGGGCTTATCTTGCTACCATTGACGGTGTAGCGTTAGGTTCTGATGCCTTCTTCCCATTTGACGATAACATCGAGCGTGCAAAACGCAGCGGTGTTAAATATATTGCAGAGCCGGGTGGTTCTATCCGTGATGATGTTGTTATTGATTGCTGTAATAAATACGGTATGGTAACTGCATTTACCGGTATGCGCTTATTCCACCACTAATATATTAGGATGAAATAATTTATGAAAATTTTAGTTGTAGGTGGCGGCGGTCGTGAGCACGCCATCATAAAAAAATTAAAAGAAAATAGTAATGTTGAGGAAATTTTTGCTCTCCCCGGTAACGGTGGTATAGCAGCTGATGCTACTTGTGTAGATATCGCTGCTACTGATATAGAAAAAATCACCGAGTTTGCTATTGCAAACCAAATTGATTATGCAGTTGTAGCACCCGATGACCCGTTGGTGTTAGGCTGTGTTGATGCACTTGAGGCTCAAAACATTCCTTGCTTTGGTCCTAACAAGGCGGCGGCAATTATCGAAGGCAGTAAGGTTTTTTCAAAAAACCTTATGAAAAAGTACAACATTCCGACAGCTGCTTACGAAGTGTTTGACGATATGGATAAGGCGCTTGACTACCTTGATACAGCACCTATTCCTACCGTTATCAAGGCAGACGGTTTGGCGCTTGGTAAGGGCGTTATTATTGCAATGACGCGTGAGGAGGCAAAGCAGGCTGTTGTATCTATTATGGGTGACAAACAGTTTGGCGCAAGCGGAGACCATATCGTTGTTGAAGAGTTTTTAACCGGTCCGGAGGTTTCTGTCTTGTCATTTACCGACGGCAAAACCGTGGTGCCTATGATTTCTTCAATGGACCATAAGCGCGCAGGCGACAATGACACCGGTCTTAACACCGGCGGTATGGGCACAGTAGCACCAAATCCTTACTATACAAAGGATATTGCTGATGAATGTATGCAGACCATATTCTTGCCCACAATTAACGCTATGAAGGCAGAGGACAGAACCTTTAAGGGTTGTTTATACTTTGGTCTAATGCTAACTCCTAATGGACCCAAGGTAATCGAGTATAATTGTCGATTTGGCGACCCCGAAACACAGGTTGTATTGCCACTGCTTGAAAGCGACCTGCTTACAGTTATGCAGGCGGTTACAAATGAAACATTAGCTCAAACAGAGGTTAAATTTAGTGACAAACACGCTTGCTGTGTTATTATGGCATCAAAGGGTTATCCGCAGTCTTACGAAAAGGGCTATGAAATCACTATACCGGCAGAGCTGCTTGACAACACATTTGTTGCAGGGGCTAAGTTATCTAACGGCAAGCTACTTACAAACGGCGGTCGTGTTTTGGGTGTAACATCTATTGACGATACGCTCGCAGGTGCTATAGAAAAATCCTATCAAAAGGTAGAAAATATCAAGTTTGATAACCGTTACTATCGTAACGATATCGGACAAAAGGCTTTAAAAGCAGGGGAGGCAAAATAAATGGTTTATAGAGTATTTGTAGAAAAGAAAAAAGAACTTGCTAATGAAGCAAAAGGCTTACTGGGTGAAGCAAACAGCCTACTTGGCATTAACAATCTAACCGATGTTAGAATTTTTAACCGTTATGATGCTGAAAATATCACAGAGGAATTATTTAATTACGCTATAGGCACTGTTTTTTCAGAGCCTCAGCTTGATATTGCGACTGCAGATATTGAAACCGGTGATGCAGTAACTTTTGCTGTTGAATTTTTGCCCGGTCAGTTTGACCAGCGTGCAGATTCAGCCGCACAGTGTATCCAAATTATTTCACAGGGCGACAGACCACTTATCCGTTCGGCTAAAGTATATGCCCTTTACGGTAATCTTACCGATAGTGATATAGCTGAAATTAAAAAGTACGTTATCAACCCTGTTGAAGCACGTGAGGCTACACTCGAAAAGCCTGAAACCTTGGTTGTAAATTATGACATACCAACAACCGTTAAAACACTTGATGGCTTCTTATCTCTTGACCGTGCAGGTCTTGAGCAGTTTGTAAAAGATATGGGTCTTGCTATGGATGCCGACGATATCGCATTCTGTCAAAACTACTTTAAGACCGAAGGCAGAGAGCCAACCATCACCGAAATTCGTATGATAGACACCTACTGGTCCGACCACTGCCGTCACACAACATTTTTGACTGTTATCGACGATGTTAAGTTTGAAGATGAACTTTTGCAGTCAGCTTATGACGAGTATATTACTGTACGTAAAGAGCTTGGTCGCACAAAGCCTATCTGTCTTATGGATATTGCAACCGTTGCGGTTAAATATCTTAAAGAAAACGGTAAGCTTGAAAAGCTTGACGAATCAGAAGAAATAAACGCTTGCACCGTTAAAATCAATGTAGATGTGGATGGCGTAAGCGAGCCTTGGCTATTGCTCTTTAAAAATGAAACACATAACCACCCAACCGAAATCGAGCCATTTGGCGGCGCTGCTACCTGTATAGGTGGCGCTATTCGTGATCCGCTTTCAGGTCGTGCTTATGTTTACGGCGCTATGCGTGTTACCGGTGCTGCCGATCCCACAGTTCCTGTTAGTGAAACAATCCCCGGCAAATCGCCACAACGTAAGATTGTTACTACTGCGGCTGCAGGTTATTCGTCTTACGGTAACCAAATTGGTCTTGCTACAGGTATAGTTGACGAAATTTATCACCCCGGATACGCCGCAAAGCGTATGGAGATTGGTGCCGTTGTGGCTGCTGCACCTGCTGAGAATGTTCGTCGTGAAGTGCCCACACCGGGTGATGTTGTAATTCTTCTTGGCGGCAGTACAGGTCGTGACGGTATAGGCGGTGCAACAGGTTCATCAAAAGCACATACCGCACAATCGGTTGAAACCTGCGGTGCCGAGGTACAAAAGGGTAATGCACCCGAAGAACGCAAGCTTCAAAGATTATTCCGTAATAAAACCGCTACACAAATGATTAAGCGCTGTAACGACTTTGGCGCAGGCGGTGTATCGGTTGCTATTGGTGAGCTTGCTGACGGTCTTGAAATAAATCTTAACGCTGTTCCTAAAAAATATGAGGGTCTTGACGGCACAGAAATTGCAATCAGCGAATCACAAGAGCGTATGGCTGTTGTAATTGAGCCGCATAATGTTGATGCTTTCTTAGCGCTTGCCGCTGAGGAAAATCTACAGGCTTGCCCTGTGGCTGTTGTACAGGCAGAACCTCGTCTTGTAATGAATTGGAACGGTAATAAAATAGTAGATATCAGCCGTGAATTCTTAAATTCAAACGGTGCTGATAAACATATCGTAATTACCCCCGAAGCGCCCAAGGCTTTTGGTGGCGATGTTGACGGCGGCTTTGTAGATAACTACAAAAAGTTAGCCGATGACCTTAATGTTTGCTCAAAACGCGGTTTATCAGAACGTTTTGACTCGAGCATAGGTGCAGGCACAGTGCTTATGCCGTTTGGCGGTAAAAATCAGCTTACTCCCATTCAAGCAATGGTACAAAAAATCTCGGTTGAGAAAAAACACACCGATGATTGCTCACTTATGTCTTGGGGTTATAATCCTTTTATAACCGAACAAAGCCCATATCACGGTGCATACCTGGCAGTTGTTGAGTCTGTTGCAAAGCTTATTGCTACCGGTGCTAAATTTGAGGATGTTTATCTTACATTCCAAGAATATTTTGAAAAACCCGGTACCGACGGTAAGCGTTGGGGCAAGCCGCTTGCTGCACTTCTTGGTGCATTTAAGGCACAAAAAGAACTGTCAATCGGTTCTATCGGCGGTAAAGATTCAATGAGTGGCTCATTTGAGGATTTAGATGTTCCACCAACACTTGTATCATTTGCAGTTACAACCGAAAAGATTAAAGATATTGTATCTCCCGAATTTAAAAAGGCAGGCAACCGTGTGGTAATGCTTACCCCAATCTATGATGAAGATACAAACCTTCCAAATACAAAATCACTTATAAATACCTTTAACAAGGTTACCGAGCTTATGCGTTCGGGTAAGGTTGCTGCTTGTTATACTCCAACACTTGGCGGCATTGCCGAAGCTGTTATGAAGATGTGCTTTGGTAACGGTCTTGGCTTTAAGTATGAGGATTATATGAGCACAGCCAAAATGTTTGATTACTCTTACGGCTCATTTATACTTGAGGTTACTGAAGATATTGACGATGCTATTGTTATTGGTAGTGTTACAGATGACGGTAAAATCACACTTGGTGATGATAGTATTTGTCTAAACGAGTTACTCGGTATTTATGAAGACAAGCTTGAATCGGTTTACAGCTGTAATATTAAATCAGACGAAAAAGCTATCGAAAACTTTACCTTTAAGGCAGAGGGTTATAGCGCACCTGCTATTAAGGTTGCAAAACCAAAGGTGCTTATTCCTGCATTCCCCGGCACCAACTGTGAATTTGACTCTGCAAAGGCTGTTCGTGATGCCGGTGCTGACCCCGAAATTATCGTTATCAAAAACCTGACTGCCGACGGTATTCAATCAAGTGTTGAAGAATTTGCTGCAAAGCTTAAAACTGCACAAATGGTATTTATCCCCGGTGGTTTCTCGGGCGGTGATGAGCCTGACGGTAGCGGTAAGTTTATAACAGCCTTCTTCCGTAATGCTGCTATCAAAGACGGCGTTACTGATTTGCTTGATAATCGTGACGGCTTAATGTGCGGTATTTGCAACGGTTTCCAAGCACTTATTAAATTAGGACTTGTGCCTTACGGCAAGATTATCGATACCGACGAAAACTGCCCAACACTTACATTTAATACAATCGCACGTCACCAATCACGTATTGTTCGCACACGTGTTGCATCAAATAAATCACCTTGGCTTAGTCTTACAAATGTTGGTGATGTTTATAACGTGCCGATTTCACATGGTGAGGGTAGATTCTTAGCTAGCGAAGAACTTATTCGTGAGCTTGCTGAAAACGGTCAAATTGCTACCCAATATGTTGATCTTGACGGCAATGCTACTGCTGATGTTCACTTTAACCCCAACAACTCAATGTATGCAATTGAAGGTATTACTTCACCAGATGGCCGTGTATTTGGTAAGATGGGTCACAGCGAGCGTATTGGTGATGGCCTTTACAAAAATGTTCTCGGCGAATACGATATTCGTATGTTTGAGGCAGCAGTTAAATACTTTAAATAATTTAAAAGGTGATAAAATGGCTTATTTATCAGATATTGAAATTGCTCAACAGTGTCAAATGCAGCCTATAACCGAAATTGCAAAAAAGGCAAAGGTTGACGATAAATATATAGAGCAGTACGGCAAATACAAAGCAAAGATAGATTTATCCTTGCTTAATGATACCGACCGCAAGGACGGTAAATTGATTCTTGTAACAGCTATTACACCAACCCCTGCAGGCGAGGGCAAGACCACCACAACAATCGGTCTTGCCGACGGCCTCGCCCGTATTGGTAAGGACGTTACCGTAGCTTTACGTGAGCCTTCTTTAGGCCCTGTGTTTGGTGTTAAGGGCGGCGCTGCAGGCGGTGGCTATGCACAGGTAGTGCCTATGGAGGATATAAATCTTCATTTTACAGGTGATTTTCACGCAATAGGCGCTGCAAACAACCTGCTTGCCGCAATGCTTGATAACCACATTCAACAGGGTAATGCTTTGGGTATTGATGTTCGACGTATCACTTGGAAACGCTGTGTTGATATGAATGACCGTCAGCTACGTTTCTTGGTTGACGGTATGGGCGGCAAGCCAAACGGCGTACCGCGTGAAGACGGTTTTGATATTACCGTTGCAAGTGAGATTATGGCTGTATTTTGCTTAGCAAGCTCTATAACCGACCTTAAAGAGCGTTTATCAAAAATAATAGTCGGCTACACCTATGACGATAAACCGGTCACAGCGGGCGATTTAAAGGCTGTAGGCGCTATGACAGCACTTCTTAAAGATGCTATCAAGCCAAACCTTGTACAAACACTTGAGGGTACACCTGCATTTGTTCACGGCGGACCCTTTGCAAACATTGCTCACGGATGCAACTCGGTAATGGCTACAAAGTTAGCCCTTAAAATGGGTGACTATGCTATTACAGAGGCAGGCTTTGGTGCTGATTTGGGTGCTGAAAAGTTCTTGGATATTAAGTGTCGTATGGCAGGGCTTACCCCCGATGCGGTTGTTGTGGTTGCTACTGTTCGTGCACTTAAAATGCATGGCGGTCTTGATAAAAAATCGCTTGATACCGAAGACCTCGTAGCACTTGAAAAGGGTATACCAAACCTTTTAAGACACGTTGCTAACATTAAGAATGTTTATAAGTTGCCTTGTGTTGTGGCTGTCAACCGTTTCCCAACCGATACCGATAATGAGATTGACTTTATTATCGATAAGTGTAATGAACTTGGTGTTAACACCGTGCTTTCTACCGTTTGGGCAGAAGGCGGCAAGGGTGGCGAGGCACTTGCACGCGAGGTTGTACGTCTTTGCGAAGAGGAAAAGGGCGACTTTACCTTCTCGTACGAGCTTGACGGCACTATTGAAGAAAAGATTGAACAGATTGTTAAAAAGGTTTACGGCGGTGACGGTATAGCTGTTTTACCCGCTGCCAAAAAACAGATTGCAGCACTTACCGCTTTGGGCTTTGATAAGCTACCTATATGTGTTGCAAAAACACAGTATAGCTTTTCTGATGACCCAACTCGTCTTGGCGCACCCGAAAACTTTACCGTTACAATCAAAAATGTTAAGGTATCTGCAGGTGCAGGCTTTATTGTTGTAATGACCGGCGATATTCTTACAATGCCGGGACTGCCAAAATGCCCCGCAGCCGAAAAAATTGACGTTGACGAAAACGGCAAGATAACAGGCTTATTCTAAATTAATTATAAAAAAATCTCTCTACTAATCAAAATTGTTAGTAGAGAGATTTTTTATAAAATCGAGCAATTTTATGTTAATTTACGCCTTAAAACCCTTGATAAAAGGGCGTTTCTACTATCGGTAGAACTGTTGTGCAAATTAGTATAATTAACTTTACGCTCGGTAGATTGAAATTTTACAATCAAAACACTATAATAATCGTGTTCGGTCAAAGACCAAAAACAATATGCGAGGTTTACAGTTTATGAATGATTATGTTATTTTTACCGACTCTGCTTGCGATATTACACTCGACACATTAAAAGAGTGGAATGTTGAATTTTGCAGTTTAAGTTTAGTATTTGCAGGCTCTGATAAAGAATACTTCGATCACGAACTTGAGTCTAAAGTATTTTATGACCGTATGAGAAACGGCGAACAACCCAAAACATCGGCTGCAAATATGGGTAAGTTTATGACCTATTTTGAAGAGTTTGCGAAACAAGGCAAAGATGTTTTGTATCTGGCTTTTTCATCAGGTCTTTCTGCTACCTGCAATTTTGCACGTGAAGCAGCAAATGAGGTTATGGGAGAATATCCTAATATTAAAATTACAGTGGTTGATTCTTTGTGTGCATCAGCCGGCTATGGTTTGTTGCTTTATTTGATTTGCCAAAATAAACTTAATGGTATGTCTTTAGAAGAAAATGCAGCTTTTGCTGAGAATACAAAGCTTAACGTCAATCATTGGTTTACGGTTGATGATTTAAAATATCTTAAAGCAGGCGGAAGAATCAGTGCAACAACAGCACTTGTCGGCAGTATGCTAAATATTAAACCTGTACTCAATATGAATAATGACGGTAAGCTTGTAAGTGTTTCTAAAGTTCGCGGAAGAAAAGCTGCAATACAAGCGCTGGCAGATGAATTTGGCAAAAATGCAACCGACAAAAACGGAACAATATTTATTTCACATGGCGATTGCATTGACGATGCAACTCTGCTTGCAAATATCTTAAAGGATACTTATAATGCTGAGGTTGATATTATTACAAATATCGGTCCTGTAATAGGCTCACATTCAGGTCCGGGCACGTTGGCTCTTTTCTTTTTGGCGAACGAAAGATAACAAAAAGCACCTCTTTCGGGGTGCTTTAATCATATTTATCAAGTTTTTCGGGGTTGTTTATATATGTTTCAAGATAACCGCATTTGGGGCAGACTGCCGCACTTACTTTACCAAGTGATTTTTTAAACAGTCCCTTTTCACCAACCGACAAACCCATAGCATCGTTTGTGTTAACAATAAGATTTTCAATCATTTCGGTATTGCATCTAATACATTTTTTCATACTAATTCTCCTATACAGCAATCGACTTTTATAGCTTTGATTAATACATTTAAAATTTGTCCTGTCAAAGGTTTTTTATTTTCGATAATTATCTTTGTATAATTAGGTGTATATCCTTCGTTAAGGTCATTTTCTTGTGTTTCAAATAAAACGGGATAGATATTGCCGACTTGACTTTTCAAAAATTCTATTTCGGTCTGCTGAGTTACTTCTGCCATTAGATGTGCACGGGTTTCTTTTGTGGCATTATCAACCTGATTTTTAAGTCCGTCGGCAATTGTGCCCTTACGGCGCGAGTAGGCAAAGATGTGTGCTTTTGCAAAGCCGATATTTTTGGCAAACTCAAGACTTTTATTAAATTCTTCATCGCTTTCACCTGCAAAGCCCACCATAATGTCGGTGGTTATTGCGGCATTATCAAATGTATTTCTGATACGCTTTACCAAATCGGCATAAAAGGCAGTATCGTAATGTCTGTTCATTCTTTTTAGCGTTTGGTCACAGCCCGACTGTAGGGATAAATGAAATTGCGGACAAAATTTGTCTTGTGCTTTCATTCTCGTCAGCATTTCGTCTGTAATATGGTCGGGTTCAAGTGAGCCTAAACGCACGCGTTTAATACCGTCAACCGAGCACACAGCATCAATAGCATCACAAAGGTCAAAGTTTTCGCCCTTGCCATAAGATGTTAGATTAATACCAACCAAAACTATTTCTTTATATTTGTTCAAGGCAAGTCGTTGTGCTTCGGCTTTAATATCGTCCAATTTTCTTGAACGAACTCTACCTCGTGCAAAGGGAATAATGCAATAGGTGCAAAAGCGGTCACAGCCGTCTTGTATCTTCATAAAAGCACGTGTTCGTTCATCAAAGCTGCTTATACCGATAGTGTTATATATGTCGTCTTTTTCGTGAGAAATTACAGTAAATACTTTATTTTGATTGTAGTTGTTAATGGCTTCAATAACAGCCGATATATCACGGTTACCAATAATTATATCAGCTTCGGTCAATTCTTTTGATTTCTCGGGAAAAGCCTGCACCATACAACCCGTAAGTGTAATAACCGCATTTGGGTAATTACGGCGGCAACGTCTGACTAACTGACGTGTCTTGCGGTCACTTTCGGCGGTTACTGTGCAAGAGTTAATAACAACCGCATCAACAGGTAAAGCCTTATCGCTTGTGTGCCCTAAGCCAAACAACGCTTCACGCATAGCTTCGGTTTCATATTGATTAACTTTACAACCAAGTGTATAAAAAATAATGTTCATTAAAATACCTCAAAAATTACTATAAAAATATTGTAATAAAAATATATTTTTTTGTCAACCAAAGTTTATAAAAAATGCCGACTTCACACAAAAGTCGGCATTTAAAATTTAAGTTTATCCCATTACAATTAAAACATCTGCAGTAGGGTTAGAAGAAAGAATTGTGTCACCCTCAACAAGAGCGCCGTCAAGATAAATTTCTTTAACGTGGTTACCACATTTAGCGGTATTGTCAATGGTAATATTATATGTGGTGCCTCTGAACACTCGCTTAACTTTAACGGTATCCCATTCGTTTGTGATACAGGGGTTAAGCTTTAATCCGTTATAGGTTGGTTTTACACCAAACATATACTCGGTTAATGCAATCATCATCCATGTAGCAGTACCCGTAACCCAAGAAACGCCTGCTGCACCCGGTGTCATTGAGAAATTAGAGCGAATATTTGACGAGTAAATATATGGCTCTGTCTTATAAACATCAACACCGTATTTTGCGACAACGTTGTCGGGTATCATTTCGGTGTAAACCTTATAGGCATCCTCGTTACGTCCCAACATACAAAGCGCTATAATTGCCCAAGTATTTGCATGACAGAACACACCGCCATTTTCGCCGACACCCGGTTGCATAAAGGTGATTTCTTGCTCGGGTGTGGGGTAGTTTCGTCTAAGCGGAGGGTAGCAAGAGATAAGACCAAATCCGCTGTCTAGGTATTTTAGCGTACTATCCATTGCTTTGTTGCCGCGTTCATTGTCGGCAGAGCCTGAAAATACAGCCCAAGACTGTGAGTTGATCCAAATTTGACCGCATTCTTCATCTTTGCTGCCAAGCTTCATACCAAAATTGGTAACGGCTCTTATATACCAATCACCGTCCCAAGCAAAGTCGTTAAGCACTTTGGTTTGCCAATCGGCAATTTCTTGATATTTACTGCCGTCCTTGCCTAAAATTTCAAATATCTCAACCAATTGCTTACAAGCAAGAACTAACATTTGACCTGCCATAACGCTTTCGCCTTTGCCTTCTTTGCAAACGGTGTTAAGAACGTCGTTCCAATCGGATTCAAGCATAAGCGGTATATCGTCTTCACCGATGTTATCAAGAGAAAATTTAATTGAACGTTCAAGATGTTCAAGCACGGTGCCTTCGCCACCATCATAGAAGGGGACAGTTTCAAAAAGAATATCGGTTTTGCCTTCTTCTTTTACAATTTGATATGCGGTGTAAATCAGCCACAAATGATTGTCAGAACGCCAGCTTACAATCGGTTCGCGTTTTTCAATTGGGTACATATAGTGATTGGTGCCGCCACTGTTATATTGTTGAGAAAGCAAGAACAGTAGCTTTTCTTTACTTGCATCAATGTCACAGGCAACGTTAGCCATAACATCCTGCGCAGCATCACGCATACCTATACCGCGAATAGTACCGGTAGCATAATGAGAAATTTCACGACAGACATTAAAGTTAACCCAAGCCTGCAACGGATTCCAAGTATTTGTCATACGCTCGACAGCTTTATCAGGAACAGTAACACTAAATGTATTTCTTTTTGCCCAATATTCTTTTACTGTTTCAAAAAGATAATCGGCATAACCGCCGGCACGTACCTTATCGGTAAAGTATTTATATTCCTCTTGTGTGTTGTATGTAGCAAGATAAAAAGAAACATCCTGTTCTTCATTTGCTTTTAATTCTAATTCGGTCTGAAGTGCCAATACGGCATCACCGCCGCGAAGCTCGGTGTCTGCTAACGATTCATTATCAAAAATACCTGCCGGATTGCGGAAACTGCGATAATTGCCTGTAAATTTTAAACGGTCGGCATCAAATGATAACACCTTTCTATCAGAGGTAAAAGCGACAAAAGGTGTTTCGTCGGGACGAGCCTGCGCATCAATAAAATACTCGTAATTAAGCACTTGGTTTTCTTCATCATAGAGGATGTTATAGTTGTTTTTACAATAGTATTGCCACATAACCTCACGCACATATTCCATCATACCGATTTCCTGTGCGCAGTAAACATAGATTTTGCGGTCGTCATCGGTCTTAACTTTAACATTATAAACAACAACATTATCTTTACCGATATAGCATTTTAAATTTACTTCAACACCGTCTTTTTTAGCATAAAAGCGTGTATAACCAAGTCCGTGTGCAGAATGCCAGTCATCTAACTTGGTTTCGGTGGGTAAAAATGACGGATTCCAAACTTCACCTGTCTTGCCGTCTTTGATATAAACAAACATACCGCAACCATCATTTGGCAGTGTATAGAAATTATATCTGCCAATACGCCAAATTTCAGGTGATTTATACCATGTTAAGTTACCACCGGCATGTGACACCATGTTGAATAATGTACCATTTGATAAATAGTTTATCCAGGGGGTGGGCATATCGTGTCTTTTGAACACAATTTCTTGCTGTTCGTCATTAAATACATAATATTTTGACTTATCGTTCATTTTTAGGCACTCCTTAATATAAAAAACTTTTCATAAGAAATAATACAATAATGTGTAATAAATGTCAAGTTTTGCATATTATAAAATTATCATTTTTTTGGGCAGTATATATTGAATTTACATATTTGATGTGTTATAATTCGACAAGATATTTATAATTACTTTATTTTAAGTTAGATGGGGATAATTATGGCAGTTACAAAAAGAGAAAATTTAAGAAATATAGCAATTATTGCACACGTTGACCATGGCAAAACAACACTTGTTGACCAATTGCTTCGTCAAAGCGGTACATTTCGTGCAAACGAATCGGTTGACGAGCGTGTAATGGATTCTAACGACCTTGAACGCGAAAGAGGTATAACCATACTTTCAAAAAACACAAGTGTTATGTATGGTGATGTTAAGATTAATATTATTGACACCCCCGGACACGCCGATTTTGGCGGTGAGGTTGAGCGTATTTTGCAAATGGTTGACGGCGTACTGCTGCTTGTTGACGCATTTGAAGGATGTATGCCACAAACTCGTTTTGTACTAAAAAAAGCGCTTGCTCTTGGTAAAAAAGCAGTTGTTGTAATCAATAAAATTGACCGACCTATGGCACGACCTATTGAGGTTGTTGACGAGGTTTTAGATTTGTTTATCGAGCTTGGTGCCGATGAAGACCAGATAGAATTTCCGGTTGTTTTTGCATCAGGTCGTGACGGCTATGCTACCTATGCACCCGATGTTGCGGGTACCGATATGAAACCTCTTTTTGAAGAAATTGTTAAAGAGATAGAGCCACCTGTAGGCGATAGCGAAGCACCATTGCAAATTTTATTTACTAATATCGAATATGACGATTATATCGGACGCATTGGTGTTGGACGTGTAATACGCGGCAATATAAAGGTTGGACAAACTGTAGCACTTTGCCATAAAGATGGCACTAATAGCCGTGTTAAAATCGCAAAGCTGTTTATGTATCAGGGTTTAAAGCGCACTGAGGTTGAGTCTGCTAATGTTGGTGATATTATTCAGGTTGCAGGTATTAGCGAGCTTGAAATAGGTGAAACCGCTTGCGATATCGAAAATATTGATGCGCTACCTTTTGTAAAGATTGACGAGCCTACCTTGGCTATGAACTTTATGGTAAATAATTCACCCTTTGCAGGCAAAGACGGTAAGTATGTAACATCACGTAACTTGCGCGAGCGCTTGTTTAAAGAGGTGCTTACCAACGTAAGTCTCCGTGTAGAAGAAACCGATAGCGCCGATACATTTAAGGTATCCGGCAGAGGGGAACTGCATCTTTCTATTCTTATTGAAACTATGCGCCGTCAGGGCTATGAATTTCAGGTATCGCCGCCAAATGTTATCTATAAGCACGATGAAAACGGCAAGCTTTTAGAGCCTATCGAGCTGCTTATGATAGAGGTGCCCGAACAATATGTCGGCTCGGTTATGGAACGACTCGGCACCCGTCATGCCGAGCTTCAAAATATGGGTACACGTGAGGGCGGTATGTCGCACCTTGAGTTTTTAATACCGGCACGCGGACTGCTGGGCTACCGTTCACAGTTTATGACCGATACCAATGGTAACGGTATTATGAATCATATATTTAACGGTTACGAAGAATACAAGGGCGATATTGACCAAAGAACAACCGGCTCAATTGTTGTTCATGAAACGGGTGAGAGCACGGGCTATGGTCTATTTAATACCCAAAGCCGTGGTAGACTGTTTATTGGTGCAGGAGTGCCCGTTTATGAGGGTATGATTGTCGGCGAAAGCCCCAAAAGTGAGGATATTGTTTGCAATGTGTGCAAGGCAAAGCATCTTACTAATACCCGTGCATCAGGCTCTGATGATGCGCTAAAATTAACACCGCCTTCTATTATGAGCCTTGAGCAGTCGCTTGACTTTATTAAGGAAGACGAGCTTGTTGAGGTTACACCTAACAATATCCGTATTCGCAAAAAAATTCTTAATAAAGAACTACGTATGAAGCACGAGGCGAAAAACCGATAATGCATTACGTAATACTTGATATGGAATGGGATAGTGCCTATCACAAAAAGCATAAAAGATTTGTAAATCAAATTCTTCAAATAGGTGCGGTAAAGCTTGATAAAAATTTTAACATTGTTGATATTTTTGACGTTACAATTAAATCATCAATTTCAAAAAGAGTATCACGCCGCTTTGTAGAGCTTACCGGCATTACAAAAGAAATGATGCTTGACGGCATTACGCTCGAAAATGCTGTTGACCGGTATAATAATTGGCTTGGTGAGGATACGGTTACTATTACTTGGAGCAATTCTGATTTATATACCATTGCCGAAAATGAGAAGCTGTTATTAAACGGTGAAAGATTTAAAATTGATAAATATCTTGATTTGCAAAAGTTTATTCAGGGTGAACTACGCATCTTAGGTCACGAGTGCAAATCTCAAATATCTCTTGCTAATGCGGCAGAGCTTTTGGGTATAACCACCGATAATTATGATTTACATACCGCAAAAGACGACAGCCTTTTATGCGCGGCACTGCTTAAAAAGCATTATAATGAGGCAGCTTTTGATAATCTTATCAGAGATACAGCCGATCCCGAATTTTACAGGCAATTATATTTTAAACCGTATTATTTACATCATATAAGCGATGAGCGTATCGAAAAAAGCACCCTACGATTTTACTGCGAAAAATGTGAGTGTAAAATGAAACGTGAAACAAAATGGCGTTATCATAATAATTGGTTTAATGCAAACTTTATCTGTCCTGATTGCGGTAAAAGGTTTGTTTGCAGAGTAAGTTATAGGCAGACTTATGACAATTTGATTGTAAAGCGCCGTATTTTAGAGCCAAAGGCTAAGACTAACAAGGAGAACACTGATGAAATGTCGCCTATGCCCACGACAGTGTAACGCTATACGCACCGCCAACGATAATGTTGGCGGTGTTTGCGCTATGCCAGAAAGTATAAGACTTGCACGTGCTGCGCTTCATTTTTGGGAAGAGCCGTCCATCAGTGGAAAAAACGGTTCAGGAACGGTTTTCTTTAGCGGGTGTCCGCTTCACTGTGTATTTTGCCAAAATAGTGAAATCAGCACAAAAAACATCGGTAAAACAGTAACTCCCGAAAAACTTGCAGATATATTTAAAAATCTTGAGCAACAGGGAGCGCACAATATAAATTTAGTCACACCAACTCATTATGTGCCACAAATTGTTGAATCACTTAATATTTACAAGCCTAATATTCCTATTGTATATAATACAAGCGGTTATGAAACGGTTGAAACTATAAAAATTTTAAAAGATTATGTAGATATTTATCTTTTTGATTTTAAATATATTGACCCCAATAAAGCAAAGCTTTATTCAAATGCAGAAAATTACCCCGAAATATGCAAGTATGCCTTGCTTGAAGCGTATTCACAGCAAAGCGAGTGTGTTTTTGACGAAAGCGGTATAATGCAAAAAGGCGTAATTGTACGCCATTTGCTAATGCCTGCTGCTACTAATGATGCAATAGCTGTTTTTGATTGGGTAAGGTCAAATACTCCTAATGTATTTTTTAGCTTGATGAGTCAGTATATACCGATAGGAAGAGCCAAAGATATGCCGTTTATTAACAGAAAAATCACCGACAGAGAGTATAATAAGGTGGTTGAGCATATTATAAACAGCAACTTTGAAAATTGTTATATTCAAGAAAAGGGAAGTGCCACCACCAAATTTATACCCGATTTTGATTTTACGGGCATATAAAAACCACCAATTTTTTTAAATCGGTGGTTTTTGTTTTTATTAACCTATAAATGCATCGTGAACAGCTTGAACAGCCCTGTCAGCAAGTTCTGTATCAATTAGTACAGAAATTTTTGTTTCGCTTGTTGAAATCATATGAATGTTGATGTCTTTGTCATAAAGAGCTTCAAACATCTTTGCTGCAACACCGGGGTTGGTTTCCATGCCGGCACCCACTATTGAAATCTTGCTCATAGAATTGTTGGTTTTAACCTCTTTGCACTCAAATACATCTTTCATAGCATCAATTGCTTTAAGTGCATCATCACATTGCTCGTGTGATACGGTAAAGGTGATGTCCTTTGTACCGTCACGGCCAACAGATTGCAAAATTATGTCAACATTTACATTGTATTGAGCAAGCTTGTTAAACAACTTAAATGCAACACCCGGTTTATCGTTAAGACCAACGAGTGATATTGTTGTAACGCTTGTATCTTTTGCTACGCCGCGAATTAAAGTTTTTTCCATCTTAGTATGCTCCTTAATTATAGTACCGGGTTTTCTTTCAAGACTTGAAAGAACCTCAAGCTCAACATTATATTTCTTTGCCATTTCAACCGAGCGGTTGTTAAGTACCTGTGCACCAAGAGTTGCCATTTCAAGCATCTCGTCATATTGTACTTCATCCATTTTAACAGCACCCTTAACCTTGCGAGGGTCGGCTGTGTATACACCGTCAACATCGGTATAAATTTGACAACGGTCAGCGCTCATAGCGGCTGCAATTGCCACAGCGCTTGTGTCAGAGCCGCCACGACCCAAAGTAGTAAGGTCGTCATATTTATTTATACCTTGGAAACCTGCAACAATAATGATATTGCCCTTTGCAAGCTCGGTTTTCATACGCTCGGTGTTAATCTTTTTAATACGTGCTATACCGTGGTGCGAATCGGTGTTAAAGCCTGCCTGCCAACCAAGCAGCGATATAACAGGGCAGCCCATGGTTTCGATTGCCATTGCCAATAGAGAAATCGAAATTTGCTCACCTGCGGTAAGCAGCATATCCATTTCACGTTTTGTGGGGTTGGGGCTGATTTCTTTTGCTTTTTCAATTAGGTCATCGGTAGTATCACCTTGGGCAGATACTACAACAATAACATTGTTGCCGCTTTTATATTCATCAACAATAATACCGGCGACATTTTTTACGTGTTCGGCGTCTTTAACCGAAGAACCGCCGAACTTTTTAACTATAAGTGCCATTGGGTTAGAACCTCCAATTAGAATAAAGTATGCATTACTTTTATTTTTTCAGCTTTTATTGAGTTTATTTTTTTAATTAACACATCTTCAAAATCTTCGTCAGTAATAAATGCGATTTCTTTCTTAAAATCATTTTTTATATGCCAAGTGTTGTTAGAAAATGTTGTTTCAAATTGACTGCAAAGCGAATTGTAATCTTCAGATTGTATATAACCGTAAAGGCGAACCTTTTCGTTAGGGGTAATAACGTAATCTGAATCGCCGTCAGCCCAATCAAGATATTTACGTGTGTTAAGATGTTTTGCACAGTCAATTACGTCGGCAACAACTGCGCTGGCGGTTGGCATTTTGCCGGCACCTTTGCCGTAAAACATAACGTCGCCTGTGGCATCGCCGGTTACAACAACGGCATTAAACACGCCGTCAACATCAGACAAAATATTGTTTCGGCTTACAAGCATCGGTTTTACAGATGCTGTTACTTTACCGTTATCACATTTTTTTGTGCTTCCGATAAGCTTGATGGCGCAGTCAAACGAATCGGCATATTCAACATCGGTAAGGGTTATATCGGTAATACCTTCGGTTTTTACCTGATCGGGGTAAACATGCTTGCCAAAGGCAAGAGATGCCAATATACATATTTTGCGACA
>JAUNAM010000002.1:32854-34282 GCA_030527615.1 Clostridia bacterium
CGTGACCTTCAATATCGGCAGCAGGATTTTTTTCAGCAAAGCCAAGCTCTTGCGCAAGGGCAAGTGCCGAATCAAAATCCATATTATCTACTATCATTTTATTTAAAATGTAGTTTGTTGTGCCGTTTAAGATACCCTTAACCTCTTGTATTTCGTTAGCAGCAAGACATTGAGCCAACGGACGTAAGATAGGTATACCGCCACCAACACTTGCTTCAAATAGAAAATTAACGTTATTTTCTTTGGCAATGGACAAAAGCTCTGCACCCTTTGCCGCAACAAGCTCTTTGTTTGATGTAACAACGCTTTTACCGGCAAGCAAGCAACGCTTTACAAAATCATAGGCGGGATTAACGCCACCCATAACCTCGACAACAATCTTTACATCATCATCATTAACAATTAACTCAAAATCTTTTATAAATTTGTCAGAATAGGGAAGGTCGTCAAAATCACGTAAATCGAGAATATATTTAATATCAATTTCGTCTTTGATTTTTTCGTTAACCAAGCAGTTGTGACCAAGCATAATTTCTGCTACGCCAGAGCCAACAACGCCATGTCCCATAACAGCGGTGTAAATCATTTTAAACCTCCTGAAACTATACGATTTATCTTATAAATCGACATTTTAAAAGTATACTACATACATTTTAAAAAATCAACATTTAATTATATAAAGTCAAAAATTTGGTGATATTATAAATATAAGGTGGTGTATTTTTAATTGTATTTAGACGAAAAGAAAAATTTTATTATCAATTTTGTTTATTTTATATTGGTGGCATCAACAATATATTTTATATATAAAATGACATATATATATTTATTGCCGTTTGTAGTAGGTTTTTTTATTTCTTTTTTAGTTCAAAAACCTGCTGATTTTTTATCTGAAAAAACCATATTAAAAAAGCAAATGTGGGCGGCTATATTATCGGTGTTGATTTTTTTAACTTTAATATTTTTGTTTGCATTAATTTTTTGGATATTATACTCACAATTTATATCTTTTACCGATAATTTAAATTCAAATGCAATTATTGCCCAAGTCGAGAACTTGTATAATGGTATAAAAAATGTCATTAATAAAAACAATTTTTTAACTAAAGGCACAGCAAAATTATTGTTTGCCGATGCATTAAGTAATGCGATTACAAAAATAAGCAATATATTAACAAGTGCGGTAACCGATTTGATTAAAAATTTACCCGGATTATTAATTGCTTGCGTAATAACGGTTGTTGCCACTTGTTATATATCCAAGGATTTTGATAAGCTCTTGTCATTTTTGAAGGGAATTATCAGCATTAAAATATTTAACAGATTATCCGAGCTTAAGGCTGTATTTACTGACTGTATTTTTAAATTTTTACTTGGTTATTCTAAATTGTTTTGTTTAACTTTTATTGAGTTGATTATAGGTCTGTT
>JAUNAM010000002.1:34292-80781 GCA_030527615.1 Clostridia bacterium
TTCAAGTAGAACACTTTTTTGTTGTAGCTTTGCTTATTTCATTGGTTGATTTGTTGCCGATTTTCGGTACAGGCACTGTGCTTTTACCGTGGGCAGTTATTAATTTTTTAACCCAAAACTATTATAAAGGATTAGGCATCGTCTTGCTATATATAACAATAACCGTTATCAGAAACTTTCTTGAACCCAAATTAATTGGCGAACAATTTGATATTAACCCAATATTTACACTTATTTTTCTTTTTTTAGGTTTTCGTATCGGCGGAATAATGGGAATGCTTGCGTTACCCATATTTTTTACAGTGTTATTTACCTATTATCGCAACAAGTTTTCAACTAACGCTTAATAAATAAGTGCATAGAATGTAGTATAGAAATATGTGAATTTTCTATTTAATTCTGCTTGGAGTCTTTAACTATGCAACGTCATATTATTTCAGTAAACTCAATTACCTATGCATTAAAGGGCAGGGATGCACTACGAAGACAGGGTATAAAGGCCTATACTGAACGTAAGGTTAACGATAAGGTAAATGTCGGTTGCGGTTATGTAATAGTAGCATTTGGCAATCGGGATAAAATAACACAAACTTTATTAAATTCAAATGTAAAAATTCTGGAAATCAACAGTAGTCTATAATTATAAAAAAGCAGTCCAAAAGGGCTGCTTTTATCAAATGAGGTGATAACAATGATATATTTTGATAATGCAGCTACAACCGGCAAAAAGCCGGATTCTGTAATAAAAGCCGTAAATTATGCTATCAAAAATTTGTCGGCAAATCCAGGAAGAAGTGGACATTTTTTATCACAAAATGCTGCTGCGACAGTGTATAATTCGCGAAAAAAACTATCTGATTATTTTAACAGTGATGGTCCTGAAACGGTTGTATTTACGAATAATTGCACGCATAGTATTAACTATGTTTTAAAAGGTGTTTTAAAAAAAGGTGACCATATAATAGTGTCGGATTTAGAGCATAATGCGGTAATGCGCCCGCTTAACACTGTTGATGTCGAGTGTACTGCAGCAGAGGTGACCCTAATCAATGATGAGGATACAATTTTAAATTTTAAAAAGGCAATAAAATCAAATACTAAAATGATTTTTTGCACCGCTGCTTCAAATGTTTTAGGCAAAATTTTGCCTTTAAAGCAAATTGGGGATATATGCAAGGAAAAAGGAATTTTGTTCGGTGTTGATGCTGCTCAAGGTGCGGGTATGATGCCTATTGATATGAAAAATATGAATATTGACTATTTGTGTATCGCAGCACATAAAGGATTGTATTGTCCCATGGGACTGGGGGTATTAATTGCGCGTAAACCAATTTATAAAACAATTATCGAAGGCGGTACCGGTACAGAATCGGCGGCCTTTTCACAGCCTGATATTTTACCTGAAAGATTAGAAAGCGGAACAGTGAATTTGCCTGCTATTACAGCGGTTAGCGCAGGTGTGGATTTTGTATCAAGACAGGGAAGATTGCTTGAATATGAAAACAATTTGACAAAATTTTTTTACAATTCATTGAATTACTATGGAAATAAGGTGATTTTTTATACCAATCCCAATAATGAAGGATTTGTGCCCGTGTTGAGTTTTAATGTTAACGGCTATACATCAAATGAGGTTGCAAATATTTTGAATAAAAACAACTTTGCCCTTAGGGCAGGACTTCACTGTGCACCAACGGCACATAAAAAAATCGGTACATTAAATTCCGGAACAGTAAGATTATCACCCTCTGTATTTAATACGGTAAATGAGATTAACGGTTTAATAAACTGCATAAAAAAATTGTAAATTTTTTAAAAACGCTATTGAATGCCTAAAAAAACTATGTTATTATATAATAAATAAATATATGTGAGCAAAGGACTGATATTTTGAACGCGATTTTAGATACGCTTTATACCGTTTGGAATCAATTTGTATATACAATTTCAAATGTTGGATTTTTTGATATAATTGATATTTTGTTGATTGCTTTTATTGTTTATAAAGCTATAGAATTTTTACGTGAAACAAGAGCCGGTCAGCTCGTAAAAGGTATTGTTTTTTTGATTGCCCTTTACGCTTTTTCAATTGTATTTAAACTTGCTGTTTTACGTTGGTTGTTATCGGCGGTTTTCGGTTCTGCCATTGTGGCTATTGCCATTATATTTCAACCTGAGCTTCGTCGCATTCTTGAACGAATGGGTCAAACCAAAATCGGTGGCTTACAGTCGTCGGGTGGCGAAAATAGCGAAACAATATCTGCTGTTGAAAAAATTTGCAAATCAGCGGGTCAATTTTCAAAAACCAAAACAGGTGCTTTGGTTGTTTTTGAGCGAAAGACACAGCTTGGTGAAATTATTAATACCGGCACAGTGATTGATGCCGAAGTTAGCGAATCGCTTATCGGCAACATATTTTTTCCTAAATCACCGCTTCATGATGGCGCAGTTATTGTGCGCGATGGTCGAATCTATGCTGCGTCTTGTATTTTACCGCTTACCCAAAGCTCCGATTTTTCTTCTCAGCTCGGCACACGACATCGTGCAGCAATAGGCATGACCGAAAATTCCGATGCAGTTGTATTAATAGTCTCAGAAGAAACAGGTATAATTTCAATTGCATTTAATGGTCAAATATCAAGAAATCACACTACAGAAAGTGCTTTTGAAACAATTAAAGAAAAGCTTACGTATTCATCTGAGCAAGAAAAAGGCTCTTTCTTAAAGCGTATCAAAAATATTTTTTTAAATGATAAATCAAGGGAGGAAGAAAAATAATGAAGTTTAGTATTCCTCAAAAATATAGATTAGGCCAACTGGTGTATAAAAAAAGATTTACAGTTGTGCTTTCTGTTGTGGTAGCATTTGCAATGTGGTTGGGTATTTCAATGACTGAAAATCCGATCAGAGAGCAAACATTTGTCGATTTAAGTGCGACGATTTCACTTGAAAACACTGCTGCTTCAGGACTGGGTTTGGGCATTATTTCAGATGTTGCATCACAAAAGTTTTCGGTTACGGTAAGTGGTCCTAATTATATTGTAAGTTCACTCAGGGCAGAAGATTTTATCTTATCTGCTTCAACAATCGACATTAATGCCGCCGGCACATATACGCTTGAGATTATCACAACTAACAATTCTAATAAATCCGGATATACGATTGATGCTATTTCTCCTGCTACTATCGATGTCACTGTGGATTTTATCGACTCTAAAGACTTTGTGATTGTGCCCAAGCTTATTGGTGTTACCGCAGCAGATGGTTTAGTAGCCGAGGAGCCGGTTGTTGCCGATGATCAACAAAGCACTATTACTATAAAGGGTCCTCGTTCGGTTATTGAAAAAATCGGTTCTGTGGGTGCAATTGCTGATGTTAATAGTGTTTTGGATGCTTCACAAACCTTTAATTCTGATGTGGTTATATATGATACCAACGACGAGGTATTATATCGATATACTGCTGACGGCACTGTATATGACGCAAAGGATAATATTATAACCAATTCGTATTTGACTCTTTCCTTTACAAACATTAAGGTAACTCAACCCATTTCTAAAAAGAAAGTTGTAGATTGTAAGGTTACTTTTAAGAATATGCCCGACGGTATGACCGAAAAAGATATCAGCTACACCATAAGTCAGGATAAGCTTTCGGTTATTGGTGCTCCTGAAATTATCGATAAATTGGATAGTATAGAATTACCGGCGATTGATTTTAGAGCCATAACCCCCTCTAACGGCAGTTTTGAAATTTCGCCTACATTACCCGAAGGGGTCAAGCTTGCCGAAAGTAAAGAGCCGTTAACGGTTACTATTGACGTTTCAAATTTTGCAGAAATCACTGTTGATATTAAAGATATACGTTGTACCGGAACAAATTTAAAAACCAAAACAGATCGCAGTATACGTGTAAAAATATGTGGACCAAAGGATGTTGTTGACAAAATTGACGCCACCAAATTATTCGCCTTGGTTGATGTAACCGACAAAACTGCCGGCGATTATACAGTAGAGGCTGTTATTGGCTCTGAATTGTATAAAAATATATGGCAGGTAGACACCTACAATGTTTCGGTTAAAATATATTAATAATTAGTTATATCAGATACCGCCTTTATTGCATAAAATGTGATGAGGTGGTATTTGTGGTTAAAACTTTATTATTGATATTTTTAGTGTTGTTTGCAGTTAGCGGTATATGTGAATTGATTTATTTTTTGAAAATGATGTTTTACTATCCTAATTTGCGCGTACATAATTATTCGTTAATTATTTTAAAATCGGGCAATGCGGTTAGACAGCTTAATTTTGTTTGGCAAAAGCTAAGATGGTACGGCGAGGATTTTTCAAAAGGCATTATTGCTGTTGTCGATAATCTTGACACTGCTGAAATACTGAATTGCACTGGGTTTGCCAATGATAAAAAAATTGTTTTGTGCACCGCTTCGTTATTGATGAATTGTGAAGTGTTGCAGAGGGAGCTATTAAATGGAAACGATAGATAGCGGTGAGTTAAAAGAAATAAGTGGCATTATTGAAAAAATAACATATAAAAATTCACAAAACGGTTATACGGTTTGCACTGTCAAAAGCGGAAAAGACCATATAACCGTTGTGGGGATTTTGCCTTTTATATCAATTGGTGATAACGTTAAATTTACCGGAAATTATACCGTCCACGCAGTTTATGGCGAGCAATTTTCTGCACAAATGTATGAAACGGTAGCCCCAAAAACCGTGGCAGCAATATTACGTTATCTGTCTTCGGGTATTATTAAAGGGATAGGTCCTGCCACAGCAGAAAAAATTGTTGAAAAATTCGGTTCTGATTCGCTCGAAATTATACAAAACACACCCGAAGATTTAACAGCAATTAAAGGAATTTCATCTGAAAAAGCACGAAACATTTCACAAGAATATAAAAAACAATTTGGTATTCGTGATTTAATGTTGCTTTTGGGACCTTATCAAGTTTCTATGGAAAAATGTATTAAAATTTTTCAGTTTTTAGGTACAAATTCAGCCGATGAAATCAAAAAAAATCCATATATTCTTTGTAATGAAAAAATCAATATAGCTTTTGAAAAGGTTGAGGCAATCGCATTTGATTTTGGGGTTTCGCATGATGATGAAATGCGCCTTGCAGCAGGGCTTGAATATGTCTTGCGAAGCAATTTGCTTAATGGACATACATGTCTTCCGCGTAACAAGTTAATTCCTGTTACTGCCAAACTGTTACAAAGCGATATTCAACAAATTGAAAATATTTGCGATAAGATGATTGAAAATTTTTTGTTACGAACAAAAACAAAATCAGATAACGACTTTATAATGCTGCCTGAATATTATAATGCAGAAGAATATATTGCTGTACGACTTTTTGCCGCTAAAAAATATATTGATTCACATAACAATATTGATGAGCTTGAAATCGATTATGTTGAAAATAAACTTGGTATAAAATTTGAAGAATTACAACGAAATGCTGTAAGAATGGCTTTTGAAAATGGAGTTTTTGTCTTAACCGGCGGTCCCGGTACCGGAAAAACCACCACTTTGAATGCAATAATTGAGTTATTTGAGCAACGAAATGCTGTCATTCAACTTGCAGCACCCACAGGCAGAGCAGCCAAAAGAATGACCGAACTTACAGGTCGAGAGGCAAAGACCATACATCGTTTACTTGAAGTTGAGTGGACCTCTGATGATAAGCAATCTTTTGCTCGAAATGAAAAAAATCCGCTGGAATGTGATGTTATAATAGTTGATGAGGCATCTATGCTTGATGCTTTGCTTTTTGAAAATTTATTGCGCGCAATCAAAATACCGACACGTATTATTTTGGTTGGTGATATTGATCAATTACCAAGTGTTTCTGCAGGCAATGTTTTAAACGATATTTTATCATCAAACCGTTTCGCCTCGGTTGCCTTAAAAAAGGTATTTAGACAATCGCTATCCAGCACAATAATAACCAATGCACATGCTATTATAAACGGACAACCGTCAAATTTATCAAACAAATCAAGCGACTTTTTTATGATGCATCGCGATAATGTCGCAATGGTTTGTGATACTGTTTTAGAGCTATGTGAAACTCGCTTGCCCGACGCTTACGGTTTAAACGCACTTAGAGATATACAAATTCTTTGCCCGTCTCGTATGGGGCAAGCCGGTACATATAATCTTAATAACCTATTGCAGTCATCGCTCAACCCCAAAAAAGTTGGTGGTGCCCAGCTTTCTTATAAAGGTGTATACTTTAGAGAAGGCGATAAGGTTATGCAAATTAAAAACAATTATGATTTGCAATGGAAGCGTGACAACGGTGATATTGGTTTTGGTGTATTTAACGGTGATGTAGGTTATATTTCTTTGATTGACATTAAAGCGGGCATAGTTGAGGTTAAGTTTGATGATAAAACCGCTACATACTTTACAGAAAATATCGGTGAGTTGGAATTGGCGTATGCCGTTACAGTGCATAAAAGTCAAGGTAGTGAGTTTGAATGTGTAATATTACCTCTTTTTGATACGCCATCACAGCTGAGATATCGCAATTTGCTTTGAAAAAATGGCACAAAACGATAAAAAAACGCTAAGATATACATATCTTAAAGACTTTATTTTAGAAAATGAAAACGATTAAGAGTATCATAAAAGAATTGCTTTCGGCCATTTACCCCAATAAATGTGTTTGTTGTGGCGAAATAATTGACAATAATAAACAGCTTTGTTCTGATTGTGATTTAAATCTTGAGAGAGTTGATGTTAATGATTTTTGCACAAAATGCGGTTTGGAAAAAGCAAGCTGTGTATGTGAATACAATGTTTATCGCTTTGATTCCTTGATTTGTTCTTTTAAAAATCAGGGATTTGCACAAAAAATTTATTATTCGTATAAATTTGGCAAAAAGCAGTTTTACGTAGATTTTTTGGTCGATGAAATGTGTAAATCGATTGAAAATTTCTATAAAGATAATACGTTTGATTATATTTGTTCTGTTCCCACATTTAAAAAACTCGGATATGACCATAGCGGATATATTGCAAAAGAAGTGTCAAAACGACTTAATATACCCGTTGCCTCTAATTTGTTAAAGGTTGTAAAACGGAGTAAAAGTCAACATAAATCAACCTTTAAAGAGAGAATGGAAAATGTTGAGGGAAAATACATATATAATTATAGGATTGACGGTAAAAATATTTTGCTGATTGATGATATAAAAACCACGGGTGCTACCATAGATGAGTGCACAAGGATTTTACTTTATGCCGGTGCAGACAGTGTTTCGTGTGTCGTGGCTCTCAGCAGTGAAACAAATAAAACTAAAACAAAAAATTGAAAAATGTGTTATATTATTGTATAATACTTTCGGTGGTGATTTTATGGCAATGGAAATAGGAATAGATTTAGGTTCTTCAAAGACGGTAATTTTCTCAAGTTCAAAGGTGGTATTGGAATTACCCAGTGTTGTTACAGCTGACAGCGAAACATACAAGCCTGTATATTTTGGCGATAAGGCAAAACAAACTTTGGGAAGAACACCTGAATCTCTGGAATGTGTTTTTCCTATAGAACATGGTATTATAGCAGAATACGATTTGGCAGAGGCAATGCTTAAGGAATATATGACAATGGCGTTTGGCAATAAAATTGTCAGACCTAAAATTATGGCAACATTGCCGGTAGGCCTTACAGAGCTTCAGCATCATTCTATGTCAAACGTTGTGGAAGCAGCCGGAGGGCGTAATGTTTCGGTTATTGAAAGTCCTTTGGCAGTAGCATTTGGACTTGGTCTTGACTTTTCAAAGCCACACGGCTACCTAGTTGTTGATATAGGGGCAGGCACTACCGATATCGCCGTTATTTCAATGGGTGGCATTGCCGTTTGCGAGTCTTTTAAAACAGCATCCTTTGATTTTGATAATCAGATTATGCGATATATAAGAAAAGAGTATAACATAGAAATAGGACAATTAATGGCTGAGTCTATAAAAAAACAAATCGGCACGGTTGTACAGCGTCCTGTTGAGATTGCCATGGTTGCTAAGGGCAGAAATGTGTTTACCGGCTTACCCGAAAGTTTTGAAATAACTTCTGATGAAATATATGATGCCATAAAAGAAACAGCCGATACCATTTGTGACTCAATTAGAACAGTGCTTTCAAAAACCGACCCCGACTTGGTTGCTGACATTAAAAACGACGGTATTTATCTTACCGGTGGCGGTGCTTTAATTAATGGTATGGATCAACTTATCGGTGAATATACCGGTACAACAATTCATTTACTTGATGACCCAACACACAGCGTTGTGCGCGGTGCGGCGGTTGCTTTGCGAAAGCCTGAGTTGTTAAAACATATCAATTACCAACTGCGTTCAATTAAAGAACTTTCGATTGAATAAAAAAACACTTGACAAATCAATTTTTAGTGATATAATGTTTAAGACAACGAAGAAGAGCATTCCCATGTTTCTCACCTTAACGTGTTTTATCGTAAGGTTAATAAAGCATTTTGTTTTGTTATTTAGACGTGGGTATATTATGCTCACGTCTTTGTTATATTTACCATTTATGGAGGTGCTTTACAATCAGCATTAAAGAATTAGCAATTAATGATCAAATCAAATTTAAGGAAGTACGTGTTATAAATACGGCTACCGGTGAACAACTGGGTATTTTACCTATCGAAAAAGCACTTGATGCAGCATACGCAAAAGAGCTTGACCTTGTTTGTTTTCAACCAAATGCACAACCACCTGTATGTAAAATTTTAGATTACGGTAAGTATCGTTTCGAGCAAATTAAGCGCGAAAAGGAAGCCAAGAAAAACCAAAAAGTAATTGAAATTAAAGAAATTCGAATTATCGGTTTGGGCATCGATGAACACGATATTAATACCAAAGTTAAGCATATTGTCCGTTTCTTGAATGACGGATGTAAGGTTAAGGTTGCTATTAGGTTCAGAGGTCGCGAAATGGGTCATTCAGATCATGGTATTGAATTGATGAATAAAATTGCAAGCAAATGCGATGAGTATTGCACCGTCGAAAAGAAGCCCAAGATGGAAGGCAGAAATATGCTTATGTTCTTGGCACCTAAATCGGCTACAAAATCAGGTAAGTAAATTTATAGGAGGACAAAATTATGCCTAAAATCAAAACACACAGTGGCGCTAAAAAGCGTTTCAAACTCACAAAAAACGGCAAGGTAAAACGTGCTCATGCTTTCAAGTCTCACATTCTTAACAAAAAGACTACAAAGCGTAAGAGAAACTTGCGTAAAGTTGTATGTGCTGATGTAACAAATGTTGCAACAGTAAAGAAATTAATTCCGTATAAATAATCGGTAACTTGAAAGTGGAGGTATACACAAATGGCTCGTGTAAAAGGTGCGTTAGCAACACGCAAAAGAAGAAAAAAGACTCTTAAACTTGCCAAAGGTTATTTTGGCGCTAAATCAAAGCTCTTTAAAACTGCTAAAGAAGCGGTTATGAAATCAGGCAACTATGCTTATATTGGTCGTAGACTTAAAAAGCGTGATTTCCGCCGTCTTTGGATTACTCGTATTTCAGCAGCAGCAAAGGCAAACGGTATGAATTATTCAACATTTATTAACGGCTTAAATAAGGCCGGTGTTAAAATCAACCGTAAGATGCTCGCTGACATCGCTGTCAATGATGCAGCAGGCTTTGCAAATCTTGTAAAAACCGCTCAAAAAGCATTAAGCAAATAATTTTACCTCGCCCGAGATATATGGTTTCTCGGGCGAATTTTGCTTTTTATTTAGGAGATAATTATGCCAAATTTTACTGAAATTACCTCAAAAGACAATCCGCTTATCAAGCTTGTTAGCGGTCTTCAAACGTCTGCAAAACAACGCAAATCAAACGGTCTTTTTGTATTGGAGGGGCTTAGGATTTGCGAAGACGCTTATGAAAATAATATCATGTTTGATAAACTGATTGTTACAAAATCCGCTATTGAAAAGCATAGTGATATCATAGAAAAATTCAGCAAGTCAAGTGAAAAGTGTTATATTTTAAGAGAAGATTTGTTTAAAAAAATTAGTGATACTAACTCTCCTCAGGGTATTATTGCTGTGGCAAAAATACCTAAGATTTTAAGTAAAATCACCAATAACGGCAGATATATAGCTCTTGAAAATTTATCCGATCCATCAAATTTGGGGGCAATTGCCCGCACTGCCGAGGCATTGGGGGTTGACGGCATTATTATGACATCTGATAGCTGTGACCCATACTCACCAAAATCGCTTCGCAGTTCTATGGGTACGCTTTTACGATTGCCGTTATTCATTGTCGAAGATATTTCAGATTTTATTTTTAGTAACAATCTTACAGCATATGCTTGTGTGGTTGATAAAGACGCTGATAGCATTACCGAAACTAACTTTGCAGATGGTGACGTTCTGCTTATCGGCAATGAGGCTAACGGCCTTACAGATACAGCAAAGACTGTTGCAAAAAAATGTTTAACAATAAAAATGTCCGGTAAGGCAGAGTCACTTAATGCCGCTGTGGCCGCAGCAATTGCAATGTGGGAAATGGTAAAGGATAGCTAAAATGTTGCTTTCAAAAGAAAATATTACATTAGTCAACTTAATAACTTTACAACAGGTGTTTGGCGCAGGCAGTTTAAAGGCGGTAAAAATTTTTGATTTACTGCTTGAAAACAAATTGCTCGATAAACATTTCACCAATTCACTTGATAATATTATTAATAAAAAAGATGTTGAAAAATTGTTAAAATATGATATTCAAAAGGCGTATAAAATAATAGATGACTGTGTTAAAAATCAAATTTCAATCGTAACTCTTTGTGATGATAACTATCCCAAACGATTAAATAATATTAACGATAAACCAATTTTGCTATACATCAAAGGAAGCATTGATAACATTGATAATCTACCTGCTGTATCGGTTGTAGGACCCAGAAATATATCAGATTTTGGAAAAAAGGCGGCATTTTCAATTTCAAAACGATTGGCAAAAGGTAATATGGTTGTGGTAAGTGGTGCGGCTGTTGGTGCAGATACCTGTGCTCACAAAGGGGCACTTGCTGTTGGCGGTATAACAATTGCGGTGCTGGGTTGTGGTATTTGCTATGATTATTTACCGCAAAATCGACAGATGCGAGAACAAATTGCCAAAACAGGTTGTTTGATTAGCGAGCATCCGCCATATACGGCTACAACCAGATATGGTTTTCCTGTTAGAAATCGTATAATATCTGCATTATCATTGGGAACCGTGGTGGTCGAAGCATCGCTAAAAAGCGGCTCGCTTATTACAGCACGGCTTGCAAACGAACAGGGCAGAGATGTTTTTGTAATACCGGGCAACCCTACCTTAGAAAATTACAAGGGTTCAAATGCATTACTGCGTGATGGTGCAATACCGCTTTTAAATGCATTAGACATATTTAATCAATATATTTTTCAATTTCCTGAAATCATAGATATTGAAAAAGCTTTTAAAGAAGATTGTGTTGAAAAGAAGAATAAAAAATCTTTAAAAAATTTGCAGTTAGGTCTTTCAAATGAGGCTAAAATAGTGTATAATAATTTGAATAATCAAAAATTTACCGTCGATGATTTGTTACATCTTTCTTTGCGTGATGATACATTAATTTCGGTGCTGACAGAACTCGAGATTGAAGGTCTGATAAAAGCATTACCGGGCGGTAATTATGAGCTTACTAATTAAAGGAGTATACAAATGGCAAAGCTTGTTATTGTTGAGTCACCAAGTAAAATTAAAAGCGTAAAAAAATATCTTGGTGACGGATATAATGTTATGGCGTCTGTAGGTCACGTACGTGACCTTCCAAAATCAAAGCTTGGTGTAGATATTGATAATGGATTTAAACCTCAGTATATCAATATGGCAGATAAAAAGGATGTTATAAAGCAGCTAAAGGAGGCTGCAGCTAATTCTGACCAAGTACTGCTTGCAACCGACCCTGACCGTGAGGGCGAGGCTATATCTTGGCATTTAGCACATATTTTAGGTTTGGACTTAAATGAAGAAAACAGAATCTCTTTTAATGAGATAACACAAACCGGAGTGAGTACCGGTATCAGTAATCCACACAAAATTAATCTTGATCTCGTCGATGCACAGCAGGCACGTCGTGTGCTTGATAGAATTGTCGGTTACAAACTTAGTCCGTTTTTGTGGCGCAAGGTAAAGGGCGGTCTTTCGGCTGGACGTGTTCAAACTGCAGTTTTACGACTTATCGTTGAACGCGAGCGTGAAATCGAAGCTTTTAAGAGCGAAGAGTATTGGACCGTTGATGCAAAGCTTAAAGCAGAACGCAAAAGTTTTGATGCAAAACTTTACGGAACTGCTGACGGCAAAAAACTTGATACAATTACAAACGAAAATGATGCTGATAAAATTGTAAGTGAACTCGAAAATGCAGTTTACGTAGTAAGTGATATTAAAAAAGGTAAGCGCAACCGCCAACCCGCGCCTCCTTTTATTACTTCAACCTTGCAACAAGAGGCTTCAAGAAAATTAAACTTTACCGGTCAACGTACAATGCGTATTGCGCAACAATTGTATGAGGGTGTTGATATTGCAGGTGTCGGTGCAACCGGTCTTATAACCTATATGCGTACCGATTCGCTTCGCATTTCAGAAGAAGCACGTGCCGCTGCAACAAAATTTATTAACCAAAAATACGGTGATAAATATTTACCTGCTAAACCAAGATATTTTAAATCAAAAAGCGGTGCGCAGGATGCTCACGAGGCTATTAGACCCACAAATATATTTTTGTTACCCGAACAAATTAAAGAATCTTTAACCACAGAGCAATACAAACTCTATAAGCTGATATGGGAACGCTTTATCGCCTCACTTATGGCTGCTTGTGTTCAAAAAACTGTGGCTGTTGACATTACTGCAGGTAACTATTTGTTTAAATCAAGTGGATATTCAGTAGAATTTAAAGGCTTTACCGAGCTTTATGAGGAGGGCAAAGACGAAAAAACCGATGATGGTGCAGAGTTACCTCAAATGAATGTCGGTGATGTATTAAAGTTAAAATCATTGATACCCAATCAACATTTCACCCAACCTCCCGCACGTTATACCGAACCTACACTTACAAAAACATTAGAAGAAAACGGCATAGGACGTCCATCAACTTTTGCATCAATCTTAGCTGTTATTTCAAATCGCAGTTATGTTGAAAAGGAAAATAAAGCATTTAAACCTACACAATTAGGCTTTGCGGTAAATGATTTAATGAATGAATATTTTGCCCGTATATTCGAAGCAAAGTTTACTGCAGGTCTTGAAAAGAAGCTTGATAAGATAGGCGTAGGTGAGCTTAACTGGGTAGATACAATTGCTGATTTTTATGCTGATTTTGACAAACATTATAAAAAGGCAGAAACCTCTTTGGACGGTAAACGTGTAAAGGTTCCTGCTGTTGAAACTGATGTTGTGTGCGAAAAATGTGGCAAAAAAATGGTTGAAAAAAGCGGTCGCTTTGGTAAGTTTTTGGCATGTCCCGGTTATCCCGAGTGTAAAAACACAAAACCATTACCTGCTGATGAAGTAAAACAACCCTGTCCTAAATGTGGCGGAAAGTTGCTTAAAAAGATATCCAAAAAGGGTAAAAAGTTTTACGGTTGTTCAAATTATCCAAATTGTGATTTTGCTTCTCCCGGTGTTCCTACAGGCGAAAAATGCCCTGAATGTGGCGGATATATCATAAATGGTATTCGAAACCGTAAATATTGTATGAATTCGGAATGTCCAACAAGACAAAAAACTGTAGCAACAAAAAAGGAAAAGTAATATGAATAAAATTACCGTAATTGGTGCGGGACTTGCCGGATGTGAAGCGGCTTATACCATTGCAAATCACGGCATTCAGGTTGATTTGATTGAAATGAAGCCTACAAAAAAATCTCCTGCACATAAAATCGATAATTTTGCAGAACTTGTGTGTTCAAATTCGCTTAAAGCAAATCGTGTTGAGTCGGCAGCAGGTCTACTAAAACAAGAAATGCGAATTTTAGGTTCAATTTGTTTAGTAGCTGCCGATGCTTCCCGTGTGGCAGCAGGGGGCGCTTTGGCTGTTGACCGTGATGTGTTTTCAAATTACATTACCGATAAGATTAAAAATAACCCCAATATTACCGTAATTAATAAAGTTGTTGACAAACTGCCTAAAGACGGTATTTGTGTTGTGGCTACAGGTCCGCTTACTGATGATGCATTAATAAAAGATATAACTGATTTTACCGGTGTTGATAATTTAAGCTTTTATGATGCGGCAGCACCTATTGTTACCGTCGAAAGCATTGATTTTTCTTCGGCTTTTATTGCTTCACGTTATGACCGTGATGATAGCGGTGAGGGTGATTATATAAATTGCCCGTTAAACAGAGAAGAATACGAAGCTTTTCATTCGGAATTAATAGCAGCCGAAGGTGCACCGCTACACGAGTTTGACAAAAAATTAAATGTGTACGAGGGCTGTATGCCAATTGAGGTTTTGGCTCGTCGCGGTACCGATTCAATACGTTTTGGCCCGATGAAACCCGTCGGTCTTTGTGACCCTCGTACGGGACACAGACCTTGGGCTGTGGTACAGTTGCGTAAAGAAAATTCACAAGGCAGCCTTTATAATATGGTTGGTTTTCAAACAAATTTAAAGTTTGCTGAGCAAAAAAGGGTATTTTCTATGATACCTGCACTTAAAAATGCCGAATTTGTACGTTTTGGTGTAATGCATAGAAATTCCTTTATAAATTCACCAAAAGTGCTAAGTAAAAATTTATCACTTAAAAATGCAGAAAATATCTTTTTTGCAGGTCAACTTTCAGGTGTTGAAGGGTATATGGAATCGGCGGCATCCGGTATTGTAGCCGGTATAAACGCCGTTAACAAATTATTTGGTAAATCACAGTTTGTTTTACCCAAAATCACTATGATTGGTGCATTACTTGATTATATAACCGATGAAACGGTCAGTAATTTTCAACCAATGGGTGCAAATTTCGGTGTTTTGCCTTCGCTTGATGTTCATATTCGCGATAAAAAAGAAAGATATACGGCTTTAGCAAACAGATCATTAGACTATTTTAAAACAATAGGAGAGTAAAATTATGAGAGTAGTAGTTGATGCTTTTGGTGGAGATAATGCACCAAAGGAGATTGTTATTGGTGCGGCAAATGCCTCTATTCAATATAAAACAGAAATTACACTTACAGGTAATAAGACAGAAATCGAGCAAATTATAAATGATAACAAATTAAACTTTTTTGGTGAACTTATTATTGTTGATACCGATGATGTTATCTCTATGCATGATGATCCGACTACGATTTTAAAGGCACACTCTAATTCCTCAATGGCATTAGCTTTTAAGGAATTATGTGAAAGCAGGGCAGATGCCTTTGTTTCGGCAGGCTCTACCGGAGCAATCGTTGTTGGTGGTACCCTTATTGTTAAAAGAATTAAAGGTATAAAAAGACCGGCATTAGGGGGACTTATTCCGTCACCGGATGGTCATTATATGCTTATGGATATGGGCGCTAATGCTGAATGCCGACCTGAAATGCTTGCTCAATTCGGCATTATGGCAAGTGTTTATCTTGAAAAGGTTGAGGGTATACATAATCCTAAAATCGGTTTACTTAATATTGGTGTAGAAGATACCAAAGGTGATGAGCTTCGTGTAGAAGCATATAAACTTTTACAAGAAACACCTATAAATTTTGTAGGTAATATTGAATCACGCGAAATGCCTAAGGGCGTGTGTGATGCGGTAATTGCCGACGGTTACACCGGAAATATTGCTTTAAAGCTTATTGAGGGTACATCTATCACACTTTTTAAAATGGTTAAAAAGGCATTATATAAAAATTTGTTAAACAAGATTGCCGCCCTTATACTAAAAAAAGATTTATATGCTTTAAAATCTATGATGGATAGTTCTGAGGTCGGTGGCGCACCGCTTTTGGGTGTGAGCAAGCCGGTCATTAAAGCACACGGCAGTTCTGATGCCAAAGCTATTAAAAATGCTATCAGACAGGCAATCGCTTTTACAGAAAAAAATGTTATTGCAACAATAAGTGAAAATTTAAATAAATCGGAGTAATTTTTATGAAATCGCTTGAAGCGAAATTAAATTACAAATTTAACAATATCAAACTTTTAAAAAACGCATTAATACATTCTTCGTATGCTAACGAGGTTAGAGGAAATACTCAATCAAACGAAAGACTTGAATTTTTGGGCGATTCGGTATTATCTGTAATCGTCTCAGACCATTTATACCAAAAATATCCCAATATGCCTGAAGGCGAGCTTACTAAACTTAGAGCATCGTTGGTTTGCGAAAAATCATTGTGTGCATTGTCGCGTGAACTTCATATAGGTGAATATCTTATGTTGGGTCACGGTGAAGACAAAAACGGCGGCAGAGAACGCGATTCTATTTTAGCAGATGCGTTTGAATCTGTGCTTGCCGCAATTTATCTTGATGGCGGTATGCAGGCTGCGGTTAATCATATTATGAATACCGTTCTGCGTGATTTGGAACATCACAGTGATGATTCTTTTAAGGATTACAAAACCACTTTGCAAGAAATTATCCAACGTAATCCCGAAGAAAGTGTAAGCTATATACTTATTGACGAAACGGGTCCTGACCACAACAAACTATTTACGGTTGAGGTTCGTCTTAATTCAAATGTTATTGGTACGGGTAGTGGCAAAAACAAAAAAACTGCTGAACAAATGGCTGCAAAACAGGCGTTAAAATTAATGGGTGAAAAAATATGACATCACGTCATGCAAATATTTCAATATTTGTGCCACATTTTGGATGTCCCAATATGTGTAGCTTTTGTAACCAAAAACACATTACCGGTCAAAACGCGGCACCCACAGCAATTGATGTTATTGATGCTGTTAATATTGCTGTAAAAACACCAAATTATAATCCGCATAATACTGAAATTGCTTTTTTTGGTGGTAGTTTTACGGCTATTGATCGTGATTATATGGTTGAACTGCTAAATGCAGCATATAGCTTTGTAAAAAATAATGTGGTTTCAGGTATTCGTATTTCTACAAGACCTGATGCAATTGATGATGAGGTTTTGTGCTTGCTTAAAAACTACGGAGTAACATCTATAGAACTTGGCGCACAAAGTTTAAACGATAATGTTTTATCAGCAAATAACCGCGGTCATAGCGCTGACGATGTCGTTAATGCATCTAATCTTATTAAACAGTACGGCTTTAGTTTAGGGCTTCAGATGATGACAGGGCTGTACGGTGACTGTGATGACTACTGCATAACTACTGCCAACGCTATAATAAATTTACAACCTGATACGGTTAGAATTTATCCAACTATTGTTTTAAAAAATACAGATTTAGAAATTTTATATAATACAGATAAATATAAGCCTCAATCGCTTGAAAACGCTGTTAATTTGTGTTCTAAACTACTTTTTATGTTTGAACAAGCAAACATTAAAGTTATTCGTTTGGGACTACATTCTATAGAACAAGGCTCCTATGTTGCCGGACCTTGGCATCCTGCTTTTTCAGAACTTTGTTATTCAAAATTATATTTTAATAAAGTGAAAAGTTTACTTACCGATAAAGGTAATTATATATTGTATGTTAATCCATCGTCTGTTTCAAAAATGATAGGTCAACATAAAAATAATATAAAAGAATTAAAAAAAATCGGCTTTGATTGTATTGTTAAACCGGATAATACTTTAACAAATTACCAAATCAAGGTCGAAAGGAGATAATAAATGCTTTTAAGTTCAATTCAAATTCAGGGATTTAAATCTTTCGCTGATAAAACGATACTTAAATTTGGTCGTGGCATTACTGCGGTAGTAGGACCTAACGGTAGCGGTAAAAGCAATATTTCTGATGCTGTACGTTGGGTTTTAGGTGAACAGTCTACTAAAAGTCTTCGTGGACAGTCTATGGAGGATGTAATATTTGGTGGTACTGATACTCGCCGTCCTCACGGCTTTTGCGAGGTAACACTAAATATAGATAACGCCGACAGAACCCTTAATTTTGATAATGATTTTGTATCGATTACACGTCGTTTTTATCGTTCACATGAAAGCGAATATCTTATAAATAATGTATCGGTGCGTTTAAAAGATGTACATGAACTGTTTATGGATACCGGTCTAGGCCGTGACGGTTATTCAATGATTGGACAAGGTAAAATTGATAATATTATCAGCACTAAATCTGATGAACGCCGTGATATTTTTGAAGAAGCGTCAGGAATTTCAAAGTACCGATACCGTAAAACCGAGGCAGAGCGTAAGCTTACCGCTGCCGAGGATAATTTGCTGCGTCTCAAAGATATTTTAGATGAACTTGAGTCACGTGTAGGACCTTTAAAAGAACAAAGTGAAAAGGCGGAAAAGTTTTTAACGCTTGCCGAGGATAAAAAACAGCTTGAAATAGGTCTTTGGCTTTATACACTTAATAATTCAAAAGATGCATTACGTGCTCAAGAAAGTAAGATTGTTACTGCACAAATGCAATACAAAGAAATTGAAACAGCACTTGAAAGTTTTGATTTAAAATCAGAGCAAAACACCGCTCAATTTACATTAATTACATCACAGATAGAAAACATACGTCAAAACATAGCATCTTCTAACGAAGAATCATTAAAGTTAGAGGGCGAAATATCTGTTATTAATAACGATATTCAACATAATAACGATACAGTAGAGCGTTTAAATGCTGAAAAATCTGCCTTGTTTGAGACTGATTCCAACGCCAATCAAGAAATACTTGATAAACGTAACGAAGCAGCTAAAAAAGCAGAAATTATTGCTGGTTTAAATGAAAAATTATCTGAACTTGAAAATCAGTTACACAATCTTTTAAGTGATAGCGAAAGCATTTCACGTAAAATAGAAGACCAAATTAAAACACTTAATTTGCTGTCTGTACAAACATCAGATTTACGTGTTGAAATGACGACAGCAGACACATCGGTTGATGAGATAAACGCTCGTCGTGAGATAATTGATGAACTCTTAAATCAAAATAATTATGAAAAAGATGTTTTGACCAAAGATTTTGACGAAACTAAAGCGCTTCTTGATAAAACAGAAGCAAATATTAATTCACTGCAAAATTCAATCAAGGGTTATGAATTGAGGCTTGAAAATCGCAATAATGAGCTTAAAGAGCTTAATGACAAGTGTACTGAATTGCACCTTGATATTGAAACTCGCAAACGTCGTGTTCAAATTCTTATCGAGCTTGAAAACAATATGGAAGGCTTTTCGTTTGCTGTTAAAAAGGTTATGTCCGAGTCGGATAAGGGCTTAATTCGCGGTATACACGGTCCTGTTTCAAAGCTTATCTCTGTAGATAAAAAGTATTCTGTTGCTATTGAAACTGCACTTGGTAATGCTATACAAAATATCGTTGTAGAAAATGAAGCAGACGCTAAACGCGCAATAAATTTCTTAAAATCAAACAATGCAGGTCGTGCGACATTTTTGCCTGTATCAACAATAACTGCGCGCGAATTTAAAGAAAACGGTTTTGATGATATATATGGTTTTGTTGGTATTGCATCTGATTTGGTTACAGTAGATAAAAAGTATGAAACTATCATTAAGTATCTGCTTGGTGGTGCTGTAATAACAGAAGATATTGATAGCGCAACCACGCTTGCAAAAAAATATAATCATCGTGTAAAGGTTGTATCACTTGACGGTCAGGTAATAAATCCCGGCGGCTCTTATACCGGTGGTTCACTTGTAAAACAAGCCGGAATGCTTAGTCGTGCTGCTGATATTAAACGCATTGAAGCTGAAATTGATAAGCTTATAGAAAAAGAAAAAATCGCCAAAGCCAAGCAAGATGAGGTTAACTCTGCATTGGCTGAGGTCAATGCGGATATTGTGGCTGTTAATGCCGATTTGACCAATGCTAATGAGGATAAAATCCGAGCCTTGTCAGAGCTTAAACGTATTGATGATTTAATTAATAATATAAATACAAATATAGCTTCTTTAACCGAGGAACGTGACGGTAGCGTAGAAAAAATTAAGTCACTACATGAAAAATCAGCATCGGCTGCTAAACAAATCGCCGAACTTGAGTTTAAAAATTCTGCAATACAAGCCGAGATTGACCAAATGACCGGCGGCAGAGATTCATTAACACACACACGCGAGGATATTACAAATCAAATCACCGAGATTAAACTACAAATAGTTGATAATCAAAAAGATGCTGATGCTCTTATTAATATGGCTGACAGTCTTGAAAATTCTATCAAAGACCGTGCAACACGCGCAGGTGATATTGATGCTGAAATAGCTGCCATTAATTATAAGATTTTACAGCTTAATTCTGATATTTCGTCACATAATGATGAAATCGATAATATAAAACATCGTATTGAAGGCTATAATTCTGATATTGAAAACTTAATGACCGAGCGAAACAATGTTGAAAAACAGGGTGTAGAGCTTCGTTCTAATGAACGCGAGCGGACATTGGAACGTGAAAAAATTGGCGGAGAGCTTGCTCGTCTTACCGAACGCAAAGAGGTTATGCTTAAAGAGTATGATGATGTTATTCGTCAATTATTTGACGAATATCAGCTTACAAAAAGCGAAGCGGAAAATATTGCTATCGATATCGAAAAACCTGCAGAGGCTAAAAAACAGCTTGCTGAGACAAAGTCAAAAATTCGCTCACTTGGTAACGTAAATGTTTCTGCTATTGAAGAATACAAGGAAGTAAAAGAACGCCACGACTTTATGAATGAACAGGTTGCCGATGTTGAAAAAGCACGTACCGAGCTGCGTAAGCTTATAAATCAGCTAACTGCACAAATGCAAGAAATGTTTGTAGTGGGCTTTGATAAGATTAATCAAAACTTTACAAAAACCTTTACAGAGTTGTTTGGTGGCGGTAGCGCTTGCCTTAAACTTACCGACCCTGATAATGTGCTTGAAAGCGGTATTGATATAGAAGCACGACTTCCCGGTAAAAACGTTCCAAGCCTTAATGGACTTTCGGGCGGTGAAAAGGCGCTTGTTGCATTATCAATTTACTTTGCAATTATGAAGGTAAACGCACCACCGTTCTGCTTTTTGGACGAGGTTGATACAGCACTCGACGATATTAACGTTGACCGTTTTGCAGATTATATGAAACATTCTGACTTTAATACTCAATTCATCTGTGTTACACACCGTCGCGGTACTATGGAAGCCGCAGATATGCTATATGGTGTAACAATGCAAGAAAAAGGTATTACAAAGCTTTTGGAACTTAATGTTTCAGAGCTTGAAAAGAAATTACTTGAAAATCAAGGAGCATAATTTTAAATGGGATTTTTCAGTAAAATTAAAGAGGGTTTAAAAAAGACCCGCGCCAGTATTTCCGATGGAATTACAAGTATTGTAAACAGTTTTACAAAAATCGATGAGGATTTGTTTGAAGAACTTGAAGAGTTGCTTGTTATGAGTGATGTCGGCGTAGAAACATCGCTTAAAATATGTGATGAGCTACGTACTCGCATAAAACAGAATGGTGTAACCGACCCCGCATTAATAAAGAATATGATGCATGATATTATCGTAGAAATGTTGGGTGCAGATTCTTGTCTTAAACTTGATACAAAACCATCTGTTATATTAGTTATCGGTGTTAACGGTGTAGGTAAAACCACCACTATAGGTAAACTGTCACTACAACTAAAAAACAGTGGCAAAAAGGTTGTGCTTGGTGCTGCCGATACATTCCGTGCGGCAGCAATTGACCAGCTTGGCATTTGGGCAGAACGTGCCGATGTTAATATGGTAAAAAGTGTTGAGGGTAGTGACCCTGCGTCGGTTGTTTTTGACACAATAGCATCCGCTAAATCAAAGGGTGCAGATGTTATTATCTGCGATACTGCGGGCAGACTTCATAACAAAAAACATCTTATGGATGAGCTGGCAAAGATTTATCGTATTATAAAGCGTGAATTACCCGATGCATCGGTAGAAACGCTTTTAGTTCTTGATGCTGCTACCGGTCAAAACGCGGTAAACCAAGCACGTGAATTTAAAAATGTTGCTGATATTACAGGTATTGTTCTTACCAAGCTTGACGGAACGGCAAAGGGCGGTATTGTTATTGCAATTCATAACGAATTAAATATACCTGTTAAGTATATCGGTGTGGGTGAGGGCATTGATGACCTACAGCCCTTTAATGCAAAGGAATTTGCCGACGGAATTTTTGATATAGGTGAATAATATGAAAATTTTTATTGCAACCAAAAATCAAAAAAAGCTTAAAGAATTAGAACGCATTTTAATTCCTATGGGCTTTGACGTGTTAAGCCAAAAGGACTATGATACCGATTTTCCCGAGCCTATTGAAGACGGCAGCACATTTGAAGAAAATGCCATTATAAAAGCGCGTGACGGTCTTAAAAATACAGGTCTTATATCGGTTGCCGATGATTCGGGTCTTTGTGTTGATTATTTAGGCGGCGCTCCCGGCATATATTCAGCACGTTATTCGGGTGAGCACGGTGATGACGAGGAAAACAATCAAAAGTTGCTACGTGAGCTCGACGGTGTGCCTATGGAAAAACGCACCGCACGCTATGTTGCGGCGATTGCCTGTGTTTTTCCTGACGGCAGACTTTTTACCGTTCGCGGTGAATGCGAGGGCAAAATTGCTACAGAACCTCACGGAGACAACGGATTTGGCTATGACCCTTATTTTATCGGTGAACTTGGTTGTTTTGCCGAGCTTACTGACGAGCAGAAGGACAGCATCAGTCACCGTGGTAATGCGCTTAAGCTTTTTAAAGAAGAACTAAAAAAATATATAGAAACTTGCGAGGAAAAATGATGTTAAACAGCAGACAACGCGCCCAGCTTCGTGGTATGGCAAACGGCTATGATGCTATATTTCAAGTAGGCAAGGGCGGAATAAATGACCAGCTTATAAAACAGGTTGACGAGGCACTTGAAGCACGCGAGCTTATAAAACTGCGTGTACTTGAAACCTGCCCGGACACCTCGCGTACAGCGGCTGACACCATTGCAAATGCCGTTGGTGCCGATGTGGTGCAGGTTATAGGTTACCGCTTTATTCTTTACAGAGAGAGCAAAAATAACAAAACAATTAAATTGGTGAAATAAATGGCAAATATTGCGATTTTTGGTGGCACCTTCAATCCGTTTCATATAGGTCATTATGAAATGTTAAGCAGCATTTGTAAGCTTGAATATATTGATAAGGTGTTTTTAATGCCCGATAAAATACCGCCACATAAAACCTGTGATTTTTTAGCAAGTGATACCGACCGCATCAATATGTGTGATTTAATTGCAAAAGAATTCAAAAAGGTAGAGCTTTGCCTTATTGAATTTGAACGAGAAGGAAAAAGCTATACTGTTGATACAGTTAAGCTTTTAAAGCAAAAATATCCTGACGATAATTTTTATATAGTTATCGGTGGCGATATGCTTACAAGCTTTGACACTTGGTATAATTGGCAAGAACTACTTACACTTGTAGGTGTTATTGCTTTTAAGCGTGACGGTATTGTCAACTTTGATGAAGCGTATGACAAACTTACAAAAAGCGGTGGAAATATTACTATAATCAATAATGAGATTACCGATATTTCTTCAACAAAACTTCGTCAAAAGGTTGATAAATCGCTTTTACCTACAAGCATATATAACTATATTATTGAAAAGGGGATTTATAATGTCTGAAAAATACGCTGAATACAAAGAATTATTGCAAAAAAGACTCACCCCCAAGCGTTATCATCATTCACTTTGTGTTGCAGATGAAGCTGTTCGGCTGGCAACAAAATACGGCGGAGATACCGATAAAGCGTATCTTGCAGGACTTTTGCACGATATAACAAAAACATCACCGTCAGAGGAACACTTGAATATCTTTGATAAGTTTGGTATAATGCTAAACGATGTCGAAAAAAATGCTGATAAGCTTTGGCATGCAATATCTGGTGCAGCTTATATACAGTATGAGCTCGGTATTGATGACCCCGAAATTATCACTGCTGTTCGTTATCACACAACGGCTAGGGCTAATATGTCACAACTTGAAAAAATACTATACCTTGCTGATTTTACATCTGCCGACCGTGATTATGACGATATTGATATAATGCGTCAAAAGGTCGAAATTTCTATGGAAGCAGCACTCGATTATGCACTTTCATATTCAATAAATGATTTAGTATCACGCGGCAAATTGCTGCATCTTGACACCATTATGGCATATAACGAAAACACCTTGAAAGGAAACAAATAATGGATTCACAAAATATTTTAAAAATAGCCGCTAATGCGCTTAACAATAAAAAAGCAAGACAGTTAAAGGCTTTAAAAATCGACAGCCTTACAACCCTTGCCGATTATTTTTTGATAGCAACGGCAACCTCTTCGACCCACGTACGTGCGCTGGCTGACGAGGTTGAGGATGTCTTGAAAGAAAATGAAATTTTACCCCATCATATTGAGGGTAAAACAACCGGTTGGATAGTGCTTGATTACGCATCTGTCATAGTTCACGTGTTTACACCAAATGAGCGTGAGTTTTACAACCTTGACAGTATGTGGAGCGACGCACAAGAAATAGATTTATCAGCAATTCTTGATGAAGCAGAGGGTGATTAATTATGAAATATAATTATAGTGAAATTGAAAAGAAATGGCAGCAAATATGGGACGATAATAAAACCTTTGCTGCCAAAAACGACTATACGTTACCTAAATTTTACGGTCTTGTAGAGTTCCCATATCCTTCGGGGCAGGGCTTACACGTTGGTCATCCGCGTTCTTATACCGCTATTGATATTGTAGCCCGTAAAAAGCGCCTACAGGGCTTTAACGTGCTTTATCCAATGGGTTGGGATGCATTTGGTCTACCTACTGAAAACTTTGCCATAAAAAACCATATTCATCCGGCAGAGGTTACAAAAAACAATGTTGCCAACTTTAAGCGTCAGCTAAAATCACTCGGTTTTTCATTTGATTGGGATAGAGAGGTTAATACCACCGACCCTGATTATTACAAGTGGACTCAATGGATTTTCTTACAGCTTTATAAAAAAGGTCTTGCATACAAGTCAAAAATGTCGGTTAACTGGTGCACATCTTGTAAGTGCGTGCTTGCTAATGAAGAGGTTGTAAACGGCGTTTGCGAGCGTTGCGGTAGCGAGGTTGTTCACCGTGAAAAAAGCCAATGGATGCTAAAAATCACCGATTATGCCGAAAAACTGCTTGACGGTCTTGATGATGTTGACTTTATCGAGCGTGTAAAGACTCAACAGCGCAACTGGATAGGCCGTTCCTACGGTACTATTGTTAATTTCGGTACTACAAGCGGTGATACATTCCAAGTGTTTACCACCCGTGCTGATACACTTTTTGGTGCCACCTATACCGTTTTGTCGCCCGAGCATCCTCTAATTGAAAAATGGGCAGATAAAATAGAAAATTATGACGAGGTCGTGGCTTACAAGCAAGAGGCTGCTAAAAAGTCTGATTTTGAGCGTACCGAGCTTGCCAAGGATAAGACCGGCGTAATGCTTCAGGGCATCAAGGCTGTTAATCCCGTTAATAATACAGAAATTCCGATTTTTATATCAGACTATGTACTTATTTCTTACGGTACAGGTGCTATTATGGCAGTACCTGCACACGATACACGTGACTGGGATTTTGCAAAGAAATTTAATCTACCGATAATTGAGGTTGTAGCAGGCGGTAATGTAGAGGCTGAAGCATTCACCGATTGCAACACCGGTGTTATGGTTAATTCCGATTTCTTAAATGGGCTATCTGTTGAGGATGCAAAGGTAAAAATACAAGAATGGCTTACTCAAAAAGGACTTGGCGAGCGCAAGACCAATTATAAGCTTCGTGACTGGGTATTCTCTCGACAAAGATATTGGGGCGAGCCGATACCAATGGTATATTGCGAAAAATGCGGCTGGGTACCTCTGCCCGAAAGCGAACTACCGCTTACTCTTCCTAATGTTGACTCTTATGAGCCTACTGATAACGGTGAATCTCCGCTTGCTAAAATTACCGATTGGGTAAATACTACCTGTCCTCACTGCGGTGCACCTGCAACACGTGAAACCGACACGATGCCTCAATGGGCAGGCTCGTCTTGGTATTTCTTGCGCTACTGTGACCCTAACAATAAAGACGCACTTGCCAGCAAAGAAGCGCTTGAATATTGGGGACCGGTTGATTGGTACAACGGCGGTATGGAGCACACAACGCTACACCTGCTTTACAGCCGTTTTTGGCATTTGTTCCTTTATGATATAGGTGCTGTGCCTAATAAAGAGCCTTACGCTAAGCGCACAAGCCACGGTATGATTTTGGGCGAGAACGGTGAAAAGATGTCCAAAAGCCGCGGTAATGTAGTAAATCCCGACGAAATCATTAACGATTACGGCGCAGATACAATGCGTGTTTATGAAATGTTTATCGGTGACTTTGAAAAGGCAGCTCCTTGGAGCCAGTCCTCTATCAAGGGCAGTAAGCGTTTCCTTGACAAAGTTTTTGCTTTGCAAGACGTTTTGGTTGACGGTGACAGCTACAGAGCAAAACTTGAAACCGAAATTCATAAAACTATTAAAAAGGTTACCGACGATATCGAAAATCTTAAAATGAATACCGCTATTGCAGCTCTAATGTCATTGCTTAACAGTATTTCTGTTACCGGTAGTATCAATAAAGCCGAGTTTAAGACCTTTATAACACTGCTTAACCCATTTGCACCTCATATGACCGAGGAGTTATGGCAAATTGCAGGTTTTGACGGTATGTTAAATGCTACTAAATGGCCCGAATATGACGAGGCAAAGTGTGTTGATTCTACTGTAGAAATCGCTGTTCAGGTAAACGGTAAAATCAAGGCTCGTATCAATGTTGCCACTGATATTGCTGCCGCTGATGCAATCGCTACAGCAAAAGCAAACGCCGCTGTAGCCGGAGCAATAGAAGGTAAAACGGTTATTAAAGAGCTTTATGTACCAAAGCGCCTTGTTAATATTGTAGTTAAATAATTAAAAATTTAATATGACAGTTCGTAACCATCCTGTCACAAATAAAAACTATGGAAAGAGTAAAAGACACACCATAGTATTGGTGTGTCTTTTTCGTAAATTTTATGAAAAATGAATTATTACTTTTAGGCTCTGTAATTATTATTTACGGGGTAGTGTTGTTAGCTTATAAATTGTTTGGCAAGACGGGTATGTATATTATGACCGCTATTGCCACAATACTTGCCAATGTTGAGGTTCTGCTGCTGATAGACGGCTTTGGTATGCGGCAGACACTTGGTAATGTTATGTTTGCCGCAACATACCTTTGCACCGATATTTTAAGCGAAAATGAGGGTAAAAAATCGGCTCAAAAGGCGGTGTGGATTGGTGTTTTCACATCACTTGTTATGCTGCTATTTACACAATATTGGCTTTTGTACGATTATTCGGCAAATGATATTGCCGGCGCACATATTACTGCAATTTTTGCAAAAACACCACGACTTATGCTTGCAAGCTTTTTAGGCTATGTCATATCACAAAGGTTTGATGTGTGGCTTTATCATAAGTTGTGGAGCATCACAATCGATAAAACAGGGGATAGTAAGCGCTTTTTATGGCTACGCAATAACGCTGCAACACTTATATCGCAAATAATCAATACTGTTTTGTTCACAACAATAGCTTTTGTCGGTATCTATGATACAAAAACGCTGCTTGCAGTGATGCTGTCAAGCTATGTAATCTATATTTTTACAAGTTTGCTCGATACCCCAATTATATATTTAGCAAGAAAATTTAAAAGTCGAAAGTAAAATGAAGTATAAAATTTTATGTAAAATTATTTTATTTAAACATTGACAAATTATAATATTTGTAATATAATGTTTGAGCATCAAAAATATTGATGCTTAACGAGGTGTGGCGCAGTTGGTAGCGCACTAGTTTTGGGATTGTGACATACGATATTCATTATAAAATCCCGATGTCGAACAAAGCCTTAAACACTGCGGAAATTCGGCACTTTAGTTTTTGAAAAAATTTCAAAATCGGTCTATGACCACATAGTATCCCACAGATGCTGAAAAACTCATTAAAATTTAATAAAATCCGGGTGTGGCGCAGTTGGTAGCGCGGGTGGTTTGGGACTGTGAGATAGGTAATTCAAGTAAAATCCCAGACACTTCAAAAAAGCCTTTAATACTGCGGTTTTTCCGCTTTCATATTTTTTAGAAATGTGCTATAATAGGCTTACGACCACATAGTGTCCCACAGTTGCGGAATTTCTGTAAAAATCCGAGCATAAAATTGAATAAATCGGGGTGTGGCGCAGTTGGTAGCGCGCGACATTTGGGATGTCGATGCCGCAGGTTCGAACCCTGTCACTCCGACCAAATTTTGACCGAATTTTGAGGTTTCGCCTCCACTTTCGGTCAATTTTTTTATGTTTTTTAGGCGTTTTGCCGCCACTTTTTAAAAAATCGCATTTTTTACGACCACATAATCAAATGTGGCCTGCAAAATTCCCTTTTCTTTGATTACTGCGGCTCAAATTTTGAGCGTTAAAAATGATAAAATCGCTACGAAATTATTTTCGTGGCGATTCATTTAATACATATTCAATTTCTTGTTGCCCTAACAAGGGTAGTTTCACAAAGTCGACTTTGGCTTATTTCTCTTTTGCATCATCAACAGAGATTATATAATTTTCCAAAAGAATCACGCAAAAATGTTTTAAATTTCTTTGATTTTTTACCTTTGCATTTTTTGAAAAGTTGTGTTATAATTCTAACAGTGCGTAGCCGAAAAGGTGTAAGTCCAGCTTTATTGGACTTACACCTTTTTTGCGTTTATAGGAGGTTATTAAATGGAACAAAATCAATCATATCTTGCCACCGAAAAGGTTGGTAAACTCATGGGCAAATACGCTGTGCCCTGTATCATCTCTCTTTTGGCCGGTGCTTTATACAATATCGTTGACCAAATCTTTATTGCAAATGCATCTTATCTCGGTTCATACGGAAATGCCGCTAATACCGTTGTCTTTCCGCTAACGGTCATTGCTCTCGGTATCGCCGTTATGATCGGTGACGGGTGCTGTGCATTTGTTAGCATTTCACTTGGAGAGAAGAAAACAGAAAACGCAACCCGAAGTGTTGGAAACTCTGTATTGCTCTGCATCATCAGCAGTATTGTACTAACTGCAATATATTTGATTTTTGCTGAGCCGATCTTGACGGCTTTTGGCGGCAAAGTAAACGCTGAAACCTTTGAACTATCCAAAGAATATTTCTTTTGGATTGCCCTTGGTATTCCGTTTTATATGTTTGGTCAGGCAATGAATCCTATCATCCGTGCGGATGGCAGTCCCAAGTTTGCAATGATTTCCACCGTTGCCGGTGCGGTTATTAACATCATCCTTGATCCAATATTCATTTTTGTGTTTAAGTGGGGAATGATGGGTGCTGCCGTTGCAACTGTTATCGGTCAGATTGTAACTGCTGTGCTTGCGATTTGGTATCTTTGCCGTGCAAAGCTCATTAAGCCAAGCATTAGTGATCTAAAATTAAAAGGTCAAATTGTCGGTAAAACCTTATCCCTTGGTCTTTGCAGTTTCCTTGCGCAGATCTCACTTGTTGCGGCAATGATGGCTATTAACAATATGATCCGTAAATACGGTGCTATGGATGTTATTTTCGGTCAGGAGCAGTACGCACAGATTCCGATGGCTGTCGTTGGTATCGTTATGAAGTTCTTCCAGATTGTAATTTCCATCGTTATCGGTATGGCGGCAGGATGTATACCGATTGTCGGTTTCAATATGGGGGCAAAGCTTAATGAGCGTGTTAAGGCACTCTTTACAAAATTACTTATCGCCGAGGCTTGTGTCGGTGCAGTGGCACTTATTATTGTTGAGTTCTTCCCAAATGTTTTGATACAGATTTTCGGTGCTGCAAATGAAAGTGTTTATTATACTGATTTTGCGGTAAAGGCTTTCCGAATCTATCTGTGTATGATGATCTTAGCTTGTGTGAATAAAGCAACCTTTATCTTCTTACAGGCTATGGGCAAAGCGGTGGAATCCACAATGCTCTCAATGGTGCGTGAGATCGTATTTGGCGTTGGATTTGCCTTGTTACTGCCCCTGTTTTTCGGTCTTGACGGTGTTCTTTATTCAATGCCGGTATCCGATATTTTAACGGCGATTATTTCGGCAATTATTATTGCAAAGACCTATAAGCAACTTTCAAAGAAAACTATATAAACAAAAGCGGCGGTAAGGCTTTTTGCTTCTTACCACCGCTTTTGTGTTATTTATTATCTTTTATTCTATCCGGCTTAAAGCACATTTGCTCCCACATGGCAGGTGCTTCGATTCGTTCAACGATTTTCTCGCCGTCAAATCTTTCAAGAATTGCAGTGCCGCCCATTCGGTGATAGGAGCCACGGAATCCCAGCAGATAAAATAGAATTGCCGCAGGCCTGCCTACAATATCGGTCATCACCTGTCGTTCCACTTCCTCATCGCCCTTTTTGTAGGTGATTCGGTAGTGGAGATTATTTTCTTTATCGTTGTAGTCATACACAAGCGTTCTTGCAACATGGCGTTTGGTGTAGGAGTCTTTTATGAAATCCTTTTCTTCATAGGTTAGATGCTTAGCGGCATCACCCGTCAAGATCTCGCCATCCTTGGCAAGCATAAAAATCTGGACTGTCTTATATCCGTCCTTTTTGTTGGCATATATGTAGGAGGAAACGACAACATAATCACCAATCTTAGCTCTGCCCCAATACCAATCGTTCATAAGGAGGATCATCAGCTTATTGCCAAAGTTATGATCGTGGTATCCTGTGCCGCATAACTCTATCGTTTCATCCTTCATTTTAAGCGTTCCATTTATTTTTCCTTCGGGAACGGACGGAAGCCACGCAAAATAATCTTTTTCGCCGAAATAGATATGACCTGAATCGGGACGCCAAGAAGGAACACTTGCATCCAAGGTTAGCTTGCACTCCGCATCCTCGTTTTTGAAATAGATATCGTAGTGCGAGAGGTCGCCCTTGACATAGCACTCTCCGATTCTGACTTCGCACTCATCTTTGGAGAATGAATAATCATCCGACCAAAGCTCCGTCCTCAGTTCCTTACCGTTTGGATTGATGTAGTTTAGCGATACAAAAGGCTTGAAGTTCTTTGCAAAGGACGTAACGTGCTTAGTATAAAAAACGATAACGATGCTTGAACCATCGGGATATTTGGAATCAAAATACCACCACTCATAACTGCCCGATTTTTCTTCAGTACGAAGTCCGTCCTCGAATTTTTGTATTTTTTCAGTTAAACCAAGTTCCTCGGGCTTTAATAATTTTACTTCGCTCATATAAGCTCTCATATAAATAAGAATTTTATCTAGCTGTTCGACTTATTGGAATTTATCTGTATTTTCTCTCTAACTCGTGTTGTATTTCTTCTGCACGAGCTATCTGATCGTTCAGATTCCACTTACCGATGTTAACGCCATTCTTGATAAACATTGAGCCGCATTGATGAAAATAGAACTCAATTCCTCGCTCTTTTGCCTCAAGATATAATGCTTCCACCCATTCATATCTTATGGGACGCACATCTGCCTTGGGAGCCATTTCGCCGCCCACATTTACGCATTTGATAAGTCCTGTATCGAGATATTTGCCTAAAGACATAGGAGCTATCAGGGGTGAGCAAAATACCTCACGATGCGCGAGAGGAGCTTCAAGGAAATACGGCAAGCGCTTGTCTGCCATCTCCTGATTTTCAATGGATATACTCAAATGGAAATGCTCCCATCCTTCTCCCCAATCCGACGGAAGACACCCTTTAATTCTTTCGGGGCGTTTGGTTGTTGTTACAAAAATACAGTCTTTTCTCCGTCTGATAAAATCCCAACACCCCTCGCGCCATTCGTCTGCTTCTTCGATGAAAAAATCGGATGAAAAGCAGAGCTTAACAAGCGAGTTTTGGGGACAAGCCTTGTCCTTTAATTCGTATGTAGTTTTTCCTTTAGCTATGACCGTGGTATCACGACCGTATCTTTGATCCATCTTGAATACAAAGCAATTTTTACAACCGGGACTTACCTTTTTACAACCGTGCCAAGGATTCCACGGTATTGCTTTTTCTATTTCTGTGTTCTGCATTATATCACCTCTGCAAATTCTTATTTTCCTAACTGTTCGACCTATTGGAATTTGTTTTATAGCGGTCTTTGCAAATATACCATATCTGCAAGCTGTACTCCACATTCAATTATTGGGTGGTCATAGTTATCCGTAAAGAAGTTCGGAATACTATGTGAACGGACAAATCCGCATTTTTCGTAAAAAGGAATTGTTAAAGGACTATCTCCAGTGCCAACTTGCAGTATCGAAAATTGTTCACGATATTCTTTAACAAGAAACTCAATCAATGTTTTTGCATAACCTTTGCCTTGGTTTTCGGGCATAGTGGCAATGTTTTTTATTTCAAGAATTCCATTTCCTTCGTCGGTTATGACACACTCGCACTTGACTCCGTTATCGTCAAGCACATACATCGTGCCACGGTCGAGGTAACGGTCTATCATATCCTCCTGCTCGTCTGCCAATAACAGCAAATCAAGATATTCTTTTTTGTTTTCTGTTATCTCAACAATCTTCATTTTCAACCCTTCAAATTCTTATTTTCCAAACTGATTATACCATAAAATAATATCTTTTTCAACAAAACTACGGCGGTAAGGATTTTGTTCCTTACCGCCGTTTTCGTTATGCCGATTGCTCTGCCCTGAGCCGTTCCTTCTCAGCGGCAATTTCGGCATTCATCTGCGTGATCAACTCGGCGAGCTTTTCTTCACATTCCTCTCTCGTCTTGGCGTACACGTTTTTCGGAGTGCGTTTTCCATATGCGTTTGTCGGTGAGTACCGTCCTTCAAATAGGTGGTCATTGATCTCCGTGACGCATCCGGTTCCGGGGCGGCGGATTTTCGGCTGTTTCGGCTCAAATTTTGCCGTTTGTGGCGTTTTTACCGCTTGCTCGGGTGTTTGCTTGTCCTCGCTCAAACTGCCCTCATTTCGCCCGAAGCCCTGCTCAATTTTGTTGGCAGCACTCCGTTGCATATTGTCGGTGATATGAGTGTATATATTCAAGGTCGTTTCTGATGAAATGTGACCTATGATCGCCGACAGTGTTTTTACATCCATACCGTTGGCAAGGGCGGTTGTAGCGAAGGTGTGCCTGAGATCGTGGAAGCGGACGTGCTTACATTCGGCTCTCTCCAAAGTTCTGTCAAGCACTTTTCGTATCGCCGAGGGATGATACGATGCATCCTCTTTTACGGGCGATGGGAACATCCACCGTGAGTTTATCCGCTTTTTATATTCCGCAAGAATTTTTACAATGTCCGGCGGAAGTATTACGGTGCGGATGGAGGATTTTGTTTTTGGAGCAGAGATATGAATTTTGCCTTTTACTGTCGTTGCCTGACGGCAGATGTGAAGTTCACCCGTCTGCATATTAAGGTCATCCCATTGCAAAGCCACGATTTCACCTCGGCGCATTCCCGTGCAGAGTTCAAGGATAAACAGTTCAAAGTATCCATCGGCTTTGGCTTGTGCCATAAACCTTTGCATTTCCTCTCTCGTCAGCACCTGCATCTCTTTAGCTTTCTTTGGGGGCAGTTTGCAACCAATTGCAGGGTTTATTCTTATAATACCATCTGCTACCGCTTTTTCTAATGCCTTTCGGCACATAGCGTGGCATCCGCGTACCATTCGATCGGACAAACCTTTGCCATATAGTTCGGTTCGCACCTTTCTTCCGCTGGCCTTCAGCCGTGCATAAAATTGTTGCAGATCGTTCTGCGTTAATTTGTTTAACGGTATTTTACCAATATCGGTAATTATATGATTGTATATCATATTTTCGTATCCCGACTGCGTGGTCGGGCGGAGCGTTTGCTTGGCGTACTGCTGATACCAGAAGTCCAGCCAATCGCCGAACGCCATTTCCGCTTTGACTTTGCCTGTGAGCTGCACACCGCATTGTTCTTTTAACTGCTCTAACTTTTCAAGGCACCTGCCTTTTTCCATCGCAGTTACATTTTTGGTGATGGGATTACCTTTTTCATCGTAGCCGATGACCACACGAGCTTCCCATCGACCGTCTGCTCGTTTTCGCAAGGTGCCTTCGCCTTGCTTTCTTCTTTTGCTCATATTTTCAACTCCTCTCCGAAGATATCGTTCATAAAGCCACCGACTATATTCGAGGCTCTCTGTTGCATATCGGTTGTTACATGGGTGTAGGTGTCGAGCGTGAAACTTGCATTGGTATGCCCAAGGATTCCCGACAGCGTTTTTGCATCCACTCCGCTTGTGAGCGCATGGGTGGCGAAGGTGTGGCGTAGGTCGTGGAAGCGTATGCTTGGGAGACCTGCCTTTTTAAGCATTGCTTTCATTTTCCTATATGCTGCATCGGGGTTGATAGGTTGCTCCGGCTTTAATGGGTTATTAAATATCCATTCGGTATATGACGTTTTCTTTCGCTCGCTTAACACCTTTGCCGTGCTTGACGGCAGATAGAAGCTACGCTTACCTTTGCCTGTTTTTGTTTCGCCCTCGACAACCTTGCCGTTTTTGAAACTTATACTGCGGTTTATATTAAGTTTTCCGTTTTGCTCATCAAAGTCCGTCCATTTGAGACCGCACACCTCACCACGCCTCAGTCCCGTGGTAAGCTCGGTGTAGAAGAAGTCACGCCAATGCTCGTCCTCGTCAATCAGTTTCATAAAGGTATCCAACTGACTTTCGTTTAACACCTGCATTTCCTTTTTTGCCACTTTAGGCAGTGTTGTGCCGGTTGTAGGATTTTTGGATATCAGATGCTCGGCTATCGCCATTTCAAAGGCTTCGTGCAACATACAGTGAATTCTTGACACGGTTGACGATGCAAGACCGTTGCCGAATTTTTCACGGTTATTGATTCTGCCGTTTTTCTGTACATATGTTTATGCTATGAGCGGAAATGGTGCAATTGCAGCACCTATCCTTTCAAGCGTATGTGTGGTATCGTTGTTGTTATCGAGAATATTCTTAAAAGAAAAGTTGACAAAGAAGCAGTATTTGTTCATTGGTATTATTATTGTGGGCATTCTGATGCTCGGAATTCTTGAGGGAGAATAAAGAAAATTATATAGCAATTCAGAATATAAACTTAAATATATTAAAATCCCCGAAAGGAGCAGAAAATTCTGCTTTTCCTTCGGGGATTTTTGTTAGTTAAAGTTCAGTTTTCCAAAGTCCGTGAATGTTACAGTAAGCATAAACGGCAATGGGTTTATCCTCGCCAACACAGAAGGTTACTTCCGGTGCATCGCCGGGTTTAAACGCTCTGCGAGCACCACCGTTTTCAGTTTCGACATATACCCACTGAATGTAATGCTCGTCTGTCATAGGATGAGTTACTTCACCTATATTTACGTGAATAGCACCGTCTTCAACGGTTACAAACGGCAAATGCTTTTCGGTTGCGGCATCAACAGTATTGGGTTGTAATGCCTCCATTTTTTCTCCGCAACACATCATAGGAACACCTGCATCGTGGACAAGTCCGATCAGATTTCCGCAATGACGGCAGATATAAAATTTTTCTCTCATTTTATCTGCTCCTTAATAATTTTCCTTGTGTACTTCAAAGTAGGCCTGCGGATGCTTACATACAGGGCAGATTTCGGGTGCAGCAGTACCAACAACAATATGTCCGCAGTTGCGGCATTCCCAAATGGTTACGCCGGACTTCTCAAATACTGCCTTGGATTCAACATTGTTAAGGAGAGCTCTGTAACGCTCTTCGTGTGTCTTCTCGATAGCGGCAACACCTCGGAATTGTGCGGCAAGCTCCAAGAAGCCTTCTTCCTCGGCATCCTTTGCCATTCTGTCGTACATATCGGTCCACTCTGCATTCTCGCCTTCAGCAGCATGGAGCAAGTTTTCAGCGGTATCGCCAAGCTCGCCGAGAGCCTTGAACCAAAGTTTTGCGTGCTCCTTCTCGTTCTCAGCGGTCTGCAGGAAGAGTGCAGCGATCTGCTCATAGCCGGCTTTCTTTGCTACAGAAGCAAAGTAGGTGTATTTGTTTCTTGCTTGGGATTCACCGGCAAAGGCCTCCCATAAATTTTTCTCGGTTTTTGTTCCTGCATAAGGATTGCTCATTGTCTTGTCCTCCAATTTAATAAATTTTTCTTTGGGTTGTTTACAGATGGGGCACTGTTCGGGTGCTTCATCTCCTTCGTGAATATAACCGCATACGGTACATTTCCATTTAGACATTTTCTTTACCTCTTTCTGTTCATTGAATTTAATGGTTTTGAGTAGTTCTTCTACCGCATCGGTAGGAATGCCGGGATAAGTTTTTATGAGTTCCAAAAACTCCCTTGTGTTTGCACTTTGCGGAAGCATAAAGCCTGCTTCTCTTATAAGATCCTCTGCCATAAGGCGAGAGGACTTTGCAACTGCCGCAGAAAGAACATCGGGGAGCTGTGAAGCAATGCTTTCCGCTTTGGCTTTACTCTGAACGAGAGCACGCAATGCCTCAATCACATTATCCTTTTTCGGTTGCTGGGGAGGGAGCTCCTTCGGCATCATTGAGATCGCACCCGAAGGACAGGCATCGGCACACGCCGAGCAACCTATGCACTTGTTTACATCAATGATACTGTTCTCTGTATCGGTAGCACCGGTAGGGCAAACATACAGGCAAAGGCAGTCCTTGGTACAAAGCCTTAAATTTCTAACTGCGTATTTATCTGCCATTACTTCGCACCTCCAACCTTTTCAAACTTCCATGCAGGCACTTTACATACGGGACACATTGCAGGCGGCTCGTCACCTACAAACACAAATCCGCAAATTGTGCAAACATACACGCCTGTGTTTTCAAGCATCTTTTTTCCCTCTGCCTGATAGCGAGTGAGAAGGGACTGCAGCATTCTCGTAACCTTTTCTGCCCAAACCTGACAGCGAAGCGCTCCTCGGTCGGGCTGTTCGCCTGATACGGCATTTCCATACGGGAAACCAACCGAAATATCGTTGTTAATTAGTTCAAGCAACTTTTCGATGCTCGGTGCGTCTGCAGGTTCTGCTTTGGAACGGAAAAACTCCGCAAGCTTCTTGAAATTTTCGCTTTCGGTGGGCATATACTGCTTTTCACAACCTCTTGCAAGGTTGGAGCAGATGATGCTCATTTCCATTGGTGATAGTTCTTTTTCTGTATGCGGCTTTTCAAGGGTTACTTCTGCCTTGGAAGGTGTAGCTTCCTTGAGCTTGAATGCATCCTTGCCGGCGCCGCAGATGGGACATACAAAATCATCGGGCAACTCTCCCTCGGTTTTATGTACATACCCGCAAACCGTACAAATATATTCCTTCACTTTACCGCCTCCTTGTATTTTTTATATTATATCATTTTTCATTTTTAAGTTCTGTGATGTTATCACACTGATTATTATTCTTCCGTCCGGAGAACGGCGGGAGACTGACGCTTCGCACAATCCCGTTTATAACACAGTTCTGTGTTTCCGTTGCAAAGGTTGAAATCTCCGCCCTCGATTTTGAGTGAGAGCCCAAGTACCAGGATGTCGGCAAGTTTTCTCCTCGCTGTTTCGTATATCTTCTGTGCCGTAGTTCTTCCGACACAAAGCTGTGCTCCGCATTCCTCTTGTGACAGACCTTCTCGATCGATCAGGCGTATCGCTTCAAATTCATCTACAGTCAAAACGAGATACTCGCCGGATGCTTCACCTTTTGGTACGAATTCAACGGTTTCGGGGAAATGACAAACTCGTCTGCATTTTGTCGGTCTTGGCAATATATCCACCTCCTTTTTCTTTGTATTATAGCAAAATTATCGGCATAAGTCAATAACTACGCCGAACATTATTGACATATGCCAATAAATATGGTATACTATTTGCATACCCATCGGAGGTGTAATGTATGGACATTTCAGTTTATTTTCCTATATGGAATAAATTAAATATAAACGAACAGCAAGCACTTACAACCAGTGCTATTGAACGGCATTTCAAAAAAGGCGAACTGATTCACACGGGCGGCGACTGTATGGGACTGATCCTTGTCACCTCGGGACAGCTTCGTGCCTATACCGTGTCAAAGGAGGGCAGAGAGATTACTATGTACCGCCTTTTTGAGCGTGATATGTGTTTGTTCTCGGCTTCCTGCATGATGAGAAGCATTCAATTTGACATTACCATATCGGCAGAAAAAGATACAGATGCGCTTTTAATTCCATCCGAAGTATACCGCAAGATTATGGAAAACTCTGCACCGCTTGCCAATTACACAAATGAGGTTATGGCAAGCCGATTTTCGGATGTTATGTGGCTTATAGATCAAATCATGTGGAAGTCCTTTGACAAACGCCTTGCAGATTTTCTCTTGAACGAAGCCAATGTTGAGGGCACAAATATTTTGAAGATAACTCACGAGGAAATTGGTAATCATATGGGAAATCCAAGAGAAGTTGTAACACGGATGCTAAAGTATTTTCAGACCGAGGGTATGGTCAAACTGTCGAGAGGTACGATAGAGATTGCCGATGAAAATAAGCTGATGGCACTCACGGAGGAATAACAATGGAGATTGTATTATTAACGGCTCTCGGGGTCGGAGGAGCAACAGTCATCGGTGCTGTTATCGGCTTTCTTTTCAAAAACATATCGCATAAATTTTCGGATATTGTGCTTTCCTTTGCCGCAGGCGTTATGCTTGCCGCAGCCGTACTCGGACTGATTATCCCATCCCTCGAATACGGTGGCAAATACGGCATATTGGTTACGGTTGCCGGCATTTTCGTTGGTGCTGTTTGCCTCAATTTAATTGACAGATTAGTTCCTCATCTCCATCATTTTGCAGGAGTTGAGTCCGAATCCCACAACAATGCCAATTTGAGCAAGGTACTTCTTTTTGTTATGGCGATTGCCATACACAATCTTCCCGAAGGCATCGCCGCAGGTGTTGGCTTTGGTTCGGGTGATACGACACAAGCACTTGTTATTGCAGGCGGTATAGCACTTCAAAACATTCCCGAAGGTATGGTTATTATAGCACCTATGCTTGCAGCAGGCATACGACCTCGTAAAACCTTTGTTATTGCTTTGATGACCGGACTTGTGGAAGTTGTCGGAACACTTATCGGATATTTTGCAGTCAGCATTTCTGCCGCAATCTTACCTTTTGCTCTTGCCTTTGCAGGCGGTACGATGCTTTATGTCATCAGTGATGAAATGATTCCCGAAACACACGCTCACGGAAGTGAGAGAGGTGCAACCTATGCTTTGCTTGTAGGTTTCTGTATTATGCTTATTTCGGATGTATTGTTAGGCTAAATTTAATATTATATAATTTTACATTAAGAAGGAGCGACTCTTATGATCAGCAAATCAATAAAATATGTTGGTGTAAATGACAGGAACATTGACCTTTTTGAAGGACAGTATGATGTTCCCAACGGAATGGCCTATAATTCGTATGTCATTCTTGATGAAAAAATTGCGGTTATGGATACGGTTGATGCCGCATTTACGCACGAATGGCTTGATAATTTAGCAGCCGTTCTCGGTAACAGAAAACCGAATTATCTTGTGGTGCAGCATATGGAGCCTGACCATTCCGCAAATATCTTGAACTTTACAAAAGCATATCCCGATGCGACCGTTGTTTCATCAGAAAAAGCTTTTCGGATGATGCAAAACTTCTTCGGTGCTGATTTTGCTGAAAACAGGATAGTTGTCGGCGAAGGCAACAGTCTGAGCTTAGGTGTTCACGAGCTGCATTTTGTCACAGCACCTATGGTACATTGGCCGGAGGTTATTGTGACCTATGAGAGCACGGAAAAGGTGCTTTTCTCTGCTGACGGTTTCGGCAAATTCGGCGCACTTGATGTTGATGAGGATTGGGCTTGTGAAGCCCGTCGCTATTACTTCGGAATTGTAGGTAAATACGGCGCACAGGTACAGAGCTTGCTGAAAAAGGCATCTGCTCTCGATATTCAAACGATATGCCCACTCCACGGTCCTATTCTGAAAGAGAATCTCGGATACTACCTCGGACTGTATAATACTTGGTCAAGCTATCAACCGGAGGAAGAAGGAATAGTTATTGCCTATACTTCTGTCTACGGCAACACAAAGAAAGCAGTTTTGAAGCTCGCTGACGAATTACGTTCAAAGGGATGTCCAAAGGTAGTGGTCAATGATCTTGCTCGCTGTGATATGGCAGAAGCGGTTGAGGACGCTTTCAGATACAGCAAGCTTGTTCTTGCCACAACTACATACAATGCAGATATATTTCCGTTTATGAGAGAATTCATCGAACATCTCACAGAGCGTAATTACTCAAATCGTACAGTAGCGTTTATCGAAAACGGAAGCTGGGCACCGCTTGCCGCAAAGGTGATGCGTGAAATGCTTTCAAAATCCAAAAATATAACCTTTGCCGAGAATACGGTGAAAATCATGTCCGCTTTGAATGCAGACAGCAATTCGCAGTTGGTAGCTCTTTCGGATGAGCTTTGCCGTGAATATTTGGCACAGCAAGATACAACCGCCAATAAGAATGACCTTACCGCATTATTTAATATTGGTTACGGACTGTATGTAGTCACATCAAATGACGGCAAAAAGGATAACGGCTTAATCGTCAATACGGTAACACAGGTAACCAATACGCCTAACCGTATCGCTGTTACGATCAACAAAGAAAATTATTCGCACCATGTAATAAAACAAACCGGAAAGATGAATATCAATTGCCTTACGGTCGAAGCTCCGTTCAAGGTCTTTGAGGCTTTCGGATTTGTCAGCGGAAGAAATGTTGATAAATTTGCAAACTGTGAACCGCTTCGCTCTGATAACGGTCTTGTTTTCCTGCCGAGATATATTAACTCATTTATGTCCCTCAAGGTGGAGCAGTATGTTGACCTTGAAACTCACGGTATGTTTATCTGCTCGGTTACCGAAGCCCGTGTGCTTTCCGACAAGGAAACCATGACCTACACCTATTACCAAAACAATGTAAAACCCAAGCCTGAAACAGAAGGCAAAAAAGGATTTGTATGTAAGGTTTGCGGTTATGTTTATGAGGGCGACACCCTGCCGGAGGATATTGTCTGTCCGCTCTGCAAACACGGTGCAGCCGATTTTGAAGAAATAAAGTAAAAATAAAAGCGTTGAGAACAGTGTTTTGCTCTCAACGCTTTTATCATTTATTCGTCTTTACTGAATTGGTCTTTGCCTACACCGCACAAAGGGCACTCGTAATCTTCTGGAACATCTTCCCATTTGGTGCCGGGTGCAATTCCGTTGTCGGGATCGCCTGCGGCTTCATCATAAACATAACCGCATACATCGCAAATGTACTTCATATCGCTTCTCCTTTCATCAGTTATCCATTCCGCAAGGGGTGGATTTTTTGTTTAATGCTTTGTCGTTATGCACCGTATCGTAGAAGCGGAAGCCGCCTGTGAAGTTATAGGCATCAAAGCCGTTACCCATCAGAATGCGTGTAGCAATATAGCTTCTGAGTCCACTTTGACAGATGATATACACGGGTTTGCTCTTTGGGAGCTCGTCTATACGCTCACGAAGCTCGTCAACGGGAATGTTGATAAATCCGTCTACATGACCTCGGCTATATTCCATCGGTGTACGAGTGTCAAGGCGAGTAACATCTTCGTTTTTCTGTAAGCTCTCGGTATCCTCGTAATACCATTGCTTGACAACGCCATTCTTGATATTTTCAATCATAAAGCCTGCCATATTGACGGGATCCTTCGCCGAGGAATAGGGCGGAGCGTAAGCTAAATCGAGTTCTGCTAAATCATAGGCTTTCATTCCGGCACGAATAGCAGTAGCAATTACATCAATTCTCTTATCAACACCGTCAAAACCAACAATCTGTGCACCGAGCAGACGGTAAGTGTCTTTTTCAAAGAGAACCTTCATTGTCATCACTTTGCCGCCGGGATAATATCCTGCGTGGCTCATAGGTGAGAGAATGACCTTATCGAAGTTGATTCCGAGTGCTTTTGCAGTCTTTCCATTGATACCCGTTGCTGCCGCAGTCATATCAAATATTTTGATAATCGAGCTACCTTGACCGCCTGAATAGTGACTGTCACCGCCGCAAATATTATCAGCAGCAATTCTTCCTTGCTTGTTAGCAGGTCCGGCAAGAGAGATTAGCGTGTCGATGTCGGTTACAAAATTCTTGATCTGTACCGCATCACCGACTGCATAAATGTCGGGAACGGAGGTTTCCATTTTATCATTGACCACAATACTACCCTTTATGCCAAGCTCAAGTCCAGCATTTTTTGCAAGTGTGGTTTCGGGAGCAACACCTATTGCCATAACTACCATATCAGCGTGAAGCGTGGGAGCATCCTTGAGTCTTACATCAATTCTATCGTCGGTATCTGCAAAGCCCTCCACAAAGTGACCAAGCATCAAACCAACACCGTTCTTACGAACTTCAGCGTGTATAAAGGCTGCCATATCGCTGTCGAAGGGTGCCATTAGCTGATCGGCGGCTTCAACAAGTGTTACAGCGAGCCCAAGCTCACGCAAATTTTCGGCAACCTCAATGCCGATAAAACCACCGCCAACCACAACTGCTGATTTAGGCTTTTGCTCTGTGGCATAGTTTTTGATTTTTAATGTATCTTCAACGGTACGGAGCGTGAATATCTTGTCCGAGTTAATTCCGTCAAAATTTGGCTTAATCGGTTTTGCACCGGGAGAAAGCAAGAGCTTGTCGTATACTTCCTCAAAGACCTCACCGCTTTCGAGATTTTTTACGGTAACAGTTTTGCGGTCAGCATTTATCGCCGTAACTTCGTGATGCACCTTCATATTTACTCTAAAACGGTTATAAAAGCTCTCAGGTGTTTGGAGAGTTAATTCATCGGCATCCTCTATCACTCCGCCTATATAATACGGCAGACCGCAGTTTGCATAGGAAATAAATCCCGAACGCTCAAATACAGTTATCTCTGCTTTTTCATCAAGTCTTCTAATTCTTGCCGCAGCAGTCGCACCGCCTGCAACGCCGCCTATGATTACCACTTTCATCTATTTTACTACCTTTCCGGCAAAGTTGCCAATACCGCCGATATTCTTTACATTATTATAGCCGATTTGCTTTAAGTAATCAACTGCACGCCCACTTCTTCCTCCACTCAAACAATGAACATAAAGCGGTGTGCTCTTATCTTTAACTACACTTGGGGTAGTAGTGATACTGTCAAGTGGCAGATTGATACTGCCCTCAATATGTCCTTCACGATATTCTTCGGCGGTTCTTACATCAAGAAGCACCGCACCATTAGTTTTTCTGAATTCTTCAACACCGGCGTTAATGTCGGCGTTGCGAAACATTGTAAACAGTCCCATTTTTCTTTCTCCCTACAGCATTGCTTCAATTTGCTCTTTCGGTCTGTAACCTACCACTTGGTTTGCGATTTTGCCGTCCTTGATAACAGCGAGCATCGGGATACTCATTACCCCAAACTGTGCAGCCAATTCAGGCTGCTCGTCCACATTGATTTTGCCAACCTTTATATCGCTACGCTCATTTGCAATTTCGGAAACAATCGGGCCTACCATACGGCAGGGACCACACCAATCGGCGTAGAAATCAAGTAATACGGGTTTGTTGGAATTTAACACTTCACTTGCGAAGTTTTCTTTATTTATTTTGATAACAGACATTTTTAGTCCTCCTTATGTTTTATTGTGTCTTTATTTTAGCATTATTGATATTTTAGTTCTGTGATAAAATCACTTTTCTTTATAGTAGAGCATACAGTGGCAAAATCCTTCAAAATTGGGATCGGCTATTTGTTCCTTGAATTCACGGCACATACATTTAGTATCCTCTGTCTGCTCTCTGCGGCAGGGGCAATAACCACCCGTCTTTTTGAGTCCTTCTTTTACAACTTTTACGATTTCCTTATCGGGATTTAATGTAATCTTCATAATTATTCTCCTAATACTTTAATGTTATTACTTTTCTATCTCGCCGTTCCAATCGTTAATACCGCCGAACTCAACTATATTGGTGTATCCGAGTTTCACAAGTTTTGCAGATGCTTGTTTGCTTCGATTACCGCTTCGGCAATACACAAGAATGAGCTGATCTTTGTTAGGAAGTTCAGTTATTTCATTATCTCCAATGTTCTCGTTCGGAATATTGATGGCATTCGGTATATGACCTGAAGCAAATTCATCGGAACGGCGTACATCCAAAATAATGTAGTTCGTTTCACTCTCCATAAGCTCTACTGCCTCATTCATCGAAATTTGTTTATATGTCAAATCCTTTGAGTTGTCCTGCGTACTGTTGTTTGTGCTCGTACAACCGCCGAGTAAAAGAACGGCTAACAATACAGGTAAAATTTTTAATTTCATATTATCCCTCTTTTCTTTTATAGTTTTATTATACCATAAAGGTAAAAATGTTCTGTGATGACATCACATAAAAAAAGTGGCAAGTCATAAAAACTTGCCGTATTTCTTTGTTTACTGCGTACCAAATTTTGACGGGGAGCAAGACTTGACAAAGGTGTACTTTTGATTTAGTATTGTTGTAGCGAATTGAGGTTTGGCGTGCTGATTTTTATTTGGATTTTAGTGTTTTTTATGACCACATTTCATCCCACAGACAGTTTCGGAGTATATGGAAACAGTGGACATAAGATGCCTAAAGACCATGCGATTTCGAGCCGAAAGGCTTGAAAACCGCCCGAAATGTCCTGAAAAAAGTTCTAATCGCTATTTGGGAACTAGATGCCGCAGGTTCGAGCCCTGTCACCTCGACCAATTTGTTTTAGCTCGAGCATTTTGCTCGAGCTAAAATTTTATAGGGTGATATATTTTGAAAAATTCTGAAAAAGCAGTTAGTTTATTTCACGAAGGATATAATTGCGCCCAAGCGGTATTTGGTGCATTTGCCGAGCAGGTTGGTATTGACCAAATTAAGTCACTAAAATTATCCGCACCCTTTGGCGGTGGTATTGGTCGTCAACGTGAGGTTTGTGGTGCTTGTAGTGGTATGCTTATGGCTTTTGGTATGCTTTACGGTTACGAAACACCCGAAACGGGCGATATAAAAATGCATCACTACGAACAAACGCGTATGCTATGCGATAAATTTGCTGAAAAGAATGGCTCTATAATTTGTCGCGATATATTAAAAAATGCTGAGGTTGGGGGCATACCCTCACCAAGAACAGACGAGTATTATAAAGAGCGTCCTTGCGACCGTTGTGTACGGACTGCAGCAGAAATATTGGAAAATTATATAAATGATAACAAAAAAGCATCGGATTAATCTGATGCTTTAATTTATTTAAACATTTCGGTTGATAGATATCTATCACCTGTATCCGGTAACAGAACAACAACGGTTTTTCCCTCGTTTTCATCACGTGATGCTATGTCAATAGCGGCGGACAAAGCCGCACCCGATGAAATGCCGACAAGCACACCTTCGTTTTTAGCAATAAGTCTACCCTTGTCGAAAGCATCATTACTGCTAACGGTAATTATCTCATCATATACAGATGTATCGAGAACATCAGGAATAAAATTAGCACCAATGCCTTGTAGCTTATGTGAAGCTGATTTTCCGGAGGATAGCAATGGAGAATCACTAGGTTCAACAGCAATAATTTTTATGTTTTTATTTTTTGATTTTAAATAATTACCGATTCCCGTTATTGTTCCACCGGTACCTATACCCGCAACAAAATAATCAATATCACCGTCGGTGTCGCAGTATATTTCGGGTCCTGTAGTATTGAAGTGTGCCTTAGGATTTGCAGTATTGGTAAATTGTCCCGCAATAACACTGTTATCAATCTGCCTATTTAGTTCTTCGGCTTTGGCTATGGCGCCACTCATACCAAGCACACCGTCAGTTAATATAAGTTCTGCACCGTAAGCAGTCATAAGTTTTTGTCGTTCAATAGACATAGAATCGGGCATAACGATTATAATTTTATATCCACGTGCAGCTCCTACAGCAGCAAGACCTATACCGGTGTTTCCGCTAGTAGGCTCTATAATAACGGTTTCTTTGTTAATTGTGCCATTTTGTTCCATATCATCAAGAATTGCTTTAGCGATTCGATCTTTTACTGACCCAGCCGGATTTAAAAATTCAAGTTTAGCAATTAATCTTGCTTTTAGATTAAAAATTTTTTCTATATTGGTAAGTTCTAAAAGCGGTGTATGACCTATAAGTTGATCAATTGAAG
>JAUNAM010000012.1 GCA_030527615.1 Clostridia bacterium
AGTTACCGCCAAAGTATGTATTTTCTGCTGCACCACGCCATAATTTACCGGTAGCAGTAGCTGCCTTAACCTCGGCTGCGGTTGAATCAAGTGTAATACCGTTAAAGCCGTTAAGGTCAAACACTTGGCCGGCTTTAACCTTGTAGTTAACACCGTTTGTAGCTGCGCCGCCCTCAAGTGCTACCCAAGCCAACTGCTCGGCAGTTTCAATTATGGTATATCCGCCCTCGGTTTTGGTGGGCTTTGATTTAGTACCGTCCCAAGTGTCGGTTGCTGTAAGAGCCGCCGCATCAGCACCTATATTTACTGCAGGTACTGCCACAAAAAGCGACACGGCAACCACCGCAAATGCGATAAGCATACTGAGTACCGACTTGCTGCTTTTAAAGATTTTGTTTTTCATAAAATCTTCCTTTCCACATTATAGTAAGCTCTGTTTTTACAGATATTTATACACTTTGAATTATACCGATTTCGGGGTGTTTTGTCAACATTCAAAAGTTACAGAATGCTTAATATTAAAATTGTCAAAAAGTTTTAGTAAACACTATAATTTAAACCTTTAACATTAATTTTTTATCTTGCATAACGTCGCTTTATATTGTATAATGATTTTAATTGCATTAATATATAATATAAAAGCAACAGGTTTAACATTTTATTTACAAATTAGTTAAATCGATTTGGTATTATATCAATGTTCAAAAACACTATTGCAAAGGAGCAACAAAAATGATTGAAGTATCACACTTAAGCAAAAGATACGGTACATACCTTGCCGTTAAAAATGTGAATTTTTCAATCGCCAAAGGCGAAATTGTAGGTTTCCTTGGCCCTAACGGCGCAGGTAAATCTACAATTATGAACATTTTGACCGGTTATCTTTCGCTTACCCAAGGCAAGGTCACCATTGATGGCTTTGACATTGCCGAAAATCCCGAAAAGGCAAAACGCCGCATAGGCTATTTGCCCGAGCTGCCTCCCCTTTACGTTGATATGAAGGTGCGTGAGTATTTAAACTTTGTTTATGACCTTAAAAAGGTTAAGTTTCCAAAAGGTCCGCACATTGACGAAATTATGCGACTTGTACGCATTGACCATGTGCAAAACAGACTTATCAAAAACCTTTCAAAGGGTTACCGTCAACGTGTTGGCTTTGCACAGGCGCTTATCGGCAACCCCGATGTGTTAGTGCTTGACGAGCCGACTGTTGGTCTTGACCCGCAACAGATTATTGAAATTAGAAACCTTATTTCAAAATTGGGCAAAAATCACACCATTATTCTATCGTCACACATTCTTTCCGAAATTCAGGCTGTTTGTGACCGTATTATAATTATAAACCACGGTGAAATTATTGCCGACGATTTACAGGACAACCTGTCAGAAAAGCTTTCTACCGACCACAGCCTTGTGGCGCGCGTTATTTGTGACGAAAAGGATATGCTTACAGCACTTAAAACCGTTAAAGACGTTAAAAATGTTGTGTTACTCGGCAAAAAAGAAAGCGGCGCTTATGATTTTGAAATTATACCCGAAGAGGGTGCCGATGTGCGCGCGGGTGTGTCGGGCAGAATTGCCGAGCGCAAAAAACAGTTGTTGTCACTTACAAGCAACCGCTTAACACTTGAACAGATATTCTTAAAGCTTACACAGGCAATCGACAACGATGAGGCCCGCCGTATGCTTGGTATAGAGGAAACCTCTGACATGGAAAAAGCCGCGCTTGAAGAAGATGACGAAATGTCTATTGAAATTATTATGGAATCTAACGAACAGGAGGGTGAAAACTAATGCTTGCTGTATTTAAACGCGAATTCAAAGCCTATTTTGCAAATCCGCTTGGTTTTATCGTTCTTGCCGCATATTATTTCCTGCTGGGCTATATGTTTACAATGTATTACAGCATGGGCGCGCCCACCGTTGAATATGTGGTGCTGAGCATTTCATCAATATTGCTTATTATTGTTCCTGTAATAACAATGCGACTGTTCAGCGACGAACGCCGTCAAAAAACCGATCAGGTGCTGTTTACCGCACCCGTAAAGCTTATAAACATTGTTTTGGGTAAATATTTTGCCGCTCTTTCACTTTACGCCTTGGGCTTTGCACCCACACTTGTTTATCAAACAATAGTGGCCACCCATGTATCGGTTAACTGGTTCTATTATATTTATGCAGTTATAGGCGTTTTGCTTTTTGGTGCGGCACTTATTGCCGTGGGTATGTTTATTTCAGCCCTTACCGAAAGCCCTATAATTTCAATAATATTCACCCTTATTGTCAATGTATTTATTATGCTGGCAAGCTCACTTGCAAGCGCAATTACCGTGCCTACTGCCGACAATTGGTTTAAAACCGTAACCGCATGGCTGGCGCAGCGACTTGTAGACTTTTTAAACGGTATGGATTTTGTAAGCGTGCTTGAAAGCTTCGGCAACCAAGCCTTTGCCGTTAAAGATGTTGTTTTCTTTGTTAGTGTTGCAGCAGCATTTATATTCTTGACCGAGCGTTCGCTCGAAAAGAGAAGATGGTCTTAAGGGGGTTTAAATTATGGAAAACAATAAAGAAAATATAGAAATAATTGAAACCTCTGCCGAGGTTATTACCGAAGAAGAAAAAAGCTCTTCTTTTAAAGATTTTCTTTCTAAAATCGGTAACTTATTTAAAAAGATTGCAAATATTTTTAAAAGCGACAAAATCAAAAATGAAAATCTGTTTAAAAAAGGCGGTTATTCGCTTATCATTACCGCACTTGTGCTTGCAGCACTTATAGTTGTCAATTGGTTAATGAGCGCGCTGTCGGCTCGCTTTAATCTTGAATTTGATATGACAACCGACAAAAAGAATTCTATGAGCGAGGAAAACATAGAATACATTAAAGGTCTTGATGCCGATGTAACCGTTACCATTTGCGGTGCAGAAAAAAACTTTGCAGACTATATGATGAGCTATGCACAGCAGCTTTACGGTATTACCATAAGCACCACCGCCGAGGCCGAATACTTTGACCAAACCGTAAAACTTATTGCAAAATACCCCGCATATAACGACCGCATAACCGTAAAATATGTTGATATGCAGTCAACCGAATTTACTGCAATCAGCACCACCCACTCTGATAAAAAGTTGAATTTTGGTGATATGCTGGTTACAAGCAATGCCAGCGAGCGTGTTAAGCACCTTCAGTTTACCGACATTTACGCCATAAGCGAAGGTGACAGCTCGTCATCCTATTATTACTCATCCTACAGCGTAACCGCAAACCGCGTTGAAACGGCGCTTACAAGTGCCATTGCTTATGTTACAAGCACCGACACCAAGAAGGTGGCCGTGCTTTCAGGCCACAGCTCAAACGATTATACCGAAGCTTACAAAGAACTGCTTGGTGCAAACAACTATGAAATAACCGAAATTTCAGACAAGCTTGTCAGCGAAATTTCAAACGAGTTTGATGCAATTATAATTTCGGCGCCCACCACCGATTTTGTAGACACCGAAATAGATGTAATATCGGCATTTTTGGAAAACGACGGCAAGCTTGGCAAGGGACTTGTATACTTTGCCGATGCAACCTGCCCCTCACTTCCAAACCTTAACTCATTATTAACACAGTGGGGTGTCGAGGTTGGCACAGGTCTGCTGTTTGAAACCTACAGCTCTAACCACATACAAGGCTCACCCTCTACCATGGGTGTTTACCCTGTCGAGCTTGAGGATGACGACATAACAAGCGGCATGGGCTATGCTATTGCAAACTATTTGGTTCCCATGAATGTATGTGAGCCTTCATCAAGTTCTATAACCGCAACAGCATTAATGCAAACCCTTGAAACAACCGTTGTAGCACCTGTGGGTGCCGCTGCCGATTGGGCCGATTACACCGATGACGACCTTAAACAGTTTGACTGTGTAATTATGAGTGAGCAATCCAAATATGACGATGACAATAATCTGCTTTCAAGCTATGTTATGGCCTTTTCAAGCGTAGAGTTTATACAGTCAACCTGGGCTTCATATCTTGACCTTTGCAACCAAGATATAGTTTTAGCCTGCACCGACCGTGCAGCACACGTAGATGATACCACCATAACCTTTACTTCTAAAGTTATCAGCGAAGAAAGTTTTTCTGCCGATTTAACTCAAAGTAAAGTTACCGCAGTAAGAGTTATCTTTATGATTTTAATACCGATAGTTATCATAGCTTTGGGTATCGCAGTATTCGTAAGGAGACGAAACGCACAATGAGTGATTTTTTTGACGAAAAACAAAACAATGCCGAGCCTATCGCTGACCAAGAGGTCAGCGATAGCGATATCGATACCGAAAGCACGATATTTTCGGCACCGATAGAGCATAATGATAAAAAGCCAAAAAAAAGCAAGAAAAAGCTTACATCTATTATTGCGGTGTTTCTTGCTGTAGCAGTACTAATCGGCGGAACAATTGCTGTTGTTAAACTTATTCCTGAAATGGCACAAGAGGAAGCTCCCGATTCGATGTTTGAGGATATCAAGGTAATAGAAACAAGCACCGATGCTTTTGCAACTGTTACCGTAACCAATAAAAACGGTGAATTTAAGTTTACAAAGAAAACCGTTAGTTCAACAAATACCGACGGTAACGAGGAATCCACCTCTTATTGGAGCATAAATGATATTGATGTTAAAAAACTAAGCTCAAACACAATCGACTCTATGATTTCGGCTGCGGCAAACATAACCGCAACATGTGAAATCGATAGCAAAACTCCGGCAGAATGCGGACTTGAAAATCCTAAAATTAAGGTTGCCGTAACCTCCGAAAAAGAAGAAAACGCTCCCTATACCGTGCTCATAGGCGATGAATCACCCGACGGGCTGGGTTCTTATATGATGCTGGAGGGCGGTGAAACGATATATATCGCACCCGAAAGTGCTTTTTCAAGCTTTGATTTTGCACTTATAGATCTTGCAGACAAAACATCTATTCCCGCTACCACATTCAAAGCCGACACCTCTGAAAACAAGAGTGATGATGGTGCCTATGCATATTTTGATTCGCTTACAATTTCAGGTAAACTTTATGGTGACACCATAACCGTTTTAAACAATACAGCCGATACCGAATCGGCTCAATTGGTTCCCTATATTATAACCACACCGATTAAACGCTTTGCAGATGCAAACAACCTAACATCGTTTGTAGAGCTCTTTTCAAAAGAAATCTCGGTTGACGGCTGTTATGCATTTGATATAAACGACCAAACGCTTAAAGAATTTGGACTGGACGATCCGGATGTTGTTGTTACAATGACAATAGGCGGAGAGCCCAAAACATTTAAAATATCAAAGGTTGACGATCAATACAGTGCTGTAGTTTATGACGGAGCATTGCTAATCCGCAAAGTATTGAGTGCAAACTTTGCATTCCTTGAACTAAAACCTGAAGATCTTTATTACAAAAATATGTTTATGCATTCTATATATGATATTTCTGCATTGAAGCTTAACGACGCTGACGGCGAAATTAAATTTGATATATCGTATACAGAAGATGAAGACGGCAACAAAACGCCAAAGGTTAAATTTAACGGCAAGGAAATAACCGAAGAATTTAAATCGTTTTATTCTGAGTTTGTGCAAACACAATGCAGTGATTTTACCACAGGCAATGTGTCATCTGCTCCGGATGCTGTTATTACATTTGTTTTCACCGACAAGTCAGAATCGGTTGTCAAATTCTATAAAGCAAATGCTACACAATATCAGTACAGTATTGATGATGTGCCTATGGGCAAGATAACCTCATCGGCATATAACAAAATTGTAAATCAAATTAAAAACACAGCTAAATAAAACAACAAAATACTATTAAAAAGCCAACCGCAAACGGCAGTTAATGCCGTGTGGCGGTTGGCTTTTTTGTTGTTGAATAAAATTAACACGATATTATGCTGTCAGCATAAGACTTTGAATGGTATTTTTGTTAAAATGCAATTATATGATAAGAAAGGAATTTTATTATGAAAAGCCAAAATCCAAATAAGAAAAACTTTGACATTGTTACCATAACCGTTGTGTTGGTGCTCATCGGCGTTTTAATTTATGCCATTTTTGACGGCACTGATTTGTTAAAACCCAAAGCACCAAAGCTTAAAAATCAAATTGAACTTAATGCCGATAATATAGCCAATCATTGGGAAAAGAGAATTGGAGAAAAAATCTATTCTTTGGATTTTGGTCCGGGCAGCGATTTTATTTATGGCTGTCACATTGACGGTGAGTTGACTTTGGAGTTTTGTTCGACATCCGGTGACTTTGTAATTTCGGGTGATACCGTTATTGTTAAATACACTCTAAACGAAACCGAATATATTGAAAAATATTATGCCGCTGTTTCTGCCACGGAGCTTGTAATCGCCGAAACGGAGGACGGCTTTGAGACAATTTTAGGCACCTATACCTGCAACAGTGATGAAACTCAAAGCACAAAAGACACAAGTTCGGAAACAAAAACCGAATCTGATAACAAAAAGGAAAGCAACCCTACCGTTAGTTGGAACGCATTATATAAAGCTTATATAGAACTCAACTATAACGGTGTGGCGCGCTCGGCTCCTGTATTTGATTTAGGATATATTGATAATGATACCGTTCCCGAGTTATTCATATTTGACCAATATGATGGCTCACAAAAGGTCTGCACCGTTAAAGACGGTAATATAAAAGAACAAATACTTCCATATAATTTTGCTGTTACATCATATATAGAAAAAAGCGGCAGCTTTATGCAAAAGCTTTCTTCTTATGATTCAGAAGCCGCAGGAATGGATATATTTGCAACTGTGTATTCATTAGCAAACGGCAGTTTCAATGTTGCTCACTTTTATGAGTGCGATTCCGGCATTACAAGCACCACCTATGATACCGACCGTGATTACGGTACCTTCAATGCAGACGAACTTATAAATTCTTGGATTGACCCACAAAAAGCCGTCGAATTTAAAGAGTTATCCTATGACGAAATAATAAGTAAACTATCATAAGGAGATTTAAAATGGAAAACAACAATCAAAAACCGTTGAATAAAGGCGGCAATTTAATGCTTATAGTTGTAATTGTGGCAATCATAGCAGTTGTTATTTTTGCGCTGACAGGAAAGGATAATTCAGATTCAAACATATCTTCAAGTAAAATCACCAATGCCGAAACTTCAACAAACAATAATATATCTCAACCCGAAGAAAATACAGAAGAAACACCTAACAATAACACACAATCAGCTTCCGTTCAACAAGGTTTTAATCTGCCTGATAATATAAATGAATTATTAGGCAAAACTGTTGTAGATGTTTTCGGCACTGAAGTTGCATCAAGCGGTTATTACAGAGGTTCAGAATATTACGAATCTCCAAACTACCCATATATGATTATATTTAATAAAGAAATTAACGGCAGATATACCACAGGATTTATCGCCGGCGATATTGGTGATTTAATTCCGGGTAAATATGCCTATTCTTATGCCGAGCTTAAAGAAATTTTTGGAGATAAGCTTGGTGCTTTGGAAGTAAACGAGCTTGACGGTGGTTATACCTGTGCAGTTCAACTTAATGAATATGAAATTTATTTTTTAAGCTATGACGATGACAATTTAAAATATTTCGATTTAAAAATAAAATAAGGAGATTTTTATGAATATCAACAAAGAATTGATTATAAAAAATATTAGCGCTATTTTATGTGCAATAGCCGTTATAGGTCTTGTTTTCACATTTGCAACCGTAGATGTAACGGCAGGAGCTTCCATTATGGGCGTATCGGCAGAGGCAACCGAAACCGTTACGGCTAACGGCCTTGAGGTGTTAACAGGTTCGGGTGTTTGGGGTTATTTGATTATTTTAGGTTTTGCCGCAGTTTTGCTTGCAAATTATCTTAAACAACTCACAGACTATAAAAACCTATTGTCTTTAGCAGGCTCTATTATAGCGGTGATTTCAACCATTATGTCGGCTAAAAAATGGGCATCATTACAATCGCTCAGCACCGATGCCGGTGTTGCAAGCGTAGAGTTTGAAACCTCATACGGTCTTGGATTTTGGATTATATTAATTGCCGGGGTTGCTCTTGTTGGCATTGCAATGATTGGGTATTTTAATCTTAAAGGCAATCCTGTTTTTGATGCGATAAATAATGATACAGACACTGCGCAGGGTGTTGTGATGCCGAGCATTAATCTTGATGCCGTAAGCGAAAAAATAGACAACACCGCTAAAAATGTTGTAAGTGCCGTCAATAAAGACAACACTCAACCGCCCGCTGCCCCATCTTCTGTAGATTCATCATCTGCCGCTTCTACACCTTCCGTTTCGGTTGAACAGGACAATTCAGATGCTATTATGGAAAAGATTAATAAGCTGTTTGAGATGAAGGAAAGAGGGGTTTTAAGCGAAGAAGAATTCGCCGAACAAAAATCCGCTTTGCTAAAACAAATGATGTAATTTTGCAAAAACCACCGATACAAATCGGTGGTTTGCTTTTATCTGCCTGCTAAATTTATATTGTTTACTTTAACACGAAACTGTGAACGCTCAACCTCTAACTGTGATGCGGGGTGCAGCACGGCTACCGCACCGACACTTGCACCGTCGTGAAGTGCATCGGCACAAACCACCTTGTAGGTAAGACGAGCTTTGTTGTTTTTATTATATGCCGTGTCAACAAAATCACAAGCCGCGATTTCGTCAACAAGGGTGTATTTGCTGTCGTTGCCCTCGGCACGGTATATTGCATATTTTGATGCGTTACCGCACCATGCGAGGTGAACGCCATCGGTGCACCACTTGGCTGTAAGCTCTGTAGCAACAGCCTTGTTATCTATAGACTTAAATCCATTTAACGTATAGGTCTTACCCTTTTCGGTATTAAAGGTGATAAAGAAACCCTCACGCATTACATCTATCTCTTTGCCGTCACATAAAACGGTTGTGTCAACAAAGCCTTCATATCGAAGCTTACATTCACCACCGCTTTCGGACACGATTTGACAGCTTTGTATTTTTCCGCCTGAATAATCACAGCTTACGGTAAAATTGCCACGTGCCTTAATGCCCTTAAAGGATATGTTTTTCCAAGTGTCGGGCAGTGCCGGCAAGAGCGAAATATATCCCTCGTGGCTTTGCAATAGCATTTCAGTCATACCCGCCGTTGCACCAAAGTTACCATCAATTTGGAAAGGCGGATGAACATCCCAAAGGTTTGGATGTGTGCGGTCACGAAGCAGATTTTGCAAGAGTAGATAGGAATGATTGCCGTCGCCTACACGTGCCCACGCATTAAGGCGGTGAGCAAGCGCCCATCCGGTAGATTTATCGCCACGCATCTCTAAAGTAAGCCTTGCCGAATCAAGCCAAGCCGGTGTGCTGTGTGTAACCGTGCTGCCCGGTGTCAACGCTACAAGCTGTGAAATATGGCGGTGGTGTGCTTCCCCAATTTCACCATAGAAAAGCTCCTCGTCATATTCTTTAATCTGACCGCTATAGCCTATTTGAACGGGACCGTAGGCGTCAAGCTGCTGACGTTCTTGCTCGGTTGTGGCATCGGTAACACCTAAAAGCTCGGAACATTTAATATCGTCAACCGCATTTTCATAAATAAACTGCTGGTCAAAGCCACAGCCTACCGTGCGGTAATACTGCTGATATTTGTGCGGCATTACCCAGTCACCCGAAAGTATCTGCTCAGGCGACGCCGAAAATGCACACAGATATCTGCCGTCATAATTTTTAACGCATTTGGTTAAAAATTTTGACATACCGTGAATTGCAGGATATGTATATGTTTTTAAAATATCTGTGTCACGTGTAAAGTCATAATAATCCCAAAACATTTTGCTTGTCATAGCACCGGTGCCGGGGCCTGAGTGGGTATACATTATATTCATACCCTCTATCTGATAGCACCAGCCGCCTGTACCGATAATCCAGCCGCATTCACCCTCGCCCTCGACATAATTTTCGGGCAAGGCATCCTTTAAGAAATTAGATGCCATAATTTGAGCCTGCTCTACATAGCATTTCCAATAATCGGCATAGGCCGCAAAGGTTTCGGCAAGGTTGGTATTAAAGGCGAGCCAATAGTTCATTTGAACATTTATATTATGCCAAAAGCCGGCAGTCCACGGTGATTTATCGTGCACCGACCATACACCCTGAAGTGAAGCAGGTGTGGTACCCTTACGTGAAGAGGACACAAGCAAATGTCTGCCATAGGCATAATAAAGCTCTTCAAGGTAGGGTTCAAAATTGTCCTCACGGTTAGAATTAAGTAATTTCTCTACTCCTCTGCCGTCGTCAGCACCGCCAAGGTCAAGCTCTACTCTGCCGATAAGCGTGCCATAGTCGGCAATATGGTTTTGGTAAAGCTTGTCATAGCCTAAATCAACGGCATTTGCAAGGCAAGTCACCACCTTTTCGTGCGGGTCTGTACCCATCGCTTTTTGATTTCCCCACTTAAATACCTCGGGGGTCATTATATAAGATGTATCAAGGGTATAGAATATTTCGGCATTTGTAGCGCCGGTAATTTTTAATTTTTCGCCCTCTGCGGTGATTTTACCGTCTGCCTTGACTGCAAGACGTGCTTCATAAATAAGCTCTTGTGAAGGCAATGTGCCGCGCATAACAAGAACACCGTTATCTATTGTTATCTCGCCTGTTCTGCCGCCCTCGTCAAGTGCACGTTCACCAAGATAAGGGATTAGCAAATTAACACTAAAATCAATTTCTTTATCTGCCGTGATTTTATAAGCAAAAACCTTATCGGGATAGCTTACAAATGCCTTGCGGTTTACAGCAGTATTGCCTATTTTATATTTTGAATATGCAACACCCGTATTAAGATTAAGACCTCGCTCATAGTCGGTTACATCATTATGGTTAAAGTTTATAAAAAACTCACCAAAGTTTGTTACACCGCCCTGATGCGGCTTGTTTGCAAACGGATTGGTCGTAAACTGAATACGGTCAAAATCGGTGCCGCCAAAAACGCTTGCACCAAAATATCCGTTACCAAGCGGCAGTGAGTATTTTTCCCAACCCTCATTGCTTGACTCGGCAGGCGAAAAATAACGCATAATAAGTTGCTTTGCCATATTGCACCTCCAAAGGTATTATATGTTTATTATACTATTACACACGTTATATTGCAAATAAAAAAGAGTTTGCTGATTTATGCAAACTCTTTTAAATATTTATTAATTTCTATTTTACTATTTTTACCTTTGCACCGTTGCCCACGCCTGCAGCATTGGCATCGTCGGTGTCGATATGCATCTCAAGGCGGAAATCCTTGTGTACACGCACCTGAACATCATAAAATTTTGTACGGCGCTCGCCCGAAAGCTCAACATCCACATACTGACCGTCAACAAGTCCGAATGCGGCACCCTCGTCGGTGCTCATATGTATATGGCGGTTAGCAATAATGCAGCCTTCTTTTAGTGTTACCACGCCTTTTGGTCCGATTATTGTAATAGGAGCAGAGCCTGCTATATCGCCCGATTCACGAACGGGTGGCTTTACCTTTAGGGTAAAGGAATCGGTACGTGAAATTTCTACCTGTGAAGCCTTGCGAACAGGACCTAATACTCGCACATTTTCAATTGGGCGAAGTGATGGACCAACTATCGTTAAGGTTTCTTTGCAAGCAAACTGACCGGGCTGTGATAAATCCTTTATGGGTGTTAACTCATAGCCTGCACCAAACAGCGTTTCAAGGTCAGCGGTTGACAGGTGTATATGGCGGTTTGAAACGCCAACCGGTACTGTGTCATTAGCACCCTGCGGTGCACCCTCTAAAGATGCCATTACTCTGCCGACAATTTCGGCAATCATATTGTTATCGTAAGCCATTGTTATGACCTCTTTTCTATTAGATAATTCTGAACGACTCTGCCATTACGCAACGGCGTTGACGTGTAAAGCTGCGAGCAGAGGTAATGCCCTCGCCTGTGGGTCCTGCGATTGTAAAGGTTGCATGACCCTCGCCGCCAAAGCCGATACCTGCATAAGAGGGTGCATTCTTAACAAAGATTGTGGTTTCAACTGCACTTGCAAAGCGAGAAAGGTTGTCAACGTTTTTAGAGTGCATATGTGCTGTGTGGCGGTTGCCGTGCTCGGCTTTAACTGCCAAATCAATAGCCTCGTCTATATTATCAACACGAACGATTGGCAATATCGGCATCATAAGCTCTTCTTGAACAAACGGGTGGTTAAAGTCGGTTTCACAGATAATGCAGCGGATATCATCGCTAACTGTAATACCGAGCTTGGCAAGTATTACCTTTGCATCACGACCAACACAGTCGCGGTTAACTATCTTTCTGACGTTGCCCTTTTTATCGGTTTTATCAACAAGTACAATGCTTGCAAGCTTTGCAGCCTGTGCAGAATCTATCATATAAGCGCCGTTTTTAAGCATAACCGAGATAAGCTCATCAGCGATGTTTCTAAATGCGAATACCTCTTTTTCAGCGATACAAGGAAGGTTGTTATCAAATGTGCAACCGTCGATTATATCCTTACCTGCCTTAGCGATATCGGCTGTATCGTCAACAATTACAGGTGGGTTACCTGCACCCGCACCTATAGCCTTTTTGCCCGAAGAAAGAACAGCCTTTACAACACCGGGGCCGCCTGTGCAAACGAGCAGGCGAATAAGTGGGTGTGACTGCATAATAGCAGCCGATTCAAGTGTGGGCTTTTTCATTGAGCATACCAAAATTTCGGGGCCGCCACAAGCCTTGCTTGCACGGTTTACAAGGTCAACAGCATAGTTAGATGCTGCGATTGCATTGGGGTGTGGGTTAAACACAACACCGTTACCTGCAGCTATCATACCGATGCTGTTGCAAATAACCGTTTCGCTTGGGTTGGTGCTTGGAGTGATTGCACCAACAACACCAAACGGTGCCATTTCAACAAGGGTAAGACCATAGTCACCGGTTTTAGCAGCCGATACTATATCTTCGGTACCGGGAGTTTTATCGGCAACAAGTATGTGCTTGGCAGTTTTGTGGTCAACGCGACCCATGCCTGTTTCTTTAACGCCGATTTCAGCCATAATATGTGCCTCATTACGGGTAAGGCGACGGATTTCGGTGATAAGCTCTTCACGCTTTTCAACCGACATAGCCCTTACCGCCTTATAGGCTGTCTGTGCTGCCGCAATAGCATCATTCATATCGTCAAATATACCTGTAAATTTTTTACCTGCATACTGTGTGCTGTCAAAGCTGGCGGCGGGTGCTGCAGATACAGATTTTAGCACCTGACTTACTACCTCGCGAATTTCGGCTTCTGTAAGATTTCTTGCCATTTATAATCACTCCTAAAACTAATATATCAATTCAACATTTTTTGATTTTAAATATTCTTCCCAATTTGCAGACGGCTCGCTGTCGGTGGCTATTATATCTACATTAGATACATCGCTCACCTTAATCAGTGATGTTTTATCAAACTTGCTTGAGTCTATAACCAAAATTTTAGTTTGGGCAGAGTCAAACATTGCCTGCTTCATTTCAGAATCCTTTTCGTTAGAATCGGTAATTCCGTTTGCTATATCAATACCCTTTGACGAGCAAACAGCATAATCAACGTGGTAGCCTCTGATAAGTCGTTGAGCAGAAGGTCCCACAAGCGAAAGCGAACTCTTTTTTAACTTACCTCCGGTAGAATAAATATGCCAATCCTCTTTATCGGAAAGCTCTATTAAACCCTCAACCGAATTGGTAATGATTGTTATATTTTTAAGATGCTTTATAAAATTTAGCACCATTTGTGCTGTTGAGCTTGCATCTATCATAATGCAGTCGCCGTCATTAAAAACTCGGCTGATTTTTTCAGCAATTTTTTGCTTGGCTTCTACATTGGCTTTTTTTCTAATCGTGTGCGGCAGGTCGGTGCTAAAGTTTTGCACGGGTACTGCACCGCCATAGGTCTTTTTTACAAGTCCTTCTTTATCTAATTTTTCAAGGTCGCGACGGATGGTTTCTTCGGTAACGTCAAATTCTGTGCTTAACTCTGACACGATAACCTTGCCGTCTATATACAACTTTGAAAGTATTGCGTTTCTTCTTTCGATAGCGAGCATTTTGTTATACTCTCTTTCTTAGTGTTATTATAAAATACTGTGCCACATTTTTTCGTCGGGATGAGGTATTACAGCGCTGTCAAGGAACATACCCGATTCACCTGCGCCCTGCTTTGCACGCTCAATAGCAGCACTTACAGCTGCAATTTCACCTGTAAGCAATACATACGATTTACCGCACATACCGCGTGAAAGACGAAGTTCAATTAAATCTACAAGCGCTGTTTTTGCAGCAATATCAGCAGCAACTATAGCGGCAGATGAAGAAAAGGTCTCAAGCACGCCAAGCGCATTGGGTGCACCTATATCGGTTGTGCCGTAAAGTGCTGTAAAAATGCTGTCGTGCGGATTGCCAAGCACAAATTTGTCAATCAGCATTTCGGGCATTTTGGTTTCAGCAGCATCAACCGATGCACGAACTGCGCTAAGCTCACCGCTGATTAACACCATATATTTACCGGGGCATACGGTGGTGGCCTCAATAATATCAACCTCTGCGGTTTTTACCATTATATCAGCCGCCTGCATGCCAGACGATACTGTTTTGTATTCAACCATTGCAAGTGCTTTTTTCATTTATTTATTACACCTAACATTTTTTTATTATTATGGCGGTTTTGCCAACCGCAGAAACTACACCGTTTACAGGTGAGTGTAACGCTACGCTTAAGCCCTCGCCCGCTTTGGCGATAAGCTGTTTTTCGGTGACAACATCACCTTTTTTAACTATTGGCACACTGGGTGCGCCAACGTGCTGTGAAAGCAGTACCGTAACCTTTTTAAATTCGGGTACAGCTACTATGACCTCATCAGACTTATTGTATTTTTTAAGCCCTAAACGGCTTGTAAGCCTCGACATAGGAACCTGTCTTAGCGGTCGCTCTTCACGAGCTTTTGGCGACTCGGCAAAGACCTGTGGCTTTACACCTGAATTTCTTAGCTCACCCTTACAAGCGGCAAGCAATGTACGGGGTGACAGGTTTTGTACACAGGAATATAGCTCACATAAACCGCAGCCCGAGCAATACATAGCATCTAAATAGGGCTTTGCATCATTTGTAATACCGTTAGATGCCACGCGCATAAACTCTGACGGGTCTATCGGGTGACCTAAAAGGTTGCGAGAGCATAGGCTTGTGCAGTAGCTACATCTACAACAGGCCGCCATAGCACGTTTCATATCAATAAAGGTTTTACCCTGGCGCTTTCTTATAAGCTGATGACTGCTTGGCAGTACAAGCACCGCATTGGTGGTTTTGGTAACTATGTTAGCAGTAGTGCCAAGACTGCCCATCATAGGTCCGCCCAAAATAAAGGCAGGGTCATCTGTGGTAATTTTACCTGCAAGAGGTAAAATGTCACCAACGGTAACACCTATCGGCACACGCACGGTAACAGGGTTTTCTACCTCGCCCGCTATTGTTACATACTTGCGTGTAACGGGACGACCGTTTAATGCACGGTAAAGGTTGTAAACCGTTTCAACATTAAGCACGGTAACGCCAACTGCCAGCGGTATAGCACCGGGCGGCACCACACGACCTGTAACCTCATAGGTGAGTATTACCTCATCACCTGCGGGATAAATGTCGGGTAGCTTGCAAATTTCTATATTGGGAAAAAACTCTAAATAAGGTTTTATGGCCTGTTCGGTCACGGTGTATGACTTTTTGATTGCCACGCATACCCTTTTAGCGTTTACTGTTTTCGAGATTAAATCAAGGGCTTCTAATATTTCCTCGGGGTGAGTCTGTAAAACGTGTCTATGCAGTTTTAACAGTGGCTCACACTCGGCGCAATTTAGAATTACGGTGTCAGCCTTTTCGCTTAGCTTTGCGTGAGTTGGAAAACCCGCACCGCCTGCACCGACAATTCCGTTATCACGAAGAATGCCCCCTAGTTCTTGTATATTCATTTATTATAACTCCGGTAAACCAATTCCGTTATCTATAATACCTATAATTGCCGAATCAACCGGTGCGGTTTGCATATCGCAACCGATTCTTGCAGCGCTACCGGTAGCCACAAGCACAATTTCACCTATGCCTGCACCAACATTATCGATAGCAACAATTTTAGCCTTTGGGTCACCAAATTTTTCAATAGGCTCAACTACCATAAACTTTGAGCCGACTAATTTTTCGTTTTTACGAGTGGAAACAATAGTTCCGACTACTTTTCCTACTATCATTCTGACAGTCCCTTTCTAAAAGAGATTTTAAGGTTTGCTTTGGGGAGGGAGTTAACCCTCCCCTAAAAACAATTACTTAAGTGAGGGAAGAATCTTTTCAACATCATTGTGAGGTCTTGGGATTACGTGTGTTGCAATAACTTCGCCCAAAGAACCTGCTGATGATGAACCAGCTTCTACAGCAGCTTTAACAGCGCCAACGTCGCCACGTACCATAACAGATACAAGACCTGAACCGATTTTCTCGGTGCCGATAAGCTCAACGTTTGCAGCCTTTACCATTGCGTCTGCAGCTTCGATAGCAGCTACAAGACCGCGGGTTTCTACCATACCTAATGCTTCAAGTGCCATTTGTGTTTCCTCCTAAAAGATTTTTTATTTTAAATAAAATTTAAAAACTTATTTAAGTGTGGGAAGGATTTTCTCCACATCATTGTGAGGTCTGGGGATTACGTGTGTTGCGATAACCTCACCCAAAACACCTGCCGAAGAAGAACCTGCTTCTACAGCAGCTTTAACAGCGCCAACGTCGCCACGTACCATAACCGATACAAGACCTGAACCGATTTTTTCGGTACCGATAAGCTCAACGTTTGCAGCCTTTACCATTGCATCTGCAGCTTCAATAGCAGCTACAAGACCACGGGTTTCTACCATACCTAATGCTTCAAGTGCCATTTTTTTAACCTCCTTTACCTCTACTTTTGTTTCTACCTTTTCTACGGGTTTAGCCGCAGGAGAGGTAGTTTTTTTAGCAGCGGGCTTTTTAGCCGCACTGTTAGTTGTTGTTTTTTTGGTTGTACTCATTTTATGTACCTACCTTATTTTTTCATACGAGATGCGCTAAGACGCAGCAATCTTTCTACCTCTTCGTGAGGAGATGCAATAACCGCAGACGATACAGGCTTTTTAAGACCGTTTGCCACAGCGTTTTCAACCGCCGCAGTAACCGCCGAAACCTGACCCTCTACAACTATTGTTACAAGTCTGCCGCCTAACTTGCGCTCCCAGGTTACAAACTCAACATCGGCCGATTTGCACATAATATCAAGGCAATCAATGGCCGCTGTTACGCCCGAAACCTCAATGAGGCCTATAGACTTCATAGATATCTACTCCTTAAAACTTAGGAAGTATTTTTTCAACATCAGCGTGGGGTCTTGGGATTACGTGAACTGCTACAAGTTCGCCAAGGCGTGAAGCGTTTGCTGAGCCTGCTTCTACAGCAGCCTTAACTGCGCCAACATCGCCGCGTACCATAACAGATACCAAGCCTGAACCGATTTTTTCGGTGCCGATTAGTGTTACTTCTGCAGCCTTAACCATTGCATCAGCAGCTTCAATAGCAGCTGTAAGACCGCGGGTTTCTACCATACCAAGTGCTTCTTTCATTTTTGTATCCTCCAAAAATTTGTTTTAATTTTTATCAAAAGCGTTAAGCTTTAACATTGGCTCTGTGTCATCTTCTGTTCTTGTGATAATGTGGCTTGCCACAACACCGGTGCAGTTTTCGGCAGCCTGTTTTGCTGCTGCCATTGCAGCCTCAACCGCATCAACCGTACCTCTGAACTTGATTGCCACAATCAGCGGCACCTCTAATTCGTCGGCGTTACCGGGCTTGTTTTTGTCAAAGTTTTCGACAGTTACATCTGCCGCTTTACAGCCTGCATCGCAAGCAACAAAGGCACAAACAAGACCAAATACCTCAAGAATACCTGTTGCCATACCCATAATCTATTCTCCTATCATTTATTAACGATAGCTATCTTTAAACCTTCCATTTTAAGGTTGGTTTGGAAAGCGTCGTCAATTTGATCGAGGGGGTATTTGTGGGTAATAAGCTTTTCAATAGGTAGGCCTATACCCTTAGCACGCTTTAAGAAATCAAATGTGGTTGCATAGTCACGCAAGGTGTAAACCCAAGAACCAACTGTTGTAATTTCTTTTGAGCATATATCAAAGTGGGGGTTGATAGTAGCATCGCCGCCATTGATAAAGAAGCCCAATTCGCAAAGACCGCCGCCGTTGCGAATAAACTTATAAATGTTGCTGTGTGCTACAGGTGAGCCTGTGCATTGGAATGCAAAGTCAGCAAGGTAACCGCCAAACGCATCCTTAACGCCGTCAGCCAGAGCCTCAATGCCCTTGTGGTTTTTAAAGTTAACCACGGCGTTAGCACCCATCTCTTTAGCAAAGTTAAGACGTTTGTCTTCACCGTCAACCGCAACGATATTTTCGATACCCATTGTACGTAAAACCGCAATACAGATAAGACCGATAGGTCCACAGCCCTGTACTACAACGCGGCTGTTAAAACGAAGTATGCCTGTGGTCTTTGCACGCTCAACAGCGTGAATAAGAACTGCGCAGGGCTCGATAAGAATACGAGAGTCAAGGTCGAGGTCGCTTACGTTAAATACGGTAGAGCCGCCGCGAACCAATATGTAATCACTAAACCAACCGTTTAAGTGAACATCGTCGTCGGGCAGAAGTCCGTAAACATCAGCACCGCCTACATTTTGCTTGTTAAGGTCATACATTGTAATGTCGGGGTTGTCTTTAAATATCATACAGGTAACAACCTTGTCGCCAATAGCGAGCGGTTTGCCTGCAGAGTCAACCTTAACATTTTTACCCATTTTAACAATCTCGCCCGTACCCTCATGACCGAGAGCTACAGGGATAAGACCAAACGGGTCACGCTTGTATTCGTGTGCATCGGTACCGCAAACGCCGCAGCCCTCAACCTTTACAAGAATATCGTCGTCGCCCACAGTAGGCATTGGATATTCCTTAATTTCAAACTTTTCAAGGCCTGTAAGCATTGCAACGTGTGCTGTGGCAGGAACTGCACCGGTAGCCGCAGGTGCTACTGCGCTTTTGCCGTTCATACTGTCAAGCACTTGACGCACAATCTGTTCTATGTTGGAAGAATTTATATCCATTATAGATACTTTCCTTTCTCAAATATTTTTTTACCAAAAGCGGCAAGCTCGGTATCCTGTTTCTCGGTGCCACCGCTGACACCCAAGCCACCTATAATTTCGCCCTTTTTGTTAAGCAGAGGCTCGCCACCACCGAAAATTACAATTTTACCGCCGTTGGTAAACTGTATTCCGTAAAGTGAGCCACCGGGCTGTGCTAATGGTTTTAGGTCGCTTGTTGACATTTTTAAAGAAACAACCGTATAAGCTTTACCTACCGCTATGTCATAGCTTGCGATAAATGCGTCATCCATACTTTGCACCAGTATAGGATGTCCGCCCTTATCAGATATTGCTATAACCGCATTAACGCCCAGCTGTGCAGCCTTAGTTTTTACCTTATCGGCAATACCTAAAGCCACATCAAGCGTTAAAGCATCGGGATATTTTATTTTATCTACCACCTGGTCAACAATTTGGTTTATGCTTTTGCTGTCCATAGGGATTACCCCCTAATTATTTACCAAGCTGAGCGAGTACACGCTTTGTGATTTCTGCAACCATATCAGCGTCGCCACCCTTGCCGCATGTGCAGCTACCGCCACAACCGTGACAGCTGGGTTTGCCCTCTTTTGCGTTGGGGCAAAGGTCAGCAGGATGCTTACCCTTCATACCGAATTGACGGCGAATTTCATAAAGGCGTTGTACTTGAGACTCTGATAATTCTTGTGGTCCGCCAAGCTGTTTAGAAATGTAGAGCAGATTTGCATAAAACTCTACAGATTCCATTTTGTGGTATGCGTTAAGTAATGAATCAGAGTATGTAAGTGCACCGTGATTTTCAAGAAGAACTGCATCAAATGACTGCAAATACTTTGAAACTGCATCGGGGATTTCTTCTGTAGAAGGTGTGCCGTATTCAGCAATCGGAACACAACCAAGAGCGATAACTGCCTCAGGCATGATGGGCTGTGTTAGCGGAATGCCTGCGATAGCAAAGCCTGTTGCATACATTGGGTGAGCGTGAACAACCGAATTAACATCGGGACGCTCTTTATAAACACGCATATGCATTTTGATTTCTGATGAAGGCTTAAAGCCCTTGTTTGCTTGAATAACCTTACCGTCGCGGTCAACCTTACAGATATATTCAGGGGTCATAAAGCCCTTACTAACACCGGTAGGTGTGCAAAGGAACTCGTTGTCGTTAAGCTTTACAGAGATGTTACCGTCATTAGCAGCAACCATACCTCTGTCGTAAATACGCTTACCGATGTCGCATATTTGTTTTTTGATTTCATACTCGTTTACCATAGTTTTTTGCTCCTTATTGATAAATTTTTATTTTTTGCCTAATAAACTATTATGATAATACCACACGAATGCGGTAAAGTCAACATAAAAAAGGTGATTTTTTTGGTTTTTTCTGTTATTTTTCTTGTTTTTTGTTGTTTTTGAGGTGTTCAAGTATTTGATTTACGCCTTTTCCGGTTTTGGAATCAACGCAAAACACCGTTTCACAGCCCGAAAGCTTGAGCCACTCTGTCGCACGCGACGGGTCAGCCTTATCAATCTTGGTAACAATGCCTATAACCTCACGGTTTACCATACAGGTGATGTTTGGCGGGAAGGGTGAGTACCCGGCATCTGCCGGTATAAGCAGCGCCACAACATCTGCCTCGTATGAATAAAGACAAAGTGCCGAGCTGAGCTCAACATTTTCGGCGTACTCACCGGGGGTGTCTATCAAAAAATCGTCATAGTTTATGTACTGTGTTTTATGATAGTGTGTCTTTTCACCTCGAAGCGCTTGGGTAAGGGTTGTTTTACCTACCCCGCTGCGACCGATTAAAATTAGCTTTTTCATTAGGTTTTGGTCACTTCGCAAACGGTAAAGCCTAATTTATCCCTAACATAGTCGGTAATGGCAGTAAGTGAAGCATCAACCTCTGACACAGTACCTGTTAAAATCACCGTGCCGCTAAAACGATCAACAAAGCCGAGTGTTGCACCCGAGGACTTAATTGCAATATCGCCTGCTATAATTGCGGTCTCACTTGGCGATACGGTAAGAATACCGATTGCACCCTTATGCTCCTCGGCAGGATTAAGTCCCAGTTTTTTATAAAGGACTTCGTCAGGATTGGCAATTATGTGAGCTATAGTTATCTGTTTGCCGGGGACAAGTTCTTGTATAATACGTGCCTTGTCACCTGCTTCAAATCTATCCATCGCATTAACCTCCTATGTGGGCCTTAAGGCCATATTTTTCGGCAGTTTGTATCAGCACCGCCACCAGTTCATTTGTGGGAGATTTTAAATCACCCATCAAATAATCTCTGCCTAATCCCGTGTATTTGTCACGACCCATACTGTGATAGGGCAGCAGATGTATTTCATCAACTCGCGGTAAGCCTGCCGCAAAAGCGGCTATATCGGCAATCTCTGCTACAGTATCGTTAAAGGTGGGTATAACCGGCACACGGATTATAAGTTTGTTTGCCTCGCTTGCTATAATGCGAGCGTTTTCAAGTATTCTCTCATTTGGCTGAGATGTGAACTCTTTATGCTTTTCTGAATTTATGTGCTTAATATCCATAAGCACCGTGTCAATATAAGGCAGGAATTGTCTTATTGTGTCAATATTTGCAAAGCCCGTGGTTTCAATCGCGGTATTTATACCGTTTTCCTTTGCCGCTTTTAGTAACGTCACAGCAAATTCGGGCTGCAAAAGGCTCTCACCACCCGAAAGGGTTAATCCCCCGCCGGAGCGTCGGTAATACGGTCGGTCCTGCAAGACCTCGTCCATTACCTCCCCCACCGTGACATCCTTACCCATAATCTTCGGCTTGCCGTTTTGCATCATGGTTTCAATGTCAAAGGATTGTGATTCGGGGTTACAGCACCAACGACACCTTAGCGCACAGCCCTTTAAAAAGACTATTGTGCGAATGCCCGGTCCGTCGTGGGTTGAGAAACGTTGAATGTCGAATATCCTGCCCTTTACGTTAAGCAAACTATCCGTCATTAAAACCCTCCCTGCTCTGTTCTGTTTATAATATCCTCTTGAAGTGAACGTGAAAGGGTGGTAAACAGTGCGCTGTAGCCCGCAACACGTACAACCAAGGATTTATATTTTTCGGGGTTCTTTTGTGCATCACGCAAGGTTTCGCGGCTTACAACATTAAATTGCATATGTGAGCCCTTTTGGTCAAAGTAACCCTGCACAAGTGCTGCAAAGCTTTCAAGACCGCTTTGTCCGGCAAGTGCCGACGGGTGGAACTTCATATTAAAGAGCGTTCCGTTAGATGCAATAAAGTGGTCAAGGCGTGACACCGAGTTTGCCGCCGCTGTCGGACCCTTAATATCTCTGCCGGCCGCAGGTGACACACCGTCAGCTACAGGGGTATAAGCTAAACGTCCGTCAGGCGTTGCACCTGTTTGTGCGCCTAAGGGCACATTTGCCGATACGGGATAAAGACCTGCTTGGTACATACCGCCACGTGGGTTTTTAAAGCTTTCAAGCGGGCGTGTATAGGTGTAAGCCACATCACGTGCAAAGGCATCAATCTCGGGTATATCGTTACCAAACTTTGGTAGTTCATTTATCATATTGAGTATATCATCAAAACGCTTTTTCTTATTTTCATCAAGCGGATTGTGTGATACGGTAACATAAATTGCCTTAACATCATCGGCGGTAAGTGTTTTGCCCTCACCCTGCAGCTTTGCGGCAATTTGACAGGTAAGCTTTTCGGCGGTTTGAGCATCTAAATCTTTACCGTAGTTGTTGTCAAGCGCTTCCTTAAGCTCGGTGATTGATACAAGCTTTTTGTCATACACAAGCGTTTTAACCGCCATAAGTCCGTCTGCCATATTGGCAATACCAAAGCCCTGCGGACCTGTAAAGTTGTAAATTGCGCCGCCTTCTTGCAGGCTTTTACCCCTACCGATACAGTCGTCAACCATACACGATTGAAACGGTAGCGGACAGAGCGTTGCGTGCGCCATATCGATAGAGTTGTCGGCATTTACAAGCAGCTTTATAAAGTAGTTCATCTGTGCTTTATAAGCATCATAGAACTTATCAAACGTATCAAAGCTTGATACCTCGCCGGTCTTGGGACCTATCTGCACACCCTTGTCAACACCGTTTGAAAATACCATTTCAAGCGGTCTGCACATATTAAAGAATGCAGCATCGTGCCAACCGTCGGTTTTGTGTGGAGTTTGCGGCTCAACACAACCGATTATGTTATAGTCACGTGCGTCTTGGAGGGTCAGACCACGGCTGAGTAGCTGTGGAATAATAACCTCGTCGTTGTAGTAAGCCGGCAAGCCTACACCTGTACGGGTGACCTCTGCCGCACGGATAATAAATTCGTGTGGGGTACCGTTCCAAATACGAACCGAGAAGGACGGCATTGGCAAATTTACGTGAATTGTTGCGTTCATACACATATAAGATACATCGTTTGTTGCGTCCTTGCCGTGTATGTCTTGTCCGCCGGCGATAAGGTTTTGGAATAAGCTGTATCCTGCAAAGCCCTCAGCCGATGCGGCATCGCGAACCTTGTTAAGGTCGTTAAACTTAACCCAAATACAGTCAACCAGCTCTTGTGCAAACTCACGTGTAATTTTGCCCTCGTCTAAATCCTTTTTAAAGTAGGGATACATGTATTGGTCAAATCGTCCGGGTGAAATTGAGTGTCCGCTTGATTCAACCTGCAAAAGCATTTGAATAAACCAAAACGACTGACAAGCCTCATAAAAAGATTTTGCACCGTAACGTGGAACATTAGCGCAGTTTTGTGCAATTTTTAAAAGCTCTTCACGGCGAAGGGCGTCAGCCTCGTTTGCAGCCTCTTGTTTTGCAAGAGTTGCATAGCGGTCAGCATAGTTTATAACAGCCTCACAGCTGATAATTACAGCATTTAAAAAGCTTGAACGCGAAGCATAGTCAGCATCAGATAGTTCTAACTTTTCAAGCGCTGCCTTCGCCTCAGCAATAATTCCTTTATATCCAATGGCCAACACCTTGCCATAGTCAACGGTTAGGTGGCCTATACCGTTGTAAAAATAGTTGCCAACGGTAAACATATTGTGCTCAATGGCGGTTAGTGCTTCCTCAGACATATAAGAGGTAGCAAGCTCACTTGTGGTCTTGCCCTTCCAATAAGGATAAACCTCGTTGAGTTTAGCCTTGGTTTCTTCAGATATGTAAAATGGGTCTGCGCTACGTGTTGCCACGGTGTCAAACTCTGCTTGCAGCCACTCATAAGAATACTCGGGGAACACTTGACAGCCGCGAGGTGCAATAGAATTACTGCCGACAACCAATTCACGTGGGCGAATTGTTATAGGCAAATTCTCAAGTATATGAGCAAAAGCCCTAGCCCTACGCAAAATTATGGGTTGTCCCTCGGTAGCTTTATAAGACTCGGTTATTAAAACCGCACGGTCAGCCTCTATCTCGGGCATCTTGGCATAAAGATGATCTACGAGAAAGGGTATGCGGTCAGTTTTTTGTATATCTTTTGTAAATATTTCGGACATTGATACTACCTCACTTTACTAATTATACTCATTATAATCTAAAACCACACACTTGTCAACAGCAAAACCACCAAAAAACAGAAAAATAAAATAAAAACAAAGATTTTTCCACCGCTTTACTGTGAATTTGGTGAAAAAATCTTTGAAAATGTTGAACTTATTTTATTCTTGTACTCCTTTATACTTGCGTTTGGTGGCAAGTCCCCCGCGTATATGCCTTTCACTCTTGTTTTTTTGCAGCACCACATCAACCTGACGGAACAAATTTTTATCTATATGTAAAAGCCGGTCAGTAACATCTTTATGTGAGGTCGTTACAAATTGGAACGGTTTTGTCAAGTCCCAATTCCTTGAAGGGTTTTAAGACTATTTCAATATTACCTTGGTGATCAACCTCGATTCTGTCCAGCACTCGCCTCAGTTGAGCATTTGTAGCTCTCCTTAAATTGCTGATATTTTCTATCTCTTTGAAGGTTTCGGTTAGTATCCATTGCAGTTGATTGCCTTTTGTAATGTGTCGTTCAACCATTTTAAGCTCTGCCTCAAGTCTTTTGAGTTCTTGTTTATCCGAGCCTATTTTTTCATTGAGTTCTTCTCTTGAGATTAGGTCATCAGTATACATATCCATATACTTTTTACGGTTGCGGTTTATCTTTGTGATTTTTTGTCGCAGTTCTTTTTCATAAGCTACATTTTCATCTTCGGCTTTATATACCTTTTGGAACTCACCGACAATATAATCTATCACTCGTTTTCGGTTTGATAGCATATTTGCAAAGTAATTTTCGATTACCTCGATGAGCTCGTCCTCATCAACCGTTACTGCATTCGGACAACTATCAGCGCCCTTACCGTTATGTCCTGAACACACCCATCTTATGTATGTATTTTTATAGGTACGAACGCACCTGCGAAACGACCACCCGCAGTCTTTACATTTTATAAGGGTTGAGAATAGGTGGAGGTTACTATGCCGTTCTCTATCAACCTTGAATTTTCCACCGCGCTCTTTTTTAACCTTTTGAGCTTTCATATAAGACTCATCATCAATTATTCGAAGCTCCGGCTTGTCCACAATAAACCATTGGTCTTCACTTTTCAGTTCCCTTTTTCCTGTTAAGAAATCTGTCACTTCTTCCTTGCCGTTTATTATTTTGCCGGTGTATATTTCATTTTCAAGAATACGGCAGATAGCGTTTTGAGTCCAACTGCAATTTCGCTTTGTTTTTAAGCCTCTATCATTCAACATTATTGCGATCTTTGCTGCACCATAACCATCATTTAAGTACCAACAATAAATTTGTCTTACTATGTTTGCCTCCTCCTGATTGATAGTCAGATTAAAATAATCGCCTTTGGTTTTATTATATCCGTAAACGATATTCGGAACCCGTCCCTTTTCTGCATTGACCTTTTTGCCGAATTTAACACGCTTTGAAGTATTGCAACTTTCCTCTTGTGCGATTGCACCGAATATGGTCAGCAAAAATTCACTGTCACCCATGCTCGTCATATTTGAATTTAAGAAATGAGTCTGTATACCATAATTTTTAAGTTTGCGTATATTTTCCAACAAGTCAACGGTATTTCTCGCAAATCTTGAAATATCCTTAACTACGAGAACATCAAACATTCCAAGCTCGGCATCTGCTATCATTTTTAGGAACTGCTTTCGATTTTTGGTTTTAGTTCCCGATATGCCTTCATCTGCATAAAGCCTGACTAACCTGTCGCCTGAACGCTCGGCATATTCAAGGAAGAAATTCTTTTGAGTTTCAAGTGAATTTAATTGGTCTTCCTTGTCGGTAGATACTCTGCAATAAGCTGCTATGTTCATATATTTATTTTACCTCCTTCCGTTTTTTGCAACACAACACATATCACAAAAATTGTCATAAGTCCAGACAATATTTTAAAGTTTAGCCACTCTGCTTTAAGCAGAGTGGCTAACGATTTCTTCGCTTGTTTCAGCGTATTTTTTTATTGCTTCATCAACCTTGGGTTTATTAACCTCAACAAAAAATTTGATAAGCATCTCGACAGTGTCCTCTGCCGAGTTTGGATTATTGAATATGTAATTCAATTTCACCTTTGCCACGGTAGAGGCACCACCTTTCGTTTGTTTTTACTCTATAGTACATACTATGCTCACGCTTTCTTGGTTAGCACAGTAAATTTTAATCATCTCTCCTCTCTTTACCAAATCATAGATATACCTTGGGACTGCTCGTATTCCTCTTGTGTTGAATAGTGAGCAACCGCCACGGGTGATATTCTTTTGCCGAGTATTTTTTCAAGCAAGGCTTTCTCATACGGATTTATTTCGTCAAGCATTTCGGGAGTGTAATCTGCCTCCGGCGGTGCTATCGTTAATAAATCACCTATTAGATTTATTAGACCTGATGTCTGTGTCATACTCGCATCCGGTCGGTGTACGGGCGTTTCATATTCGGAATATATTTCTGCAAATCTTGTGTCGGCACCGCCGAGCAGGAAATATGCTTCCATATTATCCTTGAGCAGTCGCTCGTCAAACAAACTTTTATCACGGCACACATGATTGTCGGGTGTTGTGAAGGAAACATATTTATGATTGTCTTCCCACCTAACCTTGTATCCGTGCAGATTCATATATTCTATGAAACCTTCCTTTGTGTAACTCTGTTCCAAAGCGGTGAGAGCCAACTCTCTCAACTGCTTTTTCCACCAAGGTGTTTTGCTGTATTGACATTTTTCTTCGGTAACGCTCAAACCGTATTCCTGACAAAGCTGATTAGAATATCTTTTAAGCTGCATCAAATCTTCTTTGGTTTGATGATACTTTTTACCGCTTTTAAGGTTTACGGAATTCATTATCAAGTGATTATGAATACTGTTTGTGTTGTAATGGGTTGCTACAACGATTTGATAATCGGGAAAGGCTTCGGCAAATCGCATCCCGATTTCGTGAGCAGTTTCGGGTGTGAGATTATCATCGGGAGCAAAGGATTGCACGAAATGATAATAAGTTCTGCCGTCCTCTTTGCCGAACTGTTTTTTTACAAAGCGGAATTCTTCCAAAGCAGTGTCGGGAGAACACTCTATTCCACTTATAAGTCTTTGCTCGGTTGCCTCATCTCTCATAACATAAGGGAATATGTTATTCATTGGGCATCCTGAAGTAACGCATTTAATGATTGCCATATTGCTTTCAACTCCTTTGTTACAATATATTTGCCGGGTAAAGCACACCAGCCAGGTGTG
>JAUNAM010000067.1 GCA_030527615.1 Clostridia bacterium
ACTTTATTCAAGGTATTATAATGTTAATTGGTATTGTTGTAGTAATATTTGCTGTGCTTAAGGATAACGGCGGCTTGATGACTGTCGTAAAAACACTTGGTGATACTGCGGGCAAAGACTTTATAACCCCCTTTGGTCCAAACCCAGTGTTCTTATTCTTTGTTGTTATGCTTACATCACTTGGCACTTGGGGACTACCTCAAATGGTGGGTAAATTCTACTCAATCAAAGACCAGAGCGCCGTTAAAAAAGGTACAATTATATCAACGGTATTTGCCGTAATCGTGGCAGGCGGTTGTTATTTCTTGGGTGGATTTGGCAAGCTTTATCAGTCACAAATGCTTAAAGCCGGCTACATAAGTGATAAGAGTGTTATGTTTGATAAGGTGATACCTACAATGTTAGCAGAGTTGGCACCCGTTATTGTAGCGGTGGTTATTGTTTTAGTGCTTTCGGCATCAATGTCAACACTGTCTTCACTTGTACTTACATCATCATCAACTCTTACTCTTGACGTTATTAAACCCGTAGCAGAAAAGAAAAATCGTTTTAATGATAAAAAATCAGTACTTATTATGCGCTTGTTTATTGTCTTCTTTATCGCGGTATCGGCTGTTATCGCAATACTTAAAGATACCATTTGGAAAGACTCTGTATTTATTGCACAAATGATGGGTGTATCTTGGGGTGCACTTGCAGGCTCTTTCTTAGCGCCGTTTATGTACGGTCTATTTTGGAAAAAAGGCACACGTGCCGCAGTTGCAACCTGCTTTATATTTGGCACGGGTCTTGAAATTATACAACTGTGTTTAAGTATGGGTTGGTTTACCATTACAAATAAAGTTATCGGTTTTGTATTTACCAATTCGCTCTATTCAGGCGTTTTTGCAATGGTAGGCGGTTTGATACTATTCCCAATAGTAAGCCTGCTTACACAAAAATCAAAGCCTGAAAAGGTAGACGAAAAATTTGAGTGTTTAAAATAAATTAATAAACAGTCGATATCAAGAATTTTTTTGATATCGACTGTTTATTTTGGTGTTAACGAATAATCAGAAATACATTGTTTTAAACCGTTAATAGTAGTGTTAAATTTAATTCCGAAATTAGTGATTTTTTGATTATCAATCCACAAATTATGTCTAATGTCATTGGTTTGTATAATTAAATTGCTTTTTTCAGCTTCGCCTAAAAGAATTAAAAGTTCTTTTGCCGTTTCATAAGAAGTATAACTGTTTTCACTGCCATAGTTGTAGATACCTCCGGGTATAGTGAATACATTTTCAAGCTGTGTAACAACCTCGTCTACATAGGTAATACCTCTATACTGTATAGGAAATGATAGTGTGTTGTTTTCGTGTAACGAATTTATAATATTTACAAAAAAATTCCCTCTATTGTTATGATTTGCCATTGGCATATCATACATCCAAGTAGCTCTTAACATTACCGATTCAGGGAGAATATTAAGAACTTCATTTTCTGCTTGAATCTTATGGCAAGCATATATATTTGTCGGCGTTGGCAGATGCATATTTTCGGCGTATGGACCAAAATTGTCACAACCGGTATATACTTGATCGGTGCTAAAACTGATAAATTTAGCATTTATCGATTTTGCAGCCTTTGCCAAAACGACCGGTAGGGTTACATTAGCTAAAAAAGATTTATCGGGATTGGCTTCACATACGGATATATCTGATATTGCGGCTGCGTTTATAATAATATCCGGTTTATGAGCACAGACAAAATCTATTAATTTATTGTCAGGATTTCTTACTAATTCAGCAGGAACGGTTACAGAATTATTATATTTTTTAAGAATGCGTGCACCAACAAAACCATTTGAACCGGTAAGTAAAATTTTATATTTATTTTTACTATTATTCATTAAACACCTACATAATAATTAAGATATTATTTTGCAAAATCAGTATAGAACAACAAAATAAAATTGTCAAGTTGGTTAATTTATTATCGGTGAAATTAAATCAACCACTTGCTGTCGAGGCGAATTTCACTCCACGAAGTAGAAGTTCACCGCTAACAGCGATTTTACCCACCTGCGAGGGTGGATTTTGTTAAAAACGACAGGTTTCAAATTGAAACCTGTCGTTTTTAAGGTGGAGCATCGGCACTTATATCCGAACTTATGTCTCGTGGTACAAACTTTCAATTTGCACTGATTAAGACGGATTGGGTGTCGAGCCTCTCGATTGGTGGAACATACCGCACAGTAGCCTAACTCACGTCTCGTGGTACAAGTTTTAGCTTTGTACAAACTTGAACGGATTGGCTCCAGCGGCACGCTGGTGGAACACGGCAAACAGCGGACGAACTCTCCACCGTCCTCTGCGTCCTTGACTTCAGAGAGCGTTACGGTCCTACTGTCTGAGCTGAAATTAAAGTTTATAGTGGCTGTTCCGTCATCATACAGATATACAGAGTTTACAAAGGTTGAGATAAGCTGCTTTTGGCACTCTTGATTTGTGTAATCCATATCTCTAAATTTCTTAAAGAAAAAGTCCACATATTCTCTTGTGACGTGGAAGCCTCTTGCAATTTCCCTATCTGCAATAGCAACGGTAATTTCCTTTTGCTGAGCCTCTAACTCTTTCATACGCTTTTGAGTAATCTCATTTACCATACCCAGCTCAACGGCTCTTACTAAGTTTTCCATAGCCGCCTGCACCTGCTCTAATTGACGGTGGAGGGCGTCTAATTCCTCTTGGCTTTCGTCCTGAGCCTGATAGTATTCCCATGTATGCTCTATAAGAAATTCTATCAATTCATCATCTTGTAAAAGCTCAAGTGTGGCCCTGATAACCTCAGCCTCTATAACTTCCTGCCGGACAGCCTTTTTATCACAGTCCCCGTGGCGTTTTCTTTTAGAGCAGGCGTAGTAGTTATACTTAACCCCCATTTTGCCTGTACCGGCTTCACCTATCATCATAGAGCCGCACTTACCGCAAAACAGCTTTTCAGTGAGAATGTAATCAGACCTATTCCACTTATGAGCAGGCGCACGTTTATTGACTTTCATAAGCTCTTGCACCTTCCAAAAAGTGTCATCATCAATAATGCGTGGCATACCGCCCTCAATGCGTTGGTCCTGCCATATATAAACGCCGGTGTATTTTTCGTTTTTCAATACCGAGTACAAACTGTTCTTTGAGAACGGTTTGCCTTTGCGGTTACGGAATCCCATAGCGTTAAAGTGGTCCACTATTTCTGTAATGGTGTGTCCGGCAGCATACATATCAAAGGCTAATTTGACAGTAGGTGCAGTATCAGGGTCAATGATAAACTTTTTATCAGGTCCTGTTAGATACCCCATAGGACGGTTGCCACCTACACACTGACACTTTTCAGCACTCTTGCGTTGTCCTCTCCTGATATTCTGAGAGAGCTGCAAGCTGTAATATTCTGCAAAGCCCTCAAGGACACTTTCAAGAATAACGCCCTCAGGTGTGTTTGGTATTGTTTCTGCAACATACTCAACCCTGACGCCGTTTTTCTTACATTTCATTTTGTTAAGAGCAATTTCCTCACGGTTACGCCCGAAGCGGTCAACCTTCCACAGTATGATAACATCAAACTGCTTCTTAGATGTGTCCTTCAGCATTTGCTGAAATTGCTCACGGTTATCCGTTCTGCCGGACTTAGCCCGGTCAACGTATTCATGCACAATGGTATATCCGTGTGAGGCTGCGTATCTATGAGCCTCTGAGATTTGTCCCTCAATGGACTGTTCCCCCTGACTGTGGGAGGAGAATCTTGCATATACTACTGCCAGCGTACCGTTACTTTTATTCTTTGGTATGTTCCACTCTATTTTAGCTGACATATAAAAACCTCTTTTGCCTTCTGCCTTGTGCAGAGGGCTTTTTTTTTATTTTGCTTTTTCCGTCCATTTGTATATAAATTCTTTATCCTGAACAACGTAGCCGTTTTCGTTTAGTAGGTCAATAATTCTCCCGGCTCTTGCATAACCAAACTTAAAAATCCTTTGTATTTTAGAGGTGGTTACTGTTTCAGAATTAACAAGCTGAACAACTTGACTTAGAGTAATAATACTTTCCTCGTTTTGTATCAGTTTGTGTATTTTACGTGCGTCTGCATATTCCGTAATCTTTACTACTTCCGGCACAATAGTATCACTGTTTACTGGTTTTTTATTCCTGAAATGGTACAGGAGAGCTTTAACAATCAAATACACCCACAACGGAGAAAAGACGATCAGCAATAGTAATACAAATTGAAACACGTTTGAGAATGACGGATTTGCAAATACGGTATAAAAAGCTGCCGATAGGGCAGCAAGCATAACAAACGCATACAGAGCAACAATTACCCGCAACAGATGTTGCCATTTAATCATGAATCCTGCCGACTTGATATTTTCAAGTAAAGTCACATTGTTGCAAGCGGCAAGCTCTTTTGCGGCTTGCGTAAAAGTGTTGTTTGTTACCACCATAGCTCTGTCGCAACCGTAATACGCCATACCAGTAACAGCTTCTTGTACGGCACTCAAGCTCACTGCGGAAGTGTAATACTTACACTGCACAGCGTATTTATGCCCGTGCTTGTAAGCTATTACATCTATGCCGAAATCTCCTGAGCCTTGTGTTACTGACACCCTCTTATATCCGTGTTGTCTTAAATATTGAGCTACTACTTTTTCATACTCAAGTCCTGTCATTTTGCACTTAGCTCCTCTGCAAAAACAATAAGTTTTGACTGATCCACAACACTAAGTTTTTCAAAGAGATTCAGTAAGGCTATTTCTTGCTCAGAGAGTTTGCGTTCTGAGCCGTTAATAATTGTGACGGGTGCGTGAGTGCTACCTATAATACCGTGATTATCTTGCACGGTTTGGACGCTTACAGCGTCATCATTTGTTAGATATTCCACTGTTACTCCAAAATAGTCTGCCATAGCTTTTAATGTGCTTGCTCTTGGCATAGCCCCTTTTTGCCATTTACTTACAGTACCCTTAGTCAGTTTTATGCCTAACACTTCACCTAAGTTTGACTTTTCAATTCCCTTGCTTTTACATAGCTGATCTACTTTTTCGTACAGTCCCATTTCTTTGCCTCCAAAAAACAAAATAAACTTTTTTCAACTTTTTCTCGAAAAACGCTTGACAAAGAAACAAAAATCAACTATAATAAAGAAAACGAAACAAGGGTATAGAAAACACAGCCCCTATGTTCTCCGTTTTTTAGAATCACAGCGGTTGATTTTTGTCGTATCAAGTTTAGTTGCGAAAACATTATACAACAAAACTCAACCAAAGTCAAGAAAAAGGAGGTATAATGTTTGGAAAAAATTTATAGCTGTGAGCAAGTGGCTGAGCGCTACGGAGTCGCTGTTTCAACGGTTTGGGAATGGATTAGAAATAAAAAGCTCCCGGCTGTAAAAGTTGGAAAGCTCTACCGTGTCAAAGAGTCTGACCTTGTTTCCTTTGAGCAAAACAACAAAACAGTAAAGGATTAAGGGAGGTACAGTCTTATGCCTAAGATTAACTGCTCTGCAATCCCGTCAATCGAAATTAAACGCTTCTGTAGAACATTTTGCAAAGCAATCTCAGATTCTACAGAGGACAAAGATTTTCGTGCAAAGTTTGACGGACAAAAGAGTAAGGAGGTTGATTCACTTGCACATACGAAAAAAGGTGCTTATAGCACTGCTGGTGCTGGCAATAGCTACACCGATACTGATTAGCCTGACGGCTAACAAAAAAAACGCACAGCCGTCAGGGCCTGTAAAACCGCATAACGATATTTCAATTACAGCTACAGCTCTACACTCAACGGCAACACCCGATACAGATGTTGACCTTAAAGCTGAGCCGGAGGACAAGCCTGTGTATTCCTATTCAGAGGAGATACCGCTGTCCCGTGAGCTGCAAGTAGTTATGCAACAGGCTTGCGAAAAATACGGTGTGCCATACGCTCTTGCTTTAGCAGTAGCCGAATGTGAAAGTAGCTTCCGTTTAGAGGCAGACAACGGTACTTGCTGGGGCGTTATGCAGATACACCCGATTAACTATCCTCGACTCCGTGAAAATGGAATTGAGCCTACTGAGTATGAAGGCAACATCACTGCCGGTGTTTTCATGCTTGGTGAACTCCTTGAGAAATACAGTGATACCCATAAGGCGCTCATGGCGTATATCAAAGTTATGCAGGGTGATACCGTTATCACTGCTGAGGCACACGAAAACCCTGTTTATGTGTGTCAACAGAAAAACGGCATAATTGTAAGATGTCCTAAACAAAAGGCTCAGGGTATCTTATCTGTGGACGGCTCTACTATCTATCAGCTTGACGGCAAAAAGGCTCTCAATCTTGATACTGATTATCAATCACCAAAAAGAGCAGGACTTGGAAATCAAGCGTATTGAGCAAAAGTTTG
>JAUNAM010000068.1 GCA_030527615.1 Clostridia bacterium
AGGTTACTTTATTTTTATTAACTTAATTTGTCCAATTTTCTTGACAGTTCCACACGATTGTTAATAAAAGCCTTTCAGGTAAATATATAAATACCGCCGAAAATATGATTACTTGGAATGATTTTCAAGAGAAGGGCAACAATCAAATCTTACCGAATTATAAACGAAATTCGAATGAACCGTTATTTATTGCAAAAACAGGCGGTTCAACAGGAAAACCTAAAAATGTTATGTTATCGGATAAGTGCTTCAATATTCAGGCACATCAACACTTAAATCTACCGATAAATTATAGTATGGGCGACAGATGGGTAAGAATGTGGCCATTGTTTTCAGCCTCTATGGCAGTACCAGCATCTCATCTACCACTATGTTATGGAATGACGCAGATTATTGAACCGGCATTCGATGTTGACAAAATCGACGAACTTATATTAAATTATAGACCAAATCATTTGATTGTAATATCTCATTGTATAGATTCTTTGCTTCAAAGTGAAAAATTAAAGGGTGTGGACTTATCGTATATAAAAACACTGGGTATAGGTGGCGAATCAATAACAGCAGAATACGAAGAAAAAATTGAACAATTTATGATAGAGCACAATATTACTCCTAATATGACATATGGATATGGAATGACGGAAAATGCCTCAGGTGCCACTTCGAGATTTAGTGCAGAAACAAGTACAGTAGGAGGGGTTGGAATACCTTTGGTTAATACCATAATAAAAATTATTGACCACGATACGGAAGAAGAATTAAAATATGGAGAGCAGGGTGAAATATGCGTTCTTTCAAGCAATCATATGTTGGAATATTATAATGAACCTGAAAAAAGCAAAGATGTATTAAGAACACACGCTGACGGCAGAGTATGGCTTCATTCCGGAGATTTGGGATATATGGATGAAAACGGACAGCTATTTGTAAAGGGCAGAACAAAACGAATGATAATGTTGTTTGACGGTCATAAGGTGTATCCATTGGATTTGGAAGAATTATTGGAAACAATACCCGAAATTAGTAGGGCAGTTGTAGTAACTGAAAAAGATCCCCTACACCCGAGCGGTGTTACCCCTTGTGCCTTTGTTACATTAAATAGTGAAATAAGCACAGAGGAGTTACGAAAAAAAGTTGATTGCATAATAAACGAAAACTGCGAGGACTTTGTTAAAATAAATAGCATTTACATAAAAGATGAACTGCCAAAAACTGCTATTGGCAAGGTAGATATTAAAATGCTCGAACAAATGGCAAAAGAAAACAGTTCAAAAACATAAAATATACAATACTTAATTCAAAAAGCCTTTCTTTACAGGGAAGGCTTTTTGTGTTATAATTTGACACAACTTTATAATTTTGTTGAAACAGAAGTTTATATTTAATAAGAGGACAAAAATTATGAAAATAAAAGTTTTGGCAGCTGTGTTTGCGCTATGCTTAATGCTTGCAGGTTGTGGCAAAAGCAGTAAAATTAAAACAAGTGTTGACGACCTATCGGGCACGGCTACCGTTACCGATTTGGGTGTCAGTTCTCAAAACGATACAACACTCGCCTCAAATGCGCGAAATCCGTGGGATATTGCCGTTATAGATGGTGAGGTTTATACCGCAGTTGGTGATTATTCTGCCGATTCAAGCCCAACATCATTTTGGAAATATGATAGCGAACAGTCAAATTGGGTAAGCACGGGCGAATCAGAGCAAGAGGCAATTCTTCGTTTTTTAAACCTAAATGGCAAGACCATCGCCATAGGCGGTGACCCGGCAGGCAGACCTGAATACGCCGAAAACTATGTTTTAAATGACGGTGAGTGGCAAACTTTTGTAAAAATTAAGGGTGCGCTGCACACCTTTGATGCCGAATACCTTGACGGGGCATATTACTTTGGCGTAAGCTACGATACAAACGACCACCCCGTGGTAAAATATGATCCAAAAACCAAGCAATATACAAACATTCCTCTACACAAAAACGGTGTTGATGTAATTTTAGCAGAGGAGCGACAAAACACTCGCTATAAAAGGGTATACGATTTATTTTTAATAAAGGATAGATTGTACTGTATACTTGCCTGCTATTATGTTGACGACAACTATACGGTTGAATTTTTCGAGCTAAAAGGCGATAAATTTCAGTTTTGCACCCCATTTATTAAGTCGGGTATGGTGCTTAACAGACCCATAAAAAATCAGGTGCTGTTTAATTCAAGCGCCGTTATGGGCGACAGTTGTTATATAACTACTGGCAATCTTTATAAAACACGCAATTTTAAAAAGATAGATGAGATAGATGTGCCCGAGGGTGAATGTGTAACCGACCTTTTTTGCGAAGAAAAAAAACGGTGTGCAAACGCTGCTTGTTTTAACCGCAAAACAAACCGAATCGGGATATAAAAATACCGTTTATTGGCTAAATAAAAAACAGCTTAAAAAGATATATTCATTTGACGATAATATAAGTGCGCTAAGCTTTGCAAAGCAGGGCAGAACACTTTACATAGGTATGGGCGGAGACGGTATTGCATCTGACGGTATAGGCAGAGTGCTTAAAATAGATTTTAAGTAGGGGATTTTATGAAAAATCGATAATAGGCAATGCAGTATATGTAACAGGTCCTACCGATTTTTGGGCAAGCGACTTTTTTTGAAAAAACAAATCCCGCTCTTTATTATTCGAAAGAAGCGTTAAGGTCTGCCACCGATTGGCGATACAGTATGCTGTTTTCAATTATAGCGTTTGTATTTATATATTCGCCTTTGATTATATTCGCACAGTATTTGGGAACAAAAAACACAGAAAAGATTTTGATAAATTAAAAAATAAAGACATAAATTAAAATTAAAGCCACCATCTGTTAGATGATGACTTTAAAATATAAATTTAGTCGGCTACAACACGGTTTGAAGCACGGTCACTTCTGAAAAGTAGAGATATACACCAAATGCCTGCAAGAGCGATTACGGTGTAAACTATACGACTGAGCAACATTGCGCTGCCACCGAATATCCACGCTACCAAGTCAAAGCTGAATAGTCCCACAAGACCCCAGTTAAGACAACCGATAATGGCAAGAATAAGACAGATTTTATCAAACATTATTTTCACCTCTTTGTAAAGAAATTACGAGTTTAGTTTGAGTGTGTTTTTATAAAAATATACTCTTTTTTTGAAAAAGGCACCGACAATTTAAATATGTCGGTGCCTTTTCGGTCAACTGTTAGTTAAAACGGTTTATTTCATGCTGTTTTCATAAGATTCGATCATCTTTTTAACCATCTGACCGCCGATAGAACCTGCCTGCTTAGAGGTAAGGTCACCGTTATAGCCCTGCTTTAAGTTAACGCCAACCTCGTTAGCTGCTTCCATCTTAAAACGGTTGAGTGCTTCTTTAGCCTCGGGTACTACGTTCTTTTTAGCCATCGTTTTTCACTCCTTACATACACAAAATTTTGTTTTGCGTTTGCAGTATTATCTTGTGAAGAAACAAATTAAATATTATAGGTAATTTTTGTTTTAAATTACAGTTTTTGTCTTGCTTGTTAGAGTTAAAGTTTAAATATTTTTATTTATATATATATTATAATATATATAATTTGACTTTTTTGTCCGATTGAAGTATAATGTTTTATGTATAATTGTGTGTATTATATAAATTGAGTTTTTTGTTTTGAAAACTCAATTTATAATAAAAAGTAAAAGAGGAATTTGTATGTTAAAAAAGGAGTTCGCGCCTTTTGAAAATAAAATATGGTTAAGCTCACCAACAATGCACGGTGAAGAAATAGAATATGTAACCGAAGCTTATAAAACAAATTGGATGTCAACAGTTGGTAAAAACATCAACGAGGTTGAACGCATAATTTGTGAAAAGGTTGGTTGCAAATATGCGGTTGGCCTTGCTTGTGGTACAGATTCGTTGCATCTTGCTATGAAGCTTGCAAAAATAAAACCGGGCGATACAGTATTTTGTTCGGATATGACTTTTGCTGCTACAGTTAATCCTGTTGTTTACGAGGGTGGCGTGCCGGTATTTATTGATACTGAGTATGATACTTGGAATATGGACCCTGTTGCACTTGAAAAGGCATTTGAGCTTTATCCCGATACCAAGGTTGTGGTTATGGCACACCTTTACGGTACTCCTGCAAAGCTTGACGAGTTAAAAGCGATTTGTGACAGGCATAATGCAATAATAATTGAGGATGCTGCCGAGTCGCTCGGTGCTACATATAAGGGTGTTCAAACAGGTTCATTCGGTTATTGTTCTGCGATTTCATTTAATGGTAATAAAATAATTACCGGTTCTTCGGGTGGTATGCTTTTAACTGATAGCTATGAGGACGCTTGTAAGGTTTGCAAATGGTCAACCCAATCGCGTGAGAATGCGCCGTGGTACCAGCACGAAGAAATCGGCTATAATTACCGTATGAGCAATGTTATCGCCGGCGTTGTGCGAGGTCAGTTGCCTCATCTTGAAGAGCATATTGCCGGGAAGAAAGCAATTTATGAGCGATATAAAGAGGGCTTTAAAAATTTGCCCGTTTCAATGAATCCTATCGATTTTGAAAACAGCGAGCCAAACTATTGGCTTTCTTGTATGATTATCGACAGTGATGCTATGTGCAAACAGGTTCGCAGTGATGATAAACCGTTATATGCTGCAGAAAAGGGTAAATCTTGCCCTACTGAAATTTTGGATACCCTTGTAAAGCTTAATGCAGAGGGCAGGCCTATTTGGAAGCCTATGCACGCACAACCCTTTTACCGTATGAACGGATTTGTTACTCGCGAGGGTAATGGCAGAGCTGCTACCGATGCATATATCAGTGGTGGCAGTGTTGGTAAAGACGGTAATCCGCTTGATGTGGGTATGGATATTTTCGAGCGTGGCTTATGCTTGCCAAGTGATAACAAAATGACAATAGAAGAGCAAGATAAAATTATTGAAGTTATTTGTGCTTGCTTTGAATAACCTTTTTTGGAGATATTATGTACATAAAGTTTTTTAAACGCTTTTTTGATTTTACCGTTTCTTTAATCGCGTTATTGGTTCTTTCTCCTGTTTTTCTGATTCTTATCGTAATAGGAGCCATTGCAATGAAGGGCAACCCTTTCTTTACACAGCAACGCCCCGGCAAAAAAGACAAAAACGGAAATGAAAAGATATTTAAGCTTATCAAGTTCAGAACTATGGATAACCGTAAAGATAAAGAGGGCAATCTATTACCCGATGATGTAAGACTTAACAAATACGGCAGAATACTTCGTTCAACAAGTCTTGACGAACTCCCCGAGCTTATAAACATCTTAATTGGTGATATGTCAATAGTAGGTCCACGACCACTGTTGGTACAGTACATACCAAGGTATTCGAGCGAACAAAGAAAACGTCATAATGTGAGACCAGGTCTTACTGGTTACGCCCAAGCATATGGTCGAAATTCGCTTACTTGGCAAGAAAAATTTGAAAAAGATGTTTATTACGTGAATAATGTATCGCTTTTATTAGATATAAAGATTTTATTTAAAACAGTTTCTACTGTCTTATGCCGAGACGGTATTTCGTCAGAAACTTCAGCCACGATGGAAGAATTTAAAGGAAATGAGATAGAAATTAATGCATAATAGACTTATAATAATTGGAGCCGGCGGTCACGGAAAGGTAATTGCCGACATTGCCTTAAAAATTGGATATAAAGAAATTTCGTTTCTGGACGATAATGCTAAAGGTGAATGTTTTAATCTTTCAATAGTTGGAACCATTGATTATGTCACTACATTAAATGACAGAAAAACAGATTTTGTTATTGCTGTTGGTAATAGTTCGATTAGAAAAAAAATTGCTGAAAATTATGATGTTAATTGGGTAACGTTAATACATCCTTCTGCTGTCATTGCAACAAATGTTGAAATCGGCAAGGGCACTACTATTATGGCTGGTGCGGTGATCAACCCGGATGCAAAAATAGGTGAACATTGTATTATTAACACAAGTGCGGTTATTGAGCACGATAATGTTATTGAAAATTATGTACATATCTCACCAAACGCTACTTTAGGTGGCACTGTTACAGTCGGTGAAAGTACACACATAGGAATCGGTGCTACAGCGAAAAACAACGTTA